>JADGGK010000029.1 GCA_019689975.1 Pseudolabrys sp.
GCCGCCTTTGCTAACAGACCGCCGCTCGGCGGTTCGGCCGCGGCTTTCCCGGGCGCATAGCTCAGTTGGTAGAGCAGCTGACTCTTAATCAGCGGGTCCCAGGTTCGAGTCCTGGTGCGCCCACCAAAATCTTTAAATAATCAAAATACTTGCCTGACCGTCAGCAAAGCGATCAGGCGCCAATTGCGCGGCCGAGTAAGCCACGAGTCAACAAAATCCATGGCGGGGAGTGGCGTCGCGCGGCGCCTGCGGAGGCTTCCGCGCGGTGATTGTCCGTCGAAGACCGGCCGTCGAGACGCCGTGGTCCGCGCACCCGTCCCGGCATCATGCGGCGCATTTCGGTCCATCAATGTTTCGCTCGCCGGGGGATGGCGTGCCCTAGGATTTGTCACTTCCGGGCGACGGCGGAGCCGCGCTCGATCTCACCATCGAAGCGGCCCAAATCGTTTTCTCCTTGGCGCAAATGGTACGGGCAGATCGTGGTACGGGTAAACCGGGCCTTGCGCATCGATTCTACGACGCGCATCACTCGACCGCTCGGCGCATCACGGCGCATGGCCAGACTTGGTTCGAACCCACGCCAGCGGATCGTGCCCGTTGGCGTGGCGCGACAGCGGCGGCCGCGCCGTGACGACCGGCGGGGGTGGCCATGCTGTCGGGCTGGCACGGCGGGAAGGCTGATGATCGGATCATCGCGCAAGAGCGCGATGTTGCACCGCTATTCTCCGCCTGTCCGTGTCGCGGCCGCGTGGCAATGGCGGATGGGCGCGCTGTCCTCGCCGGAAACGCGGGAACGCGACTCTCGACGTCCGCTTTCGGAGGGCATATGCCGTATCGTCTTTTGTGGCGGCGTTGCGCGTGACCCGGGACGACATCGCGATCCTGCTAAACCGAGCGTGCTATCAGCCACACGCCGGCAACGATGAACCCAATGCCGGCTATCCGCGAGACGAGCCGCCCGGCCGGGATGATTTTTTCCAGCAGCACAAAGATCATGATCAGTGCGATCCAAAGCACGTTCATGACGCCCACGACAAATAGCAGGGCCATCAGAACCCAACAGCAGCCCACGCAGTAGGCGCCGTGACGGGCGCCAAGCGCGAGCGATCCAAAAGGTTCTGCGCGGAAGCCGCCATTGCGTTGAATGAACTGCAGTGGGGACTGGCACTGTTGCAGGCAGGCGTCCTTGATTGGCGTCCATTGGTACAATCCGGCCGCAATCAGTATCAGCCCGCCAAGGATGCCACTTGTCACCACCATGTCGGAGTTCAGCCAGCCTGCGCGTTCGATGCTCCACTGGACGATCGTCGCGATGAGCGCGAACGCGACCCAAATCAAGAGATAGCCGCCAGCAAACCATGCGCTGGCCGCGACGGGCTGCCGTTGCGCGGCGGCCTGCCTGCCGACCCGTGCATAGATCAGTATCATCGGGGCAACTGAGGGCGTCATCATGCCGACCATCATCACCGCCCACATGACGAACACGAATGCGAATTCGATCCGTTGCCACGGAGCGGCCGCAGGCATCATCATTCCCATTCCCGCGGGAATCGTTCGATATCCGGTCATGTCCATGCCGCCCATTTGCATGTCGGCGGCAAGCCACAGCACGTAGGCCCAGGCGAGCACGACCAGCACAAGAAGACAGGCCAGGACGACGACACGATCGCGTCGCAGCACGGCAGTCAGCGCCGCGTCATTCATGACCATTCAGCGGACGATGCCATCCTGACAGAGATGGATTTCCGCGAATTGCGCGTAGGAATCGGCCAGTTCAAACTGGATCGGCCGTGACACCTTAGTCCAGCCGCGTCCAATCTCGGCGAGCGTGTACTCGAAGCCATCGACCATATCGATACGCACGCGGTGTTCGGCCTTCGTCACCGGGTTGAGGATCGGCTCACCACGGCCTTCGGTGACGCCCTTAACCGCAACCCGGCCGCGCCGCGCGGGAACATTCGCCTCGAACTCGATCGGCGCAAAGATCGGCGGGTGCAGCTTTTCGAGCGTCGACGCAAAGACATTGAAAATCGTCGCGCCCGGCTTGGTGTCCTGCCCGCTGAGTATTCGAAGGAGTGCGGTGCGCTGCTCCTCGGTGGCGTTTTCGTCGATGACCACGGCCGCTTCGCCTTTGCCTTCGTGGATCGCGCCGGGCCATCGGAAGATCGCGACGAACTTCAAACCATCAAGTTTGGTTGAGCCGTGATGACCTTTATCGATCTGCATGCCCGCCACGGCCTTGCAGTTGCCATGGGTCGGCAGGCCGTTGAACTGGCAAGGACAGCCATAAGAGCAATTGCAATTCACGAACTCGCGGCCATGAATCGTCCAGTTCGTATCGGCCATGTCAGCCTCCCGGCGATCCGTTGCTTCGGGGCATTCCACCTCACACATTATGTGAAAAAGTCGGTTCCGTCACCACGTCAGGCGTGTTGGAGCGGTTCATGGACTGATTGAATCGGACGGGATTTCCCGGCAGGGTAGATTGCGATTCAAGATGCTGGCCGCCTCCCCAGCCGGCATCTGTGTGGGCTCAGACAGATTTGAGACGGGTTGAGCAAGGAAAGGGGTTCTCCGAAGCTCGGGTTGCTCAAGACTCGAACCAAAAAGAACCCCGATGCAGGTGTTCGGCCTGCCTGGCCACATCACCAGAACCGGCAAGCTTGCGTGCGGGCGGGATCGAGGTTATTTCGGCATTTCCGCGCCGAGCTCCCTTCGTCTAGCGGCCCAGGACGTCGCCCTCTCACGGCGAAAACAGGGGTTCGAGTCCCCTAGGGAGCGCCAGGGATTTCAAGCACTTGGCGCGGCCATTGCCGTCTTGCCGATCGCGTTCCTGCGTCTGGCCGGAAGGGGGTGCGCCGCGGTCGAGATCGGCACAGGAGCGCGCAAGGTCAAACAAACTGCCGTCCGCCGCGCGCGGGGGCGCGCCGCCCGAGGCCGGCTCCTGCGCGTGCCGTTGCCCCGCGAAAGCGGCGTCGATCCCGGCACCCGGTCTCGACCCGCTGCGCAGGGGAGCCGCGATAGGCCGTCGCTCCGATTTCGGCCTCGATGCGATCCGCTCGTGCGGTGTCTTACCGGCGCCGGTCTCGACCGCCGCGGAGCGTGCATGCGGCTGCGCCGTCGCCGCGTCATCCGCCACATCGCCCCGTTCCCGCGTATGAAACAAACAGCGGACAACTCGCGTGCGGCCGCGGCCCGACATCGCATGCGATCTCGGCAATGGTGGACGGATTGCGAGCTGATCGAACCGGATGCTAGCATCGCTTCGCCAACCATTCGAGGAGGAAACGGCCAATGATCGATCGGCGTACGATGCTGAAGGCGATTGCGGTCGGCGCAGGCCAGACCATCGCGATGCCTTATCTCGCGCGCGAGGGCTTCGCGCAGACGCCGACCCACACCTTGAAGCTGACGATGGCCGATACCCGGGTCCATCCCCTCTACCAGGTGCTCGTCCGCTTCGCCGAGAACGTCAAGAAGAAGACCAAAGGCGCGGTCGAAGTTCAGGTCTACGGCACTGGCGAACTGGGCAGCCAGCTCAACATCCTTACCGGCCTGCAGACCGGCATCATCGACCTGTGCGCGCATACGTCCGGATTCATCGATACGTTGTTTCCGCAGTTTCAGGTGATGGACCTGCCGTTCCTGTTCCCCGATCTCGCCAGCGCCGAGAAGGTGCTGGACGGGCCGATCGGACGGCAGCTTGCCGATCTGATGCCCGCGAAAGGAATTTACGCTTTGTGCTACGGACACTGGGGCTGGCGCGTGACCTCGACGATCGACCGCAAACTGCCCGAGCCGAAAGACATGCAGGGGCTCAAAATCCGCGTGCAGCCCGGTCCGATCTTCGCTGCCATGTACCGCGCGCTCGGCGCCAACCCCATCGCGATCGACTTCAGCGAGATCTATCTGGCGCTGTCGCAGCGCACGATCGAGGCGATCGAAACGCCCATCATTTCGCTGCCGGCCGCCAAGCATTATGAGGTGGTCAAGATCGTCAACCTGACCAACCATGTTTACAACGCCGGCGTCCTGATGGTCAGCAAGCGGAAATTCGACTCGCTGCCCAAGAACCTGCAGGAGGACCTGCGCGAGGCGGCATCCGAACTCACCCCCGATTGGCGCAAGACTATGGTGGAAAAGACGGCGGAGATCAGCGAATTCCTCAAACAGAAGGGCCTCAGCATTCTGGAGGTGGATCGCGCCGCCTACAAAAATCGGACGCGCAGCGTCTACGACGACTTCCGCGGCGTCATCGGCGCCGATCTGTTCGACTCCGTCGTCAGGCAGGTGGAGAAGACCTGATCGACCCGACCGGACCCGGCTCGTGACGGCGGCGGAAGAGGCCCAAATCGGCCGCGCGACCCGCACCCTCGGGCGCGGTGTGATCTGGCGCCGCCGCGCGCTCGCGACGGCGCTGCGACGAATTCTCGATCTGCTTGACCTCGCGGGTCGCGCTGTCGTCGTCGCCGCGCTTATCGGCGAACTTTTCGTCGTTCTCACCGATATTTCGATCCGTTACCTGTCCTCCGAGTCGCTGTTGTGGTCGGAGGAGGCCTCCAAGCTCTGCCTGACGACCTTGGCCTTTGTCGGCGGCGCTCTCGCCTATCGCGCGCGTCACCACACCGCGATCGAATTCGTGACGCGTTTCTTTACGCCCGTCGCACGCGACGCCGTGGCGGCCGCCGTCGACGGCTTCATCCTCTGCGCCGCCCTCCTGACGCTCTGGGTTTCTTTCGATCTGTTCGAGGTGGCGCTCACCGCCTACACGCCGATCCTGCAGATCAGCAACGCGTGGATCGTGCTTCCCTTCAACATCGGACTTGGCTTGATTGCGCTTTTCGCCGCCGAGCGCCTTCTGTTCGAACATCCGACACGGCAAACCTGCATGGTGACGCCGCTCGTCGCCGCGATCGTCGCGGCCGTCGCCGCATGGCCCGGCCCGCGGCCCGATCTCGCGGTCGGGCTTGCGCTCATGCTTCCCCTGTTTTTTGCGGCCGTCCTGCTCGGCCTGCCGGTCAGCTTTTCGATGCTGCTCGGCTCTCTCCTGTTTCTCCACATGACCGGCGCCGCGCCGCTGATCGCCGCGGCGCAGAACACCGTTGACGGCACGAGCCATTTCATCCTGCTCACCCTGCCCTTCTTCATCTGGGCCGGACTGATCATGGAGAAAGGCGGCATCAGCCTGCGCCTTGTCCGTTTCGCGATGGCGCTTGTCGGCCATCTGCGCGGCGGGCTTCTGCAGGTCGTGGTTGTGACGATCTATTTGGTCTCGGGCATTTCCGGATCGAAGGCCGCGGATGTCGTTGCGGTCGGGTCGGTGCTCCGGCGCGAGCTCAGGCGGCAGGGCTACCGCGCCGAAGAAGGCGCCGCCGTGCTCTCCGCCGCAGGCGCCATGTCCGAGACCATTCCGCCCAGCATCGCCATGCTGGTGCTCGGCTCGGTGACGCCGATCTCGATCGGAACTTTGTTCATCGCCGGCCTGCTGCCGGCGGCGGTCATCGCCCTGTTCCTGATGGTGGCGATCTATTTCCTCGCGTGGCGACGGGGAACGCCGCGTGCCCCGCGCGCCGACCTCGCCGAGGTGCTGAAGGCGAGCGGAGGCGCGGTGCTGCCATTGATCATGCCGGTCATCATGATCGTCGGCATCAAGTTCGGTTACGCGACGCCGACCGAGGTGTCGGCCGTGGCCGTGTTCTACGGTCTCGTCCTCTCGATCCTGATCTACCGGAGCATCGGCTTGGCCAATTTCTTCGCCGGCGCGGTCGATTGCGGCCTGCTCGCCGGCATGGTGCTATTCATCATCGCCTGTGCGGGCTCATTCGCCTGGACGCTGACGGTCGCGAATCTGCCGGCGTTGCTCATTCACCTCCTTCACGCGGTCGGCGACAGCCCGACCCTGTTTCTGATCGGCTCGATGATCCTGCTGATCGCCGTCGGCTCGCTGCTCGAGGGCCTTCCGGTGCTCATCATTCTCGGGCCGCTCCTTTTGCCGATCGCCGCACAGCTCGGCATCGACGGCATCCACTACGCGATGGTGATGCTGCTGGCGATGGGCATCGGCATTTTCATTCCGCCGATCGGCATCTGCTTCTACATCTCTTGTGCCGTTGCCGAGGCCAATGTCGAGGCAACGGCGAAGACCATGCTGCCCTACCTCGCGGTGTTGATCGCGGGCGTGCTGGCGGTCGCCTTCGTGCCCTGGTTCACCCACGCGGTCCCGCAGCTGTTCGAGGGACGCTGACCGCGGAAGCCCGTTTGGACCGACGTCTCGCCCGCACGCATCGATGCTTTCCCGCCGATAAAGGATGCCTACCGCCATGACGCAGCCGCCGCTCTGCCCCGCACCCGACATGAACCTGCGCGCGCCCGCATTCGAGATGCCGGTCGGCGCGACCGACACTCATTTTCACCTGTTCGGCGCGCAGGACCGATATCCGCTCGTCGCCTCGCGCGACTACACGCCGCCCTTGGTCACGCCCCTTATGGCCCGCGCCCTGTTCGCAAAGCTGAACGTCCACCGCGCCGTGGTCATTCAGCCGAGCGTCTACGGTCACGACAACCGTGCGCAGCTCGAGGGTGCGCGCGAAATCGGCATCCCCGTTCGCGCCGTCGTCGTTCTCGACAAGCGGGTCAGCGACGAGGAAATCCGGCGGCTGCACGAGGCCGGCGCGCGCGGCCTGCGTTACGTCCTTGCCCATCCCGGCGGATTGCCGCTTTCCGACCTCGAATGGTGGGCCGATCGCCTGCGCGAGCACGGCTGGCACATTCAGTTTCTGGCGAAGGGCGCCCAGCTGGTCGAACTCGAATCGCGCATCGAGAAGCTCGGCTGTCCGGCGGTCATCGACCACATGGGCATGTTCCGGCCCGAGGATGGCGTGGAGCAACCGGCATTTCGCGCCGTGCTGCGGCTGGTCGGCAAAGGCCACTGGGTCAAGCTGTCCGGCGCGTACCGACTGTCGATGCAACCGCCGCCGTTTCCGGATCTCCTGCCTTATGTCGAGGCGTTCGTGAAGGAAAATCCCGAACGCCTTTTGTGGGCGAGCGACTGGCCGCATGTCTTCGTCAAGACGACGATGCCGAATACGACCGATCTTCTCGATGCCTTGGGCGAATGGGTACCCGACGCGAGGCTGCGCAACCGCATTCTTGTCGACAACCCGGCGCGACTGTACCAGTTCGCGTAGACCCCACCGCGCGAGCCCGGATGGCTGCGGTCGATTGTCGTGGCGGTGAGGCGTCGCCGGTCTCGATCGCCACATCGCTCCCAGGTTCGGCCTGTTGCCCGGCGGCATCAAGCCTAAACCATTGTCGTCGAATTGCCCGGTCCGGGTGCGAGCCTCCGGCGCGCGCCCAATTCCGATGGAATGCGCGTCCCGGGAACCGGCTTGGTTCCAAACCCATTTCCCGACCGGGCGATGGACTTCACCCATTGTCGCGCGACCTAACCGCATAGGGGTCGAGGCGTGCAAGCCCATCGGCGTCGTCACCTGCAACCGCTCGGGCCGCGCTCGCCCGTCGCATGAGCGTCCTGCGCCGTCGCCGATCTTCGGCGTGCGGGCGCACCTCCGTAGCGATCGCGGCGCAGCGCCGTCCTCCTTCCGGTGCCGCGCGAGGCCGGAATTTACCCGGCGGGAGCCGCTTGACTTGAAATCGGCTCCGAAAGCGACCTGAAGCAAACGCGTCGTCATCACCCGACCGGGGGCAAAGCCAAGACCACCGGCGAGCACGCCGCGGTTGTACCGCTTGTCGCCGCGACTGACCTTCATGTAACTTGAAAGCGCGATGTCAAAGCCGCTGAGCATCCTGCAAGGCCGCTTCGGGCGGGTCGCCCTGCTCGAAATGGATCGCTCGCTGGTCACTCACGCCCATCGCGATTGCCACGTCCTGCTCAAGTTCAGTGGTGCCGACACCGCCTTCGATGTGCGAGGTCGAACCTGTCGCCTGACCGATGCGACGGCGGTCTTGGTGAATGCTTGGGAGCCGCACGCCTACACCCACGGCGACCATGCACCGCAAACAGTGATCCTTGCCCTCTATATCGACCCGACCTGGCTCGGCATGATCGATCCGCGCCTGCTCTGTTCCGGTCATTCCCAGTTCTTTCCGCGTCCCTGCGTCTACGTCACCCGCGAAATTTGCGAGAGTACCCTTTTGCTCGGCAGTCGGATGCTGCTCGGCGATATCGTGTCGACGCAGGAGGCGGAAATCGCCGTCTTCAACCTCATGATCCGGGTCATCGACGCCTTCTCCGACCGCAAGGTGCTCTGCCGCGAGAAGCCTCCGCTCGTCGTCTCAGACCACCGCATCCGCCGTGTGCTGCGCTACATGCGCAAGACGCTGGGCGAGCCGTTCGACACCCGCACGCTGGCCAAAATCGCCGGCCTGTCGCGACCGCATTTTTTTGCGCAATTCAAGCGCAATACGGGCCTCACACCGTCCCTGTTCCTCAACACGATACGGATGGAGGCGGCCACCCGCATCCTGATCGAGTCCGAGGAGCCGCTGTCCGGCGTCGCGCTCGGGCTCGGCTTCGATGCGCATTCCAATTTCACCCGCTTTTTCCGCCAACATCAGGGTGTAACGCCGTCCGAATATCGAAGGGCCACCCAGGTCTTCGCTTAAGTTCCGCCCGCTTGCGGTTACGCGAGGCGAAAATCAGACCGGCTGATAAGCAGCCATAACCGCCGACAAGCGCCCGTCGCCGCCCGCTCGGTATTCTTCGCCTGCAAGAATGCGCCGCGCCGCTCAGAGCGCGGGGCGGGAGGATTCCAGGTGCTCCAGGCGGGCCCGGTTTCGGGTCAGGAGGGGACATTCGCGGACGCGGCTGTCGGCCGCGTCAAAGACGCGGCGTGGTTGCACCTCGGGGGCCGTCTCATCGACGATGTCGCGCTCAAGTCTGGCGCGCCGCGCGCCGCCTTCGCGCGCGCGGCATATGCCCGTGCCGCTTCCGTTTCCGCGCCTACCGCGAAGACGCCGGCACTTTCCGACATCGACCTCGTCGCCACCGGCGGGACTCTTCGGCGGGGGTTGATGCCCCTGACCTTTGCGGGCAATGCGCCAAGGCGGCACCGGTGTCTCGCGGACGGCAGCGTTCGCTTTGCCGGCGCGGCCACCGCCGCGCGTGTGTGCCGCGAGCCGCCACGGCGCCGGCTATGTCGCCGCGCTTGCATCCGGATGTCGACAGCGCACGGGCAGCGCCCGCTCGTTTCGCTATAGGGAAAAGTGATTTCGTTCATGCTCAATTATTATTTGTGATGATATGCAGACGCGCCCTATAGATGATGGCTTCGGATCGCTTCGGAAGCGGACAGCGTGACGGGTAACGCGTATCTGTGACGGACGGTGCAACGTGAAGAGCGCTTCGGTCGTATCAGCCCCGGCCGCGTCACGGCGCTGGGTGGGCGCCGCCGTCCCACGCAAGGAGGACGAAGCGCTGCTCACCGGGCGGGCGCGTTTCATCGACGACCTCGCTCCGCTACCAGGTCTGACCTTCGCCGCCATCCTGCGCTCCCCGCATGCGCATGCGCGCATTCTCGGCATTGACGTTCGGCGCGCGCTCGCGCTCCCCGGCGTGCGCGGCGTCGTCACCGGACGCGAGATTGCCGAGGTGATCGGACCGATTGCGAGCGTCGTAAGGGCGCCGTTCGCCTATTATCCGATTGCGCTTGATCGCGTGCGTTATGTCGGGGAGCCGGTGGCGGTCGTGGTGGCGGACAGCCGCTACATCGCCGAGGACGCCTGCGAGCTGATTGACGTCGGTTACGAGCCATTGCCGGCGGTCGCCGATCTCGCCAGCGCCCGCGCGCCGGGCGCCCCTTTGCTGCACGACAATACCACGTCCAACGTCATAAGCCGCCGGACGTTCCGCTACGGCGATCCGGAATCCGCCTTCGCCGCCGCCGATCGCATATTCGAGTTCTCCTATTCCTATCCGCGCTACGCTTCGACGCCGATGGAGACCTTCGGCGTCATCGCGCATTTCGAGCGCGCGCCCGATCGTTATACCGTCTGGTCCAATTTTCAGGGTCCCTTTGTGATCCAGCCGCTGATGGCCGGTGCGCTGCGCGTACCCGGCCATCGCCTACGCTTGATCACGCCGCCGGCAAGCGGAGGCAGCTTCGGTATCAAGCAGGCCGTGCTCTCCTACATCGTGCTGCTCGCCGCGGTGAGCCGCAAGGTCGGTTTGCCGGTGAAATGGATCGAGGATCGCGCTGAACATCTGAGTGCCGCCTCGGCGGCCAGCGATCGCCTCGGATCGGTTGCCGCCGCTTTCCGCAACGACGGCAAGTTGCTGGCGCTCAAGTTCCACAACGTCGCCAACATGGGCGCCTACATACGACCGCCGGAGCCCGCTTCGCTCTACCGCATGCATGCGGCCTCGAATGGCAGTTATGCGGTCGAGAACATCGCCGTCGAGAACGAACTCGTTGTCACCAATACGACGCCGGTGGGCCTCAACCGCGGTTACGGCGGACCGCAATTCTATTTCGCGCTCGAACGGGTGATGGAGATTGCCGCGCGCGGCCTCGGCATCGATCCGGCCGAACTTCGCCGACGGAATTTCATTCCGGCCGATCGTTTCCCGTATCGGGCGCCGGCCGGCGCGGTGTTCGACTCGGGCGATTATCCGCGGGCACTCGACGAATTGCTCCGCATCGCCGACTATGAAGGCCTGCAACGGCGGCGCGAGCAGGCACGCCGTGACGGCAGATTATTCGGCATCGGCTTTGCCGCGGGAGTCGAGCCTTCCGGTTCCAACATGGCCTATGTTTCGCTCGCGCAAACCGCGGAAGAGCGCAGCCGCGGCGAACGCAAGTCGGGCGCCAATGCCAGCGCCGTTCTGCAGGTCGATCCGAGCGGACAAGTGACGCTCAGGATTTGTAGCACGCCGAATGGGCAAGGCCATGCGACCGTGGCCGCGCAGATCGTAGCTGATGCTCTCGGTCTCGACCCCGCCGACATCGACGTCGTCACCGATATCGATACGCTCACCAGCGCCTGGTCGATCGCCTCGGGCAATTACTCCAATCGTTTCGCCGCGATAGTGGTCGACGCGGTGGCGAAGTCGGCGCGCCAGGTTGCGGATAAGATCAGGCTTATGGCTGCGGAAGCGCTCGATGCGACCCCCGAAGAAATCGATCTGAGTGACGGTTACGCGCGGGTGCGCGGCTCCAACAGGGCCCTGCCTTTCCGCAAGGTGGCGGCGCGAGCGCACTGGGATCCGGCCGGATTGCCGCCCGGTACGGCGCCCGGCATCGTCGAAACCGCTGTGGTGTCGCCTCCGTTACTCGGTTCTCCCGATGTGAAGGACCGCGTGGCCTCGGCGACGACCTTCGGCTTCGTCGTGGATCTTGCGGCGGTCGAAATCGACCGGGCGACGGGGATTTTGCATATCGAGAAATACGCCTCCGTTCACGACGTTGGCACTCAACTCAACCCGAAGATCGTGGAGGGGCAGGTTCACGGCGGCTTCGCGCACGGCCTCGGCGCCGCGCTGTTCGAGGAACTGGCCTACGATGAACAAGGCAATTTCCTGTCCGGGACTTTCGCCGATTATTTGTGCCCGACCGCGATGGAAGTCCCTCCGCTCGATGTGGGACACATCGAGACGGTTTCGCCGGCCAATGCCCTCGGAGCCAAGGGCATGGGCGACGGCAGCTCCATGCTCACGCCGGCAGCCATCGCCAACGCGGTCGCCGACGCGCTCGGCCGCGATGACGTCACGCTGCCGCTGACGTTGCAGCGGGTCTGGGCGCTGGCTAACGGTCGCGAATACGAGCGCGCGGCGCCGGGCCGGCGGGCCACACCGCGCCGCACACGGGTTTCGGGCGGCGCGCTGAACGGCGGCGGCGAGATCGTGCTGTCGGCACCGATCGCCGAAGTATGGCGAAGGCTGCTCGATCCGAACGAGTTGAGCGCCATCGTTCCCGGTTGCCGAACTCTCCGGCAAGAGGGCAATGACCGCTATGTCGCGGAAGTAACAATCGGGGTCGCCGGCATCCGCGGCACCTATGGCGTTACGATCGATTTGCGCGACAGGCGGGAAGGCCAATCGGTACGGTTCGTCGGAAAGGCCACGGGCGCGCTCGGCTTCGGCACGGGATCGGGGCTTGTCACGCTGCAAGCGGAGCCCGACGGGCGTACCCGCCTGCACTACGAGTATGAAGCCGAGGTGGGCGGCAAGGTGGCCGCGGTCGGTCAACGCATGCTCGGCAGCGTGGTGCGCTTTCTGCTCGCGCAGTTTTTTGATGCGCTGGAACATCGCATCCACGGACGCCGACGCGCCTGGTGGCATAGCCTGCGCGCCTGGCGAACTCTGTTGCGCGGATGAGCGGATGAAGCGGGTGTCATGAAGCCGGTCGCGTTCGATTATCATCGTCCGGAAACGGTGGCGGAAGCCGTCGCGCTGCTCGCTGACTTGCGCGATGACGCCATGCCGCTCGCCGGCGGCATGACGCTCGGCCCCATGCTTAACCTTCGCTTGGTGCGTCCGCGGGCATTGATCGACATTTCGCGCTTGGCAGGCTTGCGACACATTGTGCAGGACGGCGACAAGGTGGTCACGGGCGCAGCCGTGATCCAGAATGACGCGCTGCGTTCCGATGTCATCAGGCGTCAGGTCCCGCTGCTGGCGCTCGCCCTGCCGTGGGTTGGCCATTTTCAGACGCGCAATCGCGGCACGCTGGGCGGTTCGGTCGCCCACGCCGATCCGAGCGCCGAAATTCCCCTCTGCCTAACGGTATGCGGCGGGACCGTAGTACTCAGATCGCGACGACGCGAACGGCGCGTGCCGGCACGCCGATTCTTCGTGGACGCGCTGACCACGCTGCGCGAGCCGGACGAAATCATCGTCGCCTTGGAATGGCCGCGCGCGCCGGCGCAGTCCGGATGGGGTTTTGCCGAGATTGCGCAGCGGCACGGCGATTTCGCGATCGCGGCCGCGGCCTGCCGCGCGACGCTTGATGACGAAGGCCGGGTGAAAGATCTCGTGCTGGGCATTGCCGGCGTGGAAAGCCGTCCCGTTCTGATCGATACGGAGAATTTCCGCGGTGGCAGATCGACCGAGGTCGGGAAGCATCTATCCGACCATTCCGTTGCCGGCGTCACGCCGATGGAAGATCACGTCGCGAATGCCGAGTACCGCATTGCTTTGACAAAGGTTCTGGTCGAACGGGTGTTCCGCGACGCCTGCGCGGACGCGGAACGGCGAAGGAACAAACTGCAATGAGCGTGCAAACCTGTCTTGCGGGGCAGAAAGCGACGATCGAACTCACGCTCAATGGTCAACGCCGTTCGGGCAAGGCCGAACCGCGTCTGCTGCTGTGCGATTTTTTACGCCACGAATTGCAAGCCTTCGGTGTGCATGTCGGTTGCGAGCACGGCATCTGCGGCGCCTGCACGGTACTGGTCGACGGTCGCGCGGTGCGCAGTTGCACGCAATACGCGGTGCAGGCGGACGGTCGCGACATTGTCACCGTCGAAGGCCTGGCCGAGGCCGGCACGATGAACGCCTTGCAGCGGGCTTTCGCCAAGCACCACGCGCTGCAATGTGGCTATTGCACGCCGGGCATCTTGTGCTCGGCCACGCATTTCTTGCGTGAAACGCCCGCTCCGACCGAACGGGAGGTGAGGGATATGTTGTCCGGCCATATCTGCCGTTGCACCGGCTATGCATCGATCGTGGCGGCAATTCTTGAAGCCGCCGATGCCGTCAGCAGGGGGGCATAGCAATGGATCTAGGGAGCGTGTTCGCGGTTTCGGTTTTGCGCTGTCCGAACAACGAGGCCTTCGTTGAAGGCAGTCGCCGCATGACCTACGCGGGCTGGTACCGCGAGATCAAGGCGGTGGCCGGCGGTTTGCGGGAAATGGGGTTGCGCGCCGGCGACCATTTCGTGGTGGTGATGCGCAATCGCTACGAAATGGCGACGCTTTATTGGGCGTGCCATATGCTGGGAATCATATTTACGCCGGTGAGCTGGCGCGCATCGGCGGACGAGATCCGCTACTGCCTGGAGGACGCAAACGCGGCGGCGATCGCGTTTGACGGCGCCGCCGGCGCCGCCGCACCTGACGCGGCCGTCGCCGCCGGCATCGATCCGCGTCGTACCATCGTGGTGGCCGACGGCAAGGGTGACGGGCGTCCGTTCACCGATTTGCTCGGCGCGCGGCCCGTGGACGGCCCCGCGCGCGTCGACGAGTTCTCCATCTGCCTGATGCTCTACACTTCGGGCACCACCGGCCGCCCAAAGGGCGTGCCGCGCAGCCATCGTGCCGAATTGGCCGCCTCGATCTCCCATATCGCGCATAACCAATACCGCCACGGGGACTCCTGTCTCGGTGTCATGCCGCTCTTTCACACCATGGGCGTGCGCATCCTGCTGGGATCCGCGTTGCTCAGCGGTCGCTTGGTGTGCCTGCCGACTTACGAGCCGGAGGAGGTGTTGCGCCTGGTCTCGGCGGAAAAAATCACGACCCTCTTCCTCGTGCCCACGATGTTCCATGACATTCTGCGACATCCGAAGTTCTCGTCTTATGATCTGCGCTCGTTGTCGCGCGTCGGATACGCGGGCATGACCATGGCGCCGGCGCTCGTCGAGCAATGTCTTGATGCGCTCGCGCCCGACTTGTTCGTGAACTATTACGGCTCAAGCGAAATCTATACGTTCACCTATTGCGATCATCTCGATCGCAAGCCGGCCTGTGCCGGACGCGCCGGGCTCAATCAGATCATTCGCGTGGTGTCGCCGTCGCGTAACGACGACATCGAGGTCGATCTGCCTCCGAACACGCCGGGCGAAATCGTTGCCAGCATGGACAGCCCCGAAGCCTTTCGCGGCTACTGGAAGCGACCGGACGCGGACGCGAAGGCCATCCAGGGGCGATGGTATCGTACCGGCGATCTCGGCAAGTTCGACGACGATGGTGAGCTTTATGTCGTCGGCCGCGTCGACGACATGATCATTAGCGGCGGCGAGAATATTTATCCCGAGGAAGTCGAGGACGTACTCATCCGCAGCGGCTTGGTCGTAGGCTGTGCGGTGGTCGGCATGCCGGACGAGCGCCTGGGCGCGAAAGTCGTGGCTTTCGTGGAGCCGGCCAATTCCGCCGTGACGCCCGCCAAGTTGGACGACGCATGTCTGAAGAGCGGACTCGCGCGTTTCAAACGCCCGCGCGAGTACGTCATGGTCAGATCCATCCCTCGCTCGGCATCCGGCAAGCTGCTGCGCCGCAAGCTGCGAATGGGTGAATACGAAGCGCTCGACACAAGCAAGATCACAGTAGAGGAGGCCTCATGACTAAAGATTATGCCGCGCTGCGTGCCGCGATCCTCAAGGATCTCGACGGGCTCGCTTATGAGGTCGACGCGACGCGCAAGATCGGCTTCCTCTGGCTCGACCGGCCGCCGCTCAACATCGTCTCCTATCGCGGGCGCAGCCAGATCAACGCGATCATGGAGGCTTTCGGCATGGACCCCGACGTGCGGGTGGTCGTGATCCGCGGACGCAATGGCGTGTTCACTTCGGGCGGTGACGTCAAGGCTTTTCCCCAAATCGAACGCGACGGCATGTCCCATCTCGCTTGGAATATCGCCGCGCCGGAGCGTTGCCCAAAGCCGGTGATTGCCGTGCTCGAGAAATACGCCATGGGCGTGGGTCTCGAGCTGGCGATGGCGTGCGACATCCGTATCGCCACCAAGGATACTCTGCTCGCCTTGCCCGAGGTCACGCTTGGCCAGATTCCCGGAAGCGGCGGCAGCCAGCGCATCGCGCGCATTGCGGGTCTCACCCGCGCGGTCGACATGATGATGCTCGGCCGCCGCATTCCCGCGCCGGAAGCTTTCGCATGGGGACTCCTCACCCGCGTTGCGCAGGACACCGCCGACCTCGAACGGACGCTCGACGAGATCGTCAAGACGCTTACCTCGATGTCCGGGCTGGCGCTCAAGACGATCAAACGCGTGCTCAACACGGCCTACGACACGAGCCTGAGCGTCGGCCTGGAGGTCGAAGGTCACGCTTACGAGAAGCTGCGCGAAAGCCCGGACTACAAGGAAGGCATTGCGGCTTTTGCGGAGAAACGCAAACCGAATTTTACCGGCATCTAGTCGGCAGCTTTCACAACGGGAGGTAAGGATGAGTCGATCAAAACCAATGACACGATGGATGACGACGGCGCTTGCATTTGCGTTCGCCGGTCTTGCCCATGCGGCCGATCCGATCAAGGTCGGCGTGGTGACGCCGCTCTCCGGCAGCTACGCGCCGATCGGCAAGCAGGTGCGTCTGGGCGCCGAACTCGCGGTAAAGGAAATCAACGCGGCGGGAGGCGTGAATGGCCGGCCGTTCGAGCTTCTGTTCGAGGACGAAGAGGCCAATCCGTCGGTCGCCGTCCGCAAGGCCGAAAAGCTTCTGCAACAGGACAAGGTGGATCTTCTGACGGGAACGGTCAACAGCGGCGCGACGCTTGCGGTCGGCCAGATTGCGGAACGCAATGATCGTATCTTGGTGACGACGGTATCGTACGCACCGTCAATCACGGGTGCGCAATGCAGCCCGAACGTCTTCCGCGTGAACGCCAATGCGTTCATGCAATCGAGCGCGTTGACCAGTTGGCTGATCAAGAACGTGCCGGGGAAGCGTTACTTCTTCATCGGGCCCGATTATGAAATGGGCCGGAGCACGATTGCGGCGTTCCAGGCCGACATCAAGCGACTCGGCGGCACTGACACCGGCAGCAGCTTCCCGCCGCTCGGCGCAAAGGACTTCACGCCCTATATCGGGCAAATTCGAGCCGCACGTCCCGACGTCATCATGACCGCGACCGCGGGCAACGATACCGTCCGCCTGCTCACTCAGCTCAAGGAGTATGGGATTCTGGCGTCCCATCCCCACCTTGCCGGTGCCGCCGGAGCAGTGACGCAAGAGAATATCGGCGCCATGGCCGGGGCGGCGGAGGGTTTCCTGAGCGCGGCGGGCTACGCGATCGATATCGACACGCCTGCGAACAAGAAATTCGTGGCCGCCTTCAAGAAGGAATTCCAGACCGAGCCCGACCTGTTCGGCGCGGATACTTACGGTTTGTTCTATCTGTTCAAGCAGGCGATCGAGAAAGCCGGCGGCACCGATACCGCCAAGCTGCGCGCAGCAATGGAAGACGCCAGCTGGGAAACTCCGCAGGGCATGAAGACGATGCGCAAGGGCGACCACCAGGCCATCGTCGACATGGTCGTGGTGCAGGTGAAGGGCGACGGATTCCGCACGGTCGGCAGGGTGCCGGGCAATGAGGCAGTGGGCCCGGACAACTGCGATCGTTTCTAGGCAGGAAGCGGTGACGCGAGCGGTCCGATGCAAGATCTGTTGAGTTATCTTCACCTCGTGGTCCTGCCGCAGATGGTCGATGCCCTGATCGTCGGGGCGGCGCTCGCGCTGGTAGCGCTCGGGCTCACCATGATCTTCGGACTGCTCGACGTCATCAACCTCGCGCACGGCGACCTTTACATGCTCGGCGGCTATGCCGCCTTCACGTTGATCGGGTGGGGCGCCGGCTATTGGGGCGCATTGGTGCTCGTACCCGTGCTCGTGGCCATCGTCGGCTGGGGATTGGAGGAACTCGGTATCCGGCCATTGTTGCCGCGATCGGATCGTGCCGTCGTGACGCTGCTGTTGACGTTCGGTGCCAGTCTCATGCTGCGCGACTTTGCGCAAGTCGTATGGGGAACCGACACGCATGCAATCCAGGCGCCCTTTTCGGGTGTCATAAGCGTCGCGCAAGTCTTCGTGCCGGCCTATCGTTTGTTTGTTTTCGGCGCGGCGCTGGCGGCGATCTTTCTCACATGGTGGCTGATCTACCGCACACGCATCGGCGCGGTGTTGCGGGCGACCGCTGCCGATCCGGTCATGGTCGCCTCGTTCGGCATCCCCGTGCGCTGGGTCTACGGCTCCGCATTCATGTACGGCTGCGGTCTGGCCGGTCTGGCCGGCGTGCTTCTCGGACCGATCTACGCCGTGTTTCCAACAATGGGACATGACTTTCTGGTGATGGCGTTCGCCGTCGTCATTGTCGGCGGCATGGGCAGCATCGTCGGTGCGGTCGTGGCGGCACTTGCGCTCGCGCAAATCCAGGGACTCGCAAGTCTCTGGATTCCCCCGGTATGGGCTGAAACCTTGGTCTACGGGGTCATGCTGCTCGTCCTCATCGTTCGCCCGGCCGGGCTGTTCCGCCGATTCGGGGAGGCGTGATGCTGCGGACGGAGACCTCGCGGTTCAGAGGCGCGTCCTGGTCGTGGCGCAACGCCTGGCCGAAGGTGGGCGAACGCCTGATGCGGGCACTGGCATCGCCTGATCCTCGCCCCTTGCGCGGCTTCGGCCTTCTCATGCTGATCGCTGCCGCGGTTTTTCCCTGTATCAGCGGTTCGTTCTACATGCGGCTCGGCATCGAGTCGTTGCTGCTCGGCACGGTCGCGCTGAGTGTCGACGTGCTCTTGGGTTGCGCGGGGCTCCTTTCACTCGGCCAGGCCGCGTATTTCGGTCTCGCGGCTTACATCTCGGCGCTAATGTATCTGCACGTGACCCGGTCGTTCTGGCTGGTCATGTTGGCGGTGATCGGCGCCGTCGCGGTTTTCTCCCTTGCACTGGGAGCCGTCGCCATTCGGGCGCGCGGGGTCTATTTCGCACTGATTACTTTCAGCGCCGCGGAAATCCTATCCAAGATCGCACACAACACGCGCGAAATCGGCGGCTCGGACGGCCTCATCGGGATTCCCATCCCGAGCATCGCGTTGGCCCCGGGCCTCGATATCGATCTGCACAACAACACGGCCTTTTATTATGTCGTGCTCGCGGCGTTGACACTCATTTATCTCGGCACGCGACGTATCCTCGATACCGGGTTCGGGAGCGTATTGCGCGCGGTGCGCGACAATGCCGATCGCGTATCGTTCCTCGGTTACAACCCGTTTTGGTACAAGCTCTTCGCCTATGTGATGGCGGCGCAAATTGCCGCTTTTGGCGGCATGATTTACCCGTTATTGCGCGGCTTCGTGGCGCCCCACCTTCTGGGGTTCGAGGTGTCGACCAAGGCCGTCGTGGTCTCGCTGATGGGCGGCATCGGTACGCTGCTCGGCCCGCTCGTCGGCAGCATCATCGTCACTTTCTTGGAATCCGTGATCGGAAGCTACACCGAGCGCCACCTTTTCGTGCTCGGCGGGATATTCGTCGTCTTCGTATTGTTTCTGCCGGACGGCTTGTTCGGCTTGGCGCGGAGACTTGCGGCCAAGCGGGCGGAGCATCGCTCATGATCAAAGTCACGGCATTGACCAAGGCCTTCGGAGGCTTGCGGGCCGTCAACGGTCTCAGCTTCGAAGCGGCGCCCGGGCGTATCACGTCGATCATCGGACCCAACGGCGCCGGCAAGAGCACGGTGTTCAACCTGATCATGGGGCGCCTGCGCCCCGATTCGGGCACGATCGAGCTTGAAGGCCGCGACGTCACCGGCCGGCCGCCTTACGCGCTTGCCCGCATGGGGTTGGCCCGCTCGTTTCAGATCACGAATCTGTTTTTCGGCCTCACCGTTTTCGAGAACGTCCGTCTGGCATGCCAGTCGCGCGAACCGCGCCATTACTTTTTACGACCGGTCGGCCGCATGCCGAATGCGACGACGCGCGCGGAGGCGATTCTCGCCGATTTCGGATTGCGCGATCGTGCGAACGAGCTCGTGCGTAATCTCTCGCATGGAGATCAGCGGCGCGTGGAGATTGCGGTCTGCATGGCGCTCGAGCCGCGCGTACTTATGCTGGATGAGCCGACGCAGGGCATGTCGCCTGCGGAGACCACGGAATTCGACGGGCTGATCAAGAGCCTTGCCGGGCGTTTGACCGTCCTTCTGATCGAACACGACGTCGATCTGGTCATGAGCCTTTCGGATCACGTCATAGTCATGCATCAGGGCGAAAAGCTATTCGAGGGCAGTCCCGAGGCAGTACGCGCGAGCGCGCGCGTGCGCGACGCCTATCTGGGGGTCGATCATGGCACTGCTTGAGGTCGAGGCGCTGCACGCACGCTACGATTACGCGCCCGTTCTTCAAGACGTTTCCTTCACCGTCGACGTCGGCGAGATCGTCGGCCTGTTCGGGCGCAACGGCGCCGGAAAAACCACCACCTTGCGCGCGATCATGGGGTGGCTGCGGCCGGCATCCGGCCGGATCGTCTTTGCCGGCGCCGACATTTCCCTGGAAGCGCCCGACCGCATCTTCCGCCGCGGCATCGCTTTTATCCCGGAAGACAGGCGGATATTTGCGACCCTCACGGTCGAGGAGAACCTCTTGCTTGGCCTCACGGCGCACCGGTGCACACGCCTCGAAGAGGAGCGCCGTCTGGATCGGATCTTTCGACTTTTCCCGCGCCTGCGTGAACGTCGTCGCCAGATGGGGCGCACGCTTTCGGGAGGCGAGCAGCAGATGCTGGCAATTGGCCGGGCGCTCGTCGGCTCACCTCGTCTGCTGCTGGTGGACGAACCGTCGGAAGGACTTGCGCCCGTCGTGGTCACGGAGATCTTCGATGCAATTGTCCGCATGCGCGAGGAAGGCATTGCGCTCCTCCTTGTCGAGCAGAACGTCCGCCGGGCCTCCGCCGTGTGCAAATCCTGTTACGTGATGGAAAAGGGGCGCATCATCAAACATGGAACGCCAGGCGAGGTCCTGGCCGACGAGGCCATCCGGCAGCGGCTTTCAGTATAAGAGGATGGATGAAATGACGACGCCTACCGTCGATGAAATTGACAGTGACAAGGGAAAGATCGGCCGGGCGCCCGTGGGGCTGAACTGGCCGCAGCAAGTTTTCCAGAAGCTGCGCGAGGCCGAGATCCGCCAGGTCGTCTACGTCCCCGACGCCGGACATGCGCGCCTGATAGAACTCTGCCACGCCGCCTCCGATATGAAGACAACCGTGCTCACAACGGAGGAGGAAGGCGTCGGTATCCTTGCTGGAGCCTGGCTTGGCGGCGAGCGTGGCGTTCTGCTGATGCAAAGCAGCGGCGTCGGTAATTGCATCAACGCGCTTTCGCTCGCGCGGGTTTGTCGGTTCCCGCTGGTCATGATCGTTACGATGCGCGGCCAATGGGGGGAGATCAATCCCTGGCAGGTGCCCATGGGGCAGATTACGGGTGACAATTTACGGCTTGCCGGGGCAGTCGTGTACGAGGTGTGGGAGCAGGAGTCGGCGGCGAGCGCGGTTGAGGCCGCCATGCGCATTGCGTTCAACGGCGGGTTTACCGCGGCGGTTTTGCTCTCGCAACGCATGCTCGGGACGAAGCTGTTCAAGGACTCAAGCCATGGACGATAATGAAGACAAACTTCGCCGTCGCCAAACGGTCGCGCGCATCCTGGCCGATCGCGGCGATGCGCTGGTTGTCACGGGCCTCGGCTCGCCGACCTATGATTGCGCGGCTGCCGGCGACCATCCGCTCAACTTCTATCTTTGGGGTGCAATGGGCAGTGCCGTGACGGTGGGGCTCGGCCTTGCACTTGCGCAGCCGCGACGCCGTGTCCTGGTCCTTACCGGAGACGGCGAATTGCTGATGGGACTCGGGGCCCTCGCCACCGTGGCAGCGCGAAAGCCGGATAATCTTGCCATCGTGGTGATCGACAACGAACACTACGGAGAGACCGGCATGCAACGCACCCATACCCATGCCGGCGTCGACCTGGCCGGCATCGCGCGCGCCTGCGGCTTTCGCGAGGCGACGACGGTGCGCCGCGCTAACGAACTGAACGATACCGCTCGTTTGCTGTACAAGGCGCAGGGGCCGGTGCTGGTCGACATAAAAGTCTCGGCGACGCGAGATCCGCTCGTGCTGCCACCTTGGGACGGGCCATTTCTCAAGACGCGCTTTCGTCAAGCCCTGCTTGGCGCGAAGACCGCAGCGTAGCAACGCGCAGAGGTGTTGACATGGCGAACTTGGCCACGACGTCAAATCTTCCCACTTATAAAATGTTCATTGGCGGAGAATGGGTCGAGGCGAAATCCGGTGAATGGTTCGAGAGCTACGATCCCTATGTCGGCCGCCCGTGGGCGCTCGTCGCCCGCGGCGGGCGCGCCGACGTCGATCAGGCCGTGGCGGCGGCCGATGCCGCGTTCCGCTCGGGCGATTGGCCGAAGCTCAAGCCCACCCAGCGGGGCGCATTGTTGCGCCGCCTTGGCGACCTGATCGCGCGGGACGCCGAGCGACTTGCGGCGATCGAGGTGCGCGACAACGGCAAGCTCATCGCCGAGATGGGCGCGCAGCTTCGTTATTTGCCTCAATGGTACTACTACTACGGCGGTCTTGCCGACAAAATCGAAGGCGCGGTCATTCCTATCGACAAGGCGGAGACGTTCAATTTTACGCGCTATGAGCCGATCGGCGTGGTGGCCGCGATCACGCCGTGGAATTCGCCGTTGCTGCTGGCATCTTGGAAAATCGCGCCGGCGCTCGCGGCCGGCTGCACGCTCGTGCTCAAGCCGTCCGAGCATACCTCGGTCTCGGCACTCGAATTCTGCAAGCTGATCGAAGAGGCGGGTTTCCCGAAAGGCGTGTTCAACGTGGTCACGGGTTTCGGAGCGGAAGTCGGCGAGCCGCTGGTGGCCCATCCCAAGGTCGCCAAGATTGCTTTCACCGGCGGCGAGGCAGGCGGGCAGAAAGTCTACGAAACGGCGGCGCGCGGCCTCAAGGCGGTGACGCTCGAATTGGGCGGCAAATCGCCCAACATCGTGTTCGAAGACGCCGCGATGGACGACGCCGTCAAGGGCGTGATCTCCGGCATTTTCGCGGCAACAGGGCAGACCTGCATCGCCGGCTCGCGCTTGCTCGTGCAACGCACCATCGAAGACGCGTTCACCGAGAAGCTGTTGGCGCTTGCCGCGACCGCGCGCATGGGCAATCCGATGGATCCCGATACGCAGGTCGGGCCGGTGACGACCCGCGAGCAGTATCAGAAGATCCTGAGCTATATCGATATCGCGCGGCGGGAGGGCGCGACGCTCAAACTCGGCGGTGGCCCGGCGAAGCGACCGGAATGCGGCGACGGATGGTTCGTCGAGCCGACCATCTTCTCCAAGGTGAACAATCAAATGCGCATCGCCCGCGAAGAAGTGTTCGGCCCGGTCCTTTCAATCATTCCGTTCGAAGACGACGAAGAGGCGATCGCGATCGCCAACGACAGCCCCTACGGCCTCGCGGCGGGTGTCTGGACTACCAGCATCAAGCGGGCTATTCGCATGAGCGAGCGGCTGGAAGCCGGGTCGGTGTGGGTCAACACCTATCGTGCGGTGAGCTTCATGTCGCCGTTTGGAGGCTACAAGCGCTCGGGACTCGGACGTGAAAACGGGCAAGAGGCGATCTGGAGCTATCTGCAAACAAAGAGCGTCTGGATTTCAACCGCCGACTCCGTCGCCAACCCCTTTGTTTTGCGGTGATGACGTCATGTTGGCGACCGGTGGACACCAACAGGATCCGTTCGAGGATATCCGCACGGCGGTGCGCGAATTGTGCAGTCGTTTTCCCGGCGAGTACTGGCGTGCGCTGGACCGCGATCGCGCCTATCCGACCGAATTCGTCAAGGCTCTGACGGACGCGGGCTATCTCGCGGCACTCATTCCCGAGGAATATGGCGGCAGCGGTTTGCCGCTCAGCGCGGCGGCGGCGATCCTCGAGGAAATCCATGCCACGGGTTGCAACGGGGCGGCCTGCCACGCCCAGATGTACACGATGGGCACGCTGCTGCGTCACGGCAGCCCGGAACAGAAAAAGCGCTATCTGCCCGACATCGCGCGCGGCGCGTTGCGCTTGCAGGCCTTTGGTGTCACCGAACCGACGTCCGGTACCGACACGCTCAGCCTGCGCACGATGGCGGTGCGCGAGGGCGATCATTTCGTGGTCAACGGCCAGAAAATATGGACGTCGCGGATCGAGCATTCGGATCTGATGCTGCTACTGGCGCGTACGACACGGCGCGAAGATGTCGTCAGGCGCAGCGACGGTCTTTCGGTCTTTATCGTCGACCTGCGCGAAGCAAAGGGCCATGGGCTAACCATCCGGCCGATCCGGACCATGATGAACCACGCGACCACCGAAGTCTTCTTCGACAACCTCAAGGTCCCGGCCGAGAATCTTATCGGCGAGGAAGGCAAAGGTTTCCGCTACATCCTGTCGGGCATGAATGCCGAGCGGATCCTGATCGCGTCGGAGTGCATCGGCGACGCGAAGTGGTTTATCCGCAAAGCGAGCGACTATGCCCGCCAGCGCGTGCTGTTTGGCAGGCCGATCGGACAGAATCAAGGCGTGCAATTTCCGATCGCGCGCGCCTATGCGCAAATGCGTGCGGCGGAATTGATGGTGAGCAAGGCGGCGGCTCTCTACGATGCCGGACGGGATTGCGGTGCGGAAGCCAACATGGCCAAGCTGCTGGCGGCGGACGCCTCGTGGGCGGCCGCGGATATGTGCATTCAGATTCATGGAGGATTCGGTTTCGCCGAGGAGTTCGATATCGAACGCAAATTCCGCGAAACGCGGCTTTACCAGGTGGCGCCGATCTCCACCAACCTGATTCTGTCCTATCTTGCCGAGCACGTGCTCGGTCTGCCGCGTTCCTACTGAGCGGCGGCCGTCAAAGCTGCACCGCGTAGCCGCCGTCCACCGGAATTGCCGCGCCGGAGATGAAATCCGAGGCGCGGCTTGCGAGGAAGACGGCGATGCCGGCGAAATCGCTCGGGTCGCCCCAGCGACCGGCGGGAGTGCGGGCGAGCACCTTGGATTCGAGATCGGGGACAGCGGCTTTGGCGCGGCGCGCAAATGCCGTCTCGATGAAACCGGGAAGGATGGCATTAACCTGGATGTTATCCTTGCCCCAGGCGACGGCGAGCCCCCGCGTGAGCTGCAAAATGCCGCCTTTGCTCGCGGTGTAGGGAACGTTGAAGCTGCCGCCGAACCACGAGGTCATTGAGCCGATATTGATGATCTTGCCGCGGCCCCGCCGTTTGAGTTCCGGATATACCGCTCGCGCGCCGAGAAAGGCGCCGGTGAGATTGGTGTCGATAATCATCTGCCATTCCGACAGCGATACCGCTTCGGGCGCCTTGGCGAGCGAGATGCCGGCATTATTGACGAGGATGTCGATACGGCCGAACCGCTCGACGGTCTCGGCCACGATGCGGCTCCAATCGCTCTCTTGCCCGACGTCGGCGTTGATGGCGTGGGCGCGGACGTCGAACAGGCGCAACCGTTCGAGAGCCTGCGTGGTGTCGCCCCGCTCAACGATGACGATGTCGGCACGCGCGCAGGCGAGGCCTTCGGCAATGCCGAGGCCGATGCCGCCTCCGCCACCGGTGACGATGGCAAGACAGCCGGACAGATCGAACAAATTTGTCAGACTCGGCCTCGCAGCCCGATCCATGGATGCATGAAGATTATCGGCCATGGCCGATCGCGCCAACTTCGCGCGCGCTGCGGGCTTCTACCTCGCGGATCGCATGTCGCACGCGATCGACCGTGATTTCCTTTGCCTGCGAGGCGATGTAAGGACTGGCGGCAGTGGCGGCGGCGATGGTTTCGATCTCCTCCTCACTCGGATCGCTCAAGCCGAGATCGGCGAGCCGCAACGGCAGTCCGACCTCGCGCAGGAAAGTGCGCAATTCCCCGATTTCCGTATCCGGTCTCTGCTCGAACGTAACCTGTACCAGGGTTCCGTAGGCGGCTTGCTCGCCGTGCAGCGCGTCCTTCGCTCCCCGCACCAGAAGCAGGCCGCGCACCACCGAATGAGCGATCCAAAGTCCGCCGTTCTCGAATGCGAGACTGCTGAGCAAGAGCGACGCCTCGACGACGCATTCGAGATCCTCGGTCACGAGTTTCGCTTCGGCCGCTCGCATTGCGGCAGGGCCGTGGCTGCGCAACAGCTCGTAGCAATCGTCGGCGATCAGCCGCGCCGAACGCAGCGGCGGCGTGCCGTGTTTCGTGAGGCCGCCGCCGCGCCAACAACCTTCCGCCTCGAATTTTTTGGCCACGGCGTCGCCCATGCCGGCCCGCAAGTAACGTTTGGGCGCATTCGCGATGATCTCGGTATCGACCAACACATAGGCCGGATTACGCTCGAGTTGCTCGACCACCACCGGCCGATGCTGCTCGTCGTAAATTCCGATGCCGCGCGCGGCAGGCGCATCGGTCGAGGCGATCGTCGGCACGCTGACGAAGGGCAATTGCAGGCGACGCGCCACGCCCTTGCCCGCATCGAGCGCACGCCCGCCGCCCACGCCCACCACGACCTCGGGCTGTTGCTCGCGCGCCCATGCGGTCAGTGCTTCGATCGTCGCCAGCGTGTTTTCCCCGCTGAAGGGGTGGATCCGCGCGATCACGCCGGCATCGCAAAAACTATGATCGAGCCGTTCGCGTATCAACGGAATGACATCGCGGTCGCAGACGACCACGGCCTTTTTTCCGAGGGTGGCTGTTTTGGCACCGACGAGGTCGACAACACCGCGGCCCTGCACATATTGACCTGGTGCCATGAAGATTCGGGGCGCTGCCATTTTTTTATCGTGATGTCGGATCGGAACCGGTATTGCCATCGGGCGAGAAATTGATGCGGGCGCCGACCTCGAGCGTTGTTCGATCCTCCCCGGCCATTCAAGCACGGGATGGCCTCGGAGCTGGCCGTGGGGTTGCGCCCCGAGGCATCGCTTGCGGCTCGGCTACGACCCTTTCCGCGCCGGGAAGGTGTCGACGACCACGTTCGCCTTGTGGCCGTTTATTTTCTCAACTTTGCGAATGTAGACGTTCATCGTGATGTCGCGTGTATCGGCTTCTATCTTTACCGGTCCACGCGGGCTTTCGAAAGTAAAGCCGCGCACTGCGTCTACCGCCGCCGTTCCATCGAACGGCTTGCCTTGCTGCGACTCGATCATCTTGTAGATCACGCGTAAACCATCGTAAGCAGGAGGCACGAACAATCCGATTGGCGTGTTGGCGCCGAATTTCTTCTGGAAGACACTCTTGAACTTCAAGTTCTCAGCGTTGGTCAGGCTGGACGCATAATGATGAGCTGAATAGAAACCGAGCACCGAATCGTCAAACAGATGCAAATCGGGATCGTCAGTCTCAGCTTGGCCGATCACCATGACTTTGTCGTTCCCGAGAATGCCGCGCGCGGCCAGTGCCTTGAGCGCGCTGACGGCCGGCGCTCCCGTGACCAGGAAGGCGACCACGGCGTCGGGTTTAGCGTTAGCAATGCGCTCGGCATAGGGCGCAAAGTCGACGGTATTGAGGGGAATATGGTCGATGCCGACGATTTCGCGGCCTGCGGCGAGAATAACCTGCTTAGCTGCTTCCTCGGTGGCGATGCCCGGCGCATAGTCGGCGACCGCGATATAGAAGCGCTTCTTGCCGTTTTTGAGCGCAAATTCTGCCTGCGGCGCTGCGACCTGGGTTATCGTGTCGCCGACGCGTACGAAATAAGGTGACTGCTTGACGATGCTCGGAGTCGCGCCGTTGAAGATGACGCCCGGTGTTTTGGTTTCTGTCAACACGGAGGCCGCCGCAAAGGATTCGGGCGAAAGGAAAAAGCCGCCGATCACGGCGACCTTGTCTTTGACAATCAATTCCTCCGCCAGTCGCTTGGCGGTCGCTGGGTTCGACCCGCCCACGTCGCGGTAGACCAACTCGACCTCACGACCTCCGACGCGCGTTCCGTACAGCGCGAGAAAACATTCGATGCCCTGCCGGTATTCTTGGCCGGCGGTCGCGAACGGTCCAGAAAATTGACCGATAATTCCGACCTTGATCTTTTCCTGCGCTAAGGCCGCGCTATGTGCCACCATAAGGGACGCCGCAAGTCCTAAGCAGGCTAGCGAGGCGCGAATGACTCTAGCAATCTGCAATTCTGTTCCTCCGCCTTTTTTTAGGCGCGCGAGATGCGTTCGCACGACAATGGATCCGCGGTCCCGGAAGGGGCCGCCGACGAGTTCGGCATTCGACGAAAATCGGACGCCACCACGTTTCGGTTAAGAACACTTGGGCACGGACTGCCATAGGTCAAATTGTTTATCATTATTGTTACGATCATTGACAGTGATTCCGGCATGCCCAGCGCGCTGGATTTGGCGCGTGAATTGCAATCGTTGCGACCCAAGCATGGACCATTGGCGCTCGTAGCCGCGTCCCGGCGCGGGCTCGTCGATGCCCGGGAGTGTCCAACCGCGCCATGCCCGCATTAGAAATCATAAATTATGATTGTGAAGATAGGAATACGCAATTTGACATGATGGTGTGCAGTAGCCAAGCATGTGGGTGAGACGTCCGTCCGCAAGTGCAAAACACCATGACAATTACGCCGGCTCATCGTGGCATGCCACGCGCTCCGCGAATGCCTATCCGATGCGCATGCTACGGAATTGCGCGCGGCCGATCGCTGCCTCGGACGCCGTTTCCGCTTTAGATGACCGGACTCGCTGCGCAACCGACAAATTCCGCCGCGGTCGGGCATTGGCTCGTCCGGGCGCCGGCGGCCTTGCGACGCGGCCGGCGCCACGTCCCATTGGTTTTGACCGGGCGTCGATGGTGGCAGGCAAGCACCGAATGCCATTTTTTTGCGGGCATCATCTGATGGATGCGTTGTTGTCGAGCCTTTCGTTTGTCACGCTCTACGGCCTTTCGTACGGCGTCGTCTTGTTCACCATTTCCATCGGTCTGGTCGTAACCATGGGATTGATGCGCGTGATCAACATGGCGCACGGAGCTTTTGCCGCGCTTGGTGGCTATGTCGCCGTCAGTCTAATGAATGCGTACTCGGTTCCGTTCGCGATCGCGGTGCCGGTAGCGGTGATCGCGGTTGCGCTGTTCGGCGTCGTGATAGAGCGTCTGTTCTATGCGCACATCTACACCGCGAGCGAGCTCGACCAAGTATTGTTGACCGTCGGGCTCGCCTATGTGGCGGTTGCCGGTCTCAATCTCGCCTTCGGGCCGAACGTATTTCCCGGCCAACTGCCGCGCCTGCTCACTGCCAATGTCGATATCGGCATCCGCACCTTCCAGGTCTATCGCTTGTTTCTGATCGCTGTCGGTCTCTTGCTCGTGCTCGTGCTTTGGTATGTGTTCGATCGCACCAGTTTCGGTGCACGGTTGCGCGCAGCGGTTGACAACAGGACCATGGCGCAGGCCATAGGCATTGACGTGCCGAAGCTATTTTCGCTCGTTTTTTCGGTCGGCTGTGGATTGGCCGCGCTCGGCGGCGCGATCGGCTATGCGATCTTACCGCTCGAGCCGCTCTACCCGTTCAAATATCTCGTGCTCGTGCTTATTGTGGTGTCGCTTACAGGATTCGGTAACATCAAGCCGTCCGTGTGGGTTGCCATCTTCGTCGGCGTAATCGATACGGCCTGTCGCCTCCTGTTTCCGAGTGCTGGCGCCTTCATCATTTACGCGATCCTTATCGGCCTCATCATTCATAAACATGCCGGTTTTCTCAGCCGCAGGAGTTCGTCGTGACGGCGCGCTCGGAATTACTCGAACGCCACTCCTATAACCCCATCGAAGCGCTCTATTGGCTGCTGCTGATTGGTACGTTTTTCGCCTTTCCGAACTATCTTTCGATCGCGACCACCGTAGTGATCATGGCGCTATTTGCGCTCTCGTTGGACCTTGTGTTGGGATTCGCTGGCATCGTCACATTGGGTCACGCCGCCTATTTCGGCATCGGCGCGTATACTGCGGCGCTGCTCGCCTCCGGAGGCTGGCGCGAACCAATTATTGACGCCGTGCTTGCCGGCCTCGCCTCGGCTGGGCTTGCCCTCATGATCGGGCCGGCGCTTTTGCTGCTTGATGGCCTGCCGCTGATCATGGTGACCATGGCCGTAAGCGCGATCCTGTTTGAAGCCGCCAACAAGGCCAGCTGGCTCACAGGCGGCGACGACGGTCTGCGCGATTTCAGTTTTTTGCCTGTTTTCGGCTTGTTTCCCTGGTCGGTTTACGGGCAGACCTCGTATCTCTACGCACTGGGATGGCTCGCCCTGCTGTTCGTACTGGTTCGCCGGGTGGTGAGTTCGCCCTTCGGCGTGGCGCTGCAAGGCATCCGCGAGAACCGAGCCCGCATGAGGCTGATCGGTTCGCCGGTGATCGGCCACTTGGTGCGGGCCTACACGCTTTCAGCCTTCATGGCGGGAATAGCCGGCGCGGTTCATGCCCAAACCAATAAGTTCGTCAGCCTTGAGGTGCTCGGCATCGATACGTCGGTCGACGTGGTGGTCATGCTCGTGCTGGGCGGCATCGGACGTCTCTATGGCGCGCTGATCGGCGCACCCATCTACATCCTGGTCAAACATTTCGCTGCCGAGTGGAATCCGTACCATTGGATGTTCATCATCGGCGCGCTGTTAATCGTCGCGGTTCGCTTCGGGTATGGTGGCCTTCTCGGCATCCTCGGACGGATTGAAGCCTGGTTCGCGCGGGCAAGAGGGACCCGAAAGCCGTGACGGCCGCGCTCGAAACTTTCGATCTCTGTAAGACCTTCGGCGCGCTCAAGGTCGTCGACCGCGTCAGCCTACGCCTCCCGCAGGGCGCGCGCCACGCTCTGATTGGCCCAAACGGGGCCGGCAAGACCACGCTCGTGCAATTGCTTTCCGGCGTGCTGCGTGCCGATTCCGGGCGGATTTTGCTCGCCGGCGCCGACATTACCACCAGCAGCCAGCAGCGTCGCGTGAAACAGGGGTTGGTGCGCACGTTCCAGGTGACCAATCTGTTTCGCGGGCTGAGCGTGCTCGAAAACGTGTTTCTCGCGGTGAGCGAACGGCAGGGGGCAAGCCGCCAAATGTTCGCCGCAGCCGGTCGCCGGCGCGATTTGATCGAGCGGGCGGAAGCGATCATCGAGCAACTCGGCCTTGCCGGTGACCGCCATCGCCGGATTTCCGAGATTGCCTACGGACAGCAGCGGCTCGTCGAGATCGCGGTCGCACTTAGCCTCGATCCCAAGGTCCTGCTGCTCGACGAGCCGGCAGCAGGCATCCCGAGTAGGGAGACGTCGCTCCTACTCGACGCAGTCGAGCGCCTGCCGCCAGACATCGCGATTTTGATGATCGAACACGACATGCACGTTGTCCGCCGCTTCGCGCGCGAGGTAAGCGTGCTCGTCGGCGGCCGCATCCTGATGACCGGCCTCCCGCACGAGGTGATGTCCTCGCAAGAGGTGCATTCTGTCTATCTCGGTCAAGCGGGGCAAAAACGCTTTACCGCGGGCGTGCCCCATGTTTGAGATTGAGAGATTGACCGGCGGTTGGGGTCAGACCACGATCGTCGAGGGTCTGGATTTATCGCTCGCGCCCGGCGAGACCGTCGCCATCGTGGGCCGTAATGGCGTCGGCAAAAGCACGCTACTTGAGCTTATCGTTGGGCGTGCCCAGCGTCACACCGGTTGCATCCGTTTGGGCGGCCGCGAGCTTTCCAACCTTCCCATCCACGCACGCGCGCTCGCCGGTCTCGGCTATGTGCCGCAGGAGCGCGAAGTGTTCGCGAGTCTCACCGTACGGGAGCACCTAGCGGTCGCGTCGCGGCCCGGCCGGTGGAGCGAAGGGGCTATCATCGACCTGTTTCCACCGCTGGGCCGCCGGCTCAGCAATCTCGGTTCACAGCTCTCCGGTGGTGAGCAGCAGATGCTTGCTATTGCGCGCGCGCTCATCGGGAATCCTAAAGTTCTGCTGATGGATGAGCCGTCCGAAGGCCTTGCGCCGGTGGTGGTCGAGCAGCTTGTGCACGGCATGCGCTCGGTCGTGAACGACGGCGAGCTTTCCGTGCTGCTGGTCGAGCAACGCGTTGATATCGCGCTCGAACTCGCCAGCCGTTGCTTGGTGATGGATCGCGGACGCTTCGTCTATCAGGGCACCAGCGACCAGCTGCGGCAGGACAGCGATCGACTTGCCCATCTTATTGGGCTCGATCAGGAAAACCGATTTACGGCAACAAACCCGCACATTCAATCAGGAGTAAAGCGATGAAAGTGATCGAACCCTATACCGCTGTTTGCTTGCAGACTACGCCGCCGGTAGTGCTCAACAACGCCGAGCTGCGCGAGGCGATCCGCTACGTGACCGGGATGTTTCCGTGGTGCACGCGCACCGGTGCGGAGCCTTCCCTCGGCGTGCGCGGTGAGGAGCACCGCTTCGCGCCGGTCAAGCTGATCGCGACGCCGGAATTTGGCATCTTTACCTTCCCGGGGCCGAAGGAGAAAGCAACCGACTACATCCTGAGTAACGGTCTTGCGGTCAAAATTCCTGGTCCTGAGACCGACATGATCGCGGCCAAAGCAAAGGAGCTCGACGTCTTTGTGGCCGCCATGCTCTACGAATACGATCCAGAATGGCCGGACCGCTATTTCAACACCATGTTCTTGATCAATCCCAAGGGGGAGATCGTCGTCAAACATCGTAAGATGTATATTCCCTTGTTCATGTCGGTCGACGTGAGCCCGCACGATTTCTACGACCAGTACATTGAGCGCTACGGCGATTCACTCGACACCTTTTATCCGGTGGGGCGCACCGAGATTGGCAATATCGGCTTCTGCATCTGCACCGAGGGATGGTTCCCCGAGAATTTCCGTGCGCTAGCACTAAATGGCGCGGAAATCGTCCTGCACCCTAACTTCAACGAGCCATTCTACTCGCCGCCGATGAATACCTGGGAAGTTCTCAATCGCGCGGCGGCGATCAACAACATGATCTATGTGATCGGCTGCGCGGTCGGCGACGCGAAATCGGCACGCCCGGACGTGGCCAGCCTGAAATATCCGTTTCGCCCGCAACTGTTTTGTCCGGGCGACGCGATGATCGTGGACTATGAGGGCGCCATCATTGCGCGCAGCCCCTATCCAGGCGAGACGGCCTGCTGGGGTACCATTCGCATCAATGAGCTGCGCAAGCGACGCACCGATCCCTGGAACTACATTGCCATGCTGCGCACGGAGCCGTTGCACAAACATGTCTACAGCAAGCCGCTCTATCCGAAAAATCTCTTTCCCAAGGAGCAGTGGAAAGAGGTTTCGGAGGTGATCAAGCGCGCCCCGCTCGATACTATACGGCGGTTGCAGAAAGAAGGCGTGTTCGAGACGCCGGATCAGTAGGCGGCTTGGGTTTATCGAACGCGGTGCGGTGATCGCCGGCTCGCCGTGCGGCGGATCGGCGACGCAAAGGCTCGGCATTGCGTCAAACGAGGATGAAGACCCGAAAGGCAAAGCATGAACAAAAGCGATTGGGTAGGACGCTTTTATGAAGATTTCAACGTCGGCGACGTCTACCGCAGCCGCATCGGGCGAACCATTTCGGAGGCCGATAATACCTGGTTCACGCTACTCACCAACAATACCAATCAGATTCATTTCAACGCCGAATACGCCAAGCGGAGCGACTTCGGTCGGCTCTTGGTCAACAGCACGTTCACGCTCGCGGTCGTGGTGGGCCTCGGCGTTGCGGACGTCAGCGAGAATGGTTTTGCTCTCGGCTGGGAGAAGATCGATTTGCCGAACCCCGTCTTTGTTGGTGATACGCTCTATTGCGTGCAGGAGATCGTCGACAAGCGCGAATCCCGTACCAAGCCGAAATGGGGTCTAGTCAAGGTCAAAACCCTCGGTCTCAAACAGGACGGTTCGGTCGTGATCGAATTTGTTCGTACCGTTATGGTTTGGAAACGTGCCTTTGCGCCCCTGCGCAACGCAGTTTCCGAAGCCAAAATCGATGGCTGAAGGTCATCGATGAAGCCGTTGCAAGGAATACTCGTTCTAACGCTCGAGCAGGCGGTTGCCGCGCCTTATGTCAGCTCGCGCCTCGCCGATGCCGGGGCACGCGTGATCAAGATCGAGCGGCCGGAGGGCGATTTCGCGCGCCATTACGACCATGTGGTGCACGGCGAAAGCGCCTATTTCGTTTGGCTTAATCGCGGCAAGGAGTCTTTGATCGCTGATATCAAGAATCCGGACGATGTCGCCTTGCTGCATCGCATTCTGCGCAAGGCCGACGTGTTCATCCAGAATTTGGCACCGGGCGCCGTCGCCCGCCTCGGGCTGGACGGTACAACCTTACGCGCCCGCTATCCGCGACTGATCACCTGCGACATCAGCGGTTACGGCGAGGACAACGCCTATCGCGACGCCAAGGCCTACGACATGATCGTCCAGGCGGAGGTTGGACTCGCCTCGATTACCGGTAGCCCGGAGGCGCCCGGCCGAGTGGGCGTCTCGGTCGCCGATATTGCCGCCGGCATGTCGGCCGAAACGGCGATCCTGCGGGCGCTCATTGCGCGTGAACGAACCGGCAAAGGCATGGGTGTTTCTGTCTCGCTGTTCAGCGCTCTGGCCGACTGGATGGCGGTCCCGTTGCTGCATCACGATTACGCTGGCAAGGCGCCGAGCCGGGTCGGCCTCATGCATCCGAGCATCGCGCCCTATGCGGCCTTCCCGTGCAAGGACGGCGAGATCGTCATCGCCGTGCAGAACGAACGCGAATGGAAGAGATTTTGCGCCGACGTACTCGGGCAGGAGGACCTCGCCACCGACCCGCGCTTCGACAGCAACGTGGCTCGCGTTGCGAACCGGTCAGCGCTCGATGCCGTCATCGCCGGCGTTCTGCGCGGCCTGGACTATGCGGTCGCGGCCAGGCTGTTGGAACGCGCCGGAATTGCTTACGGACGCGTCAACAGCGTGGCAGCGTTCTCCCAACATCCAGCCTTGCGCCGCATGACGGTCGATACGCCGAGCGGACCGGTATCGCTACCGGCCTATCCGGCGTGCTCGAGCGAAGGCGAGGCCGCTCCCGGGCCGGTGCCGGCGCTCGGCGCTCATAATTGCAGTATCCGCGAGGAGTTTGCGGAGTAGGCGCGGGAAGGTCGGTTTCTGCGTCTGTTGACCGGCCGCTCCTCGGCGCCGCTCCAGCGGGGGTCCATGAGAAATGCATCGAAAATCTTGCATCATTGTCTATCTCTCCCCTTTCCTCGGCTGCGGAACCGATAACCCAAACATCCAAACAAACCGGTTCGCCCTTTAACCGCGGGCAGCAGGAGCCGAGATGTCCGCAATCAAATGCGGGTCGCGCCCCTTCGGGAAGCTGCGGGTGACCTGCTTGAGCTTGTTTTCGAGAATGTCGATGAATTTCTGCGCAGCGAGCGAGACCGGTTGTCGCGGCAGATGCACGATCACCAGTTCTCGTCGCATGCCGGGCGGCGGAAAACGGCGCGCCCTCAAGGCGCCTTCCTTGATGTCACGATGCACGGCCGAGATCGGAAGCACGGTGACCCACTCGCCGGTTCGGACGAGTTGCAGCGTCGGGACGAGCGAGTCGAGCTCCAGCTTCGGCGTGAGAATGACCGATTTTGATTCCAGATAGCGGTCGATGAGGACGCGCATGCCATGGCGCCGCGCCGGAAGGACGAAATTCAGCCGGCTGAGTTGTGACAACTGCAGCCTGCGCATGTTGCACAGCCGGTAGCTGGGGGCAAAGACCAGCACCAGTTCTTCACTCATCAACGGTTGCAGCTTGAGGCTTGAGCTTTTTCCCGGATTGTTGACAACCGCAAAATCAAGCGTTCCGGTCTGCACGCCATCGATCAATAACCCGCTGTAGCCTTCCACGACGCGCAACGCGACATTCGGATAGGCACTGCCGTATTCGCGCACGACCTCGGCGAGCGTCGTGTCGGTGACGGAGGGGATCAGGCCGACGGTGACGTCGCCGGCGACCTCGCCGCAAAACGCCAGCATATGTTGGCGCAATGCGTTCATGTTGCCGAGTAGCGGCACGCACAGCTCGTAGAGTCTCTTTCCGCTTGCCGTCGGCGTGACGCCCCGATTGGTGCGTTCGAACAATTTGGTACGGAATTCCCGCTCGAGCTTGAGGATTTGTGCGCTTAAAGCGGGCTGCACCACGTTGAGGCGGCGTGCCGCTCGCGTCATGTTGCCTTGCTCGAATAGGCCGATGAAGTATTGCAACTGCTTGAAATCCATAGGCAGGCCTCGAATCGGTCGTGAACGACCGTAGCATCGCCGGCCTTGATCTAGGAGCCTGTCCGTGTAACGGCTGCGACAGGCATTGCGGCGAGGGGCGAGTTTGATCGGCGAAACCGAGGCATGGGATCACCCTGTTGCCCTTGC
>JADGGK010000098.1 GCA_019689975.1 Pseudolabrys sp.
GTTCCGCGCCTTGTCGCTGGCCTTGGCGATTGCGCAGGATAACAAGGCGGAGCTGCACATGGTGTCGGTGGAGGAAGTCGATTACATGCCGGAATTCATTCAAGACCTTCGCGAAGAGACGACCACCGCGAGCCGCCGCTTCCACAAAGTGCTGCAACGCGCACGTGAGATGGCCGAAGCCAGGGGGATGACGCTTCACACCCACGTCCTCGCCGGTCACCCCGTGCGGGACATTGTCGAGCTCGCTCGGGAGATCAAGGCCGATCTTCTGGTCATCGGCGGCACTGGCCATTCGGCGCTCTACGAGCGCATGATCGGGAGCAGGGCGGACCGCATCGTGCAGCTCGCGCCGTGCCCCGTCCTCGTCGTGAAGTGACCGCGGATACCCTCGGCGCATTGGCATGGGATCGGCCCCTTGCGCCGTCGCCCCCTCGCCCGATCGCGGCGACAATGGCGCATCGCCGCCCCATCCGCGCGCACGCACCTTAGGAACAAGCTCTTGCGGTCGACAGGTTTTTTCCGCGCGTTCATTACGTATGGCGTTTCGCGGGGGGTGCGGCAATGATAGCCCGGTCCTGCTCGGGCGCCGTGCGAAGGACGCCGAGCTTTGAGCAGTAATGCGAGGCGTCGGCACAGCCGACGTGCCGGATGTCGACGGTGCTTGCGCCGACAAGGCCTTTGACGGCCGAAAGCCTACGACCGTTTCGGCGATGGGCGAGAGCGTCGACAGAAGTGGGAGGCGCCCATGTTCAACCGCATCGTGCATGCCAATGACGGCTCGGAGCCGGCGTTTCACGCCTTGTCATTGGCGCTTGCGATCGCAAAACAGAACCAATCGGAAATTCATATGGTCTCGGTGGAAGAGATCGATTACATGCCGGAATTCATCGAGGAGGTCAGGGAAGAAATCGGCGCGGCGGCCCGCCGTTTCCACAAGGTACTGCAACGTGCACGGGCAATGGCCGAGAGAAGCCAGATCAAGCTTCACACCCACGTCCTCGCCGGTCACCCCGTGCGGGACATTGTCGAGCTCGCCGACGAACTCGATGCGGATCTGCTGATCATCGGATCGAAGGGGCACTCCATGGTCTACGACAGGTTGATCGGCAGCCGCGCCAATCGCATCATGCAGTTGGCGAGATGTCCGGTCCTTATCGTGAAATGAGCGATTGACACCGGCTATCGTCGTTTTCTTGGCGCCGCACGCCTCGCCGGGCGGCGCGTGTCGCGCTGCGACGAGGCGGTACGACGCGGCGGGATGATGGGCAGCAGCAGGAAGTTGTCGCGACCTCCCCCGAGATGCAGCGTCGTCCTGCCGCCGTAGATCTCCGGCGGGCGATCGCGCGGATCGTCATGGAGAAAAGGCCCGCAGCCCGTGAACTCGTTCTTCATGTTGGAGAGCCGGCCGCCCGAGCCGCCGGGATAGACGTAATCGCGACCGCGGATGCTCAGAGCCACGCGATAGCCCTTCGGCACGACGATACAGGTCGGGATGATCTCGATATCGAGCTCGTATATCTCTCCGGGCGTAAGAGGCTGTATTTCATCGTGCGTGTGATAAGGCCGGAACGGAAGCGTCAGGGCTTTGTCGAGCTTGCGATGCGAGGCGCGCAGCCAGCCTTGGCCGATAGGCGTATGCGGATCGAGCGCGCCCTGGAACACGACCTCCCGCATGTCGGGGGCGAACACCCGCAAAACCAGAAACAGGTCGGCATCCGTGGTCGACGACGAAACGTGCAGTTTGGCGGCGACCGGCCCGGTGATCTCGACTTCCTCCTTCATCGGATCGCTGAGAAAGGTGACGCCGTCACCCATAGCGTCAAACGTCACTTGCGCCGATCCGTCCGGTGGGGACGCGACGAGTTTATGGGCGCTCGTCGCCAGGTAGAATCTGGTCCATTGTGTATCGGGTAGCGGCCAGTCGTCCTCGTGCCGAATGACGAACTTTTCTCCGGGATAACGAATGTTGAGTTGCACGCGGGGTTGCTTGTCCCAGCCGTTGCGCTCGCCTTTGAGAAAATAGCCGAAGAATTTTTTTTGCAGCGCCAGGCCGTAATCGGTGTAGTAATGCGTCCAATGTTCGATGCCGTGTACCTCGAGCCATTTCTGTCGCGAGGCGGCGCGGTAGAAGCCTTCAAAATTTCCTCGTGGGTGAAGCGGTTGGCCGCCCCAGTTGGCCGCCGAAAGCAGCGGCACCTTCACCTTCGACCAGTCGGGCCGCATCGCCTTGTAGAAATCGTCGTCAAGCGGATGCGCGAAATAGGTCTTGCCCAGATCATAGCGATTGGCACCCATCTGCTCGGCGGTGAGCGTGTCCGGCCCCGAGACCCAGTCGCCGTTCATGCGGCTGCGAAAGCCTCTGGTTCCAAGACCGTTTTGCACGGTCTTGATTTGCATGTCGTACCAGTTCTGCGCAAACGTGTTGTAGATGCCGCCGTTGTGGGAAAGCTCGCGATAGAAGTCCGCAAATCCTTCCCAGACGCAGATCGCCGCGAGATGCTTTGGCTGCAGGCTCGCGACCTGCCATTGGTTGATGGCGTAATAGGAGATGCCGGAAAGGCCCACTTTGCCGTTCGACCAGGGTTGCGTGCCCGCCCACTCGATGCAGTTGTAGAAGTCCCTCGTCTCCCGCGGCGACCAGTGTTCGACATAACCCGGCGAGCGACCGCAGCCGCGCGAGTCGACACGCACCACGACGTAGCCGTCCGGGACCCATTTTTCCGGATCGCAGACCTCCCAGCTCTGGTATTTGTTGCTCGAACCCGCCGTCACGTCCGGATGCCGCGTGATCATCCGCTCCCACGCGGTCCTGTAGCCGTCGGCGAAATGCAGCCATTTGCCATAGGGACCGTGGCTCAAAATCACCGGGTAGCGGCCGTTCTTGACCGGCCGGAAGACATCGCAGCGGAGCACGAGTCCGTCATCCATCGTAATCGGCATGTCCCAATCGATGCGCATGCCGTCGCGGATTTCGCTCACCTCGCGGTAGCTCATGATCTCACACTCCTCGATGTAGGGTTTGACGTCTCGTTCTCACGGCCGCATCGCGCCGATCGTGCCGCGCCCATGAATCCGCCGCCTCCCGCCGGAGCTACGCCTTGGGAATGATCGGCAGCAGCACATGCGCCTGCCGCGAGGGACCGGCGTGCAGGGTTACGGCGCCACCGAACACCGCCGGCGGCCGGTCTCTGGGATCGTCGTGGGTGAACGGACCGACTCCCGTCCAGACCTTGCCGAGCGTTTCCACGCCGGGGCCCGGTTCGCCCGGATAGACATAATCCGTACCGCGCACCGAAAGCGCCAGGCGATAACCCTTCGGCACGACGATGCATGTCGGCCAGATTTCGACGTCGACCTCGTAAACCTCACCGGGCACGAGCTTCTGCTCCTCGTCGTGCGTATGGTAGGGCCGGTAGGGCAGGGTGAGGCGCGGATCGAGCTTGCGATGGGAACAGCGTAGCCAGCCCTGCGCGATCGGCGTGTGCGCGTCGAGCGCGCCTTGGAATGTCACTTCCTTGAGATCGGGCGTGAAAACGCGGACGACGAGAAAAAGATCGGCGTCTTCGGTCGCCGATGAGACCCAGAGCTTCGCCGCGGCCGGTCCGGTAATCTCGGTTTCCTGTGCCAGCGGTTCGGAAAGAAAGGTCACTCCCTCGCCCATGCCGGCATAGGTGACGCTGGCTGCGGCGGTCGGCGGCGCGGTCGACAGCGACATGTCGTCCGGATGAAGGTAGAACTTGGTCCATTGCGTGCGCGCGAGCGGCCATTCGTTCTCGTGCCGCTCCACGAATTTCTCGCCCGGATGGCGCACCTGCAGCAGAACCCTCGGCTGCCTGTCCCAGCCGGTGTCCTCGCCTTTCAGGAAATGACCGAAGAACCGCTTCTGCAGATTGCGGCCGTAGTCGGTGTAGAAATGTGTCCAATGTTCGAGACCGTGCACTTCGAGCCACTTCTGCTCCGACGCGGCACGCATGAAGCCCTCGAAGTTGCCGCGCGGATGCAGGCCTTGACCGCCCCAATTGGCCGCGGAAAGCAGCGGCGTTCTAACCTTCGTCCAATCCGGCATGCGTGATTGCCAGAAAGGGTCCGTATCGAGCTTGCGGGAGATGCAATCCTCGTAGAAATCGCGCCGGTTGCGACCGAGTTCTTCTTCGGAAAGAGTCTCCGGCCCGGAAACCCAGTCGCCATTCATGCGGCTTTTGAAGCCGCGCGTGCCGCGGCCGTGCTGCACGGAATAGACCTGCGCTTTCGACCACTCCTGGACGAAGCCGCGATTGAAAATGCCGCCGTGATGCGCCATGTCACGGTAAAAGTCGGCAGCGCCTTCCCATACGCAGATCGCGGCAAGGTGCTTCGGTTGAAGCGCCGCGACCTGCCATTGATTCTGTGCGTAATAGGAAATGCCGTTGAGACCGACTTTGCCGTTGCACCATGGCTGCTTTCCGGCCCACTCGATACAACAGGCGAGATCCTGCGCTTCGCGCAGCGACCAGATGTCGATGACGCCGGGCGAGCGGCCGGCGCCGCGGCTGTCCACGCGGATGCAGACGTAGCCGTCGGGTACCCATTTTTCCGGATCGACGACCTCCCAGCACTGATACTTGTTGGTGGAACCGGTGGGCACGTCCGGATGATCGGCGCACATGCGGTCCCATTGGGTTTTGTAGAGATCCTCGAAGTGAAGCCACTTCCCGTAAGGCCCGAGCGTCATGATCACCGGGTACCTGCCTTCGGCAACGGGCCTATAGATATCGCAGCGGAGCACGAGCCCGTCGTCCATGGTAATCGGCATGTCCCAGTCGATGCGCATACCGTCGCGGATTTCGCTTTTTTCCCGATAATCCATGGGCTCCTCGATTTCTAGGGTCGGATCATTGCTATGAATGACTCATGGCGGGCATTGCGGCCGTCTCGCGGGCCGCATCGTCTTAAGCGACTCGAGGTACGGCAATTCGGCGTCCCTCGCCGTCAAACAGATGAATGCAGTGTGCATCCAGATTTATCGCCATAGGTTGACCGATTCGCACATCCGTCATGTGCAGGCCTTCGCGCACGGCGACGAACGCACGGTCGCCCGGGACGTCGAAATAAAGCAGCGTGTCCTTGCCAAGCGGTTCGATGAGTCTCACCGTGAGATGGACGCAATCCTCGGCGCCGGGGTCGATGCGAACGTGCTCCGGCCGTATTCCGAGCGTGCCTTTACCGGGGCTCACCGTTTCGAACCGAGCGGGCAACGCGATATCGAATGAGGCGGATCGAAACCGCAAACCGTCGCCTGTCCGTACGAACTCGCCAGGTACGAGGTTCATCGACGGCGAGCCGAAAAAGTCGGCCACAAAATAATTGACCGGGTCCGCATAGATTTCCATCGGGGATCCGACTTGAACGATCTCGCCGTCACGCATCACGACGATGCGGTCGGCAAGGGTCATCGCCTCTTCCTGATCATGCGTGACGAAGATGAACGTGCGCTTGAGCTCCTGGTGCAGACGATCGCACTCGGCCCGCAACTCGCGCCGCAGCTTGGCGTCGAGACTCGACAGCGGTTCGTCGAGCAGAAATGTCGAAGGATTGGTGACCAGAGTGCGCGCGAGCGCAACACGCTGCGACTCGCCGCCTGAACATTGGCCTGGCATCTTGTCGAGGAGATGGCTGATGCGCATCATCTCCGCAACCTCGCGCACGCGTTTGACCCGCTCTTCGGGCGAGACTTTCTTCATCCGCAGGCCGAACTCTATGTTCTGGGCCACGTTCTTGTGCGGAAACAACGCGTGACTTTGAAATACCATGCCGATATCGCGATCGCGCGGCTCAAGATCATTGACGACGCGTCCGTCAATGCGGATCTCGCCCGAATTCGGGTCCTCGAATCCCGCGATCATGCGCAGCGTCGTGGTCTTGCCGCATCCAGACGGCCCGACGAACACGACAAACTCGCCGTCTTCGATGGTGAAATTCAGGTTTCTCACCGCTTGTACGGCACCGAACGATTTGTTCAGATTGATCAACTCGATGCGCGCCACGCCTATCTCCGTACCATTCCAAAACTGAATCCGCGCGCAAGGTGCTTGCGGATCACAAGACCAACGATCATCAGCGGAACCGTGATGCCGACCGCCAAGGCGGCCTGTCGCCCATAGACGCGGCCTTCGGTGGAGCCCTGATATTTCGACAGCTCGATCGGCAGTGTCGAAACCTGCGTCTTGGTGATGATCAGGGCGAGGAGATACTCGCTCCACGTCAGGATGAGGATGAAGAGGAAGGTCGCGACAAGTCCCGAACGGATCAGCGGCAGAATAATTTCGAAGATGATGCGCCAACGGGAAGCCCCGAGGATTTCCGCCGCCTGTTCGATCTCCCGCGGTACCTCGTCGATGAAGCTTTTGGTCATCCACACGGCATAGGGGAGGGTGGTCAGGAAATATACAAGGATCAGGCCGATGCGGGTGTCGAGCAATCCGAGAGCCGAGTAGTAGAGCGACAGTGGCGCGACCACGACGATCGGCGGGATCATACGCAGCATCAACAATTGAAACATGCGCGCTTCCGAAAGAATCCGGTAACGCGAGACGCCATAAGCGAGCATAGAACCGAACAGCACGGAGAGAAAAGTGGAAGTGGTCGCGATCACCGTGGAATTCCACATCGATATCAGCGGTTTTTGCGACGAGATCGCATATTGCGCCTGGTCGTATTCCTCGGCGCCGAGCCAGACGTTCATGTAGTTGGACAGCGTGGGCGGATCGGGAAAATATATTGGCGGCCAGGAAAACCATTGCGTGCTCGGCTTGAACGAAGTCGAAACCATCCAGTAGATCGGGAAGAATGCAATCACGGCCCAAATGCTCAGGACCGCGTAGCGGATGATGGTCGTGGCTCGGCGGCGTCGCGATTTCGTCATCGTCATTCAAGGTTGCCGGCGGCGGTTCCGTACATGACGTCGAGCGAGCGCTTTTCCCGCCGTAGCATATGGATGGCGAACAGCACGATACCGACCATCATCACCATCACGACATAGGACATCGCCGCGCCCTTGGAGATCTGGAAATACTGCCATGTCGTAATGAAGATATAGATCGGCAGCGTTTCCGTTGCGGTACCGGGTCCGCCCTGAAACAAGGCCCAGGTTTTCGGAAATTCGGCCATCGCCTCGAGAAAGCGGAGTATCAGCGCAAGGAGGATGACCGGTCGCAGCAACGGCAGCTGCACGTGCCAGAAGATCTGCCATTTGGACGCGCCGAGAATTTCGGCGGCCTCGATCGGCTCCTTGGGAATGGCCGCAAGTCCAGCAAGCAAAATGATGAAGGAGAAGGGCGTCCAATTCCATATTTCCAGCAGGGCGACGGTCGCCAAGGCCAGGTGAGGATTGCTGAGCCAGGCGACCTGAAAATTGGTGCCCGTGAGCACGGAAATGAGATCGTTAATCGGCCCGTTGCGGTAGAGCAGCATTTCCGCGGTGTAGGCGACGACCACGGGCACGGTCAGCATCGGCAGAATGAAGATGATGTAATAGATCGCCTGCCCGCGGAACGGGCGATACATCAGATAGGCGAGCAGGAATCCGAAGAGGAAGCAGCCGATGGTCGAGCCGGCGGCGAAGGCGAGCGAACGCACGATCGCCCAGCCGAAGCGGGGATCGGTGAAAACGTTCGCAAACATGTCGAAACCGACAAATTCGGCATCCCACCACGAGCCGAGATAGACCGTCCATTCGTGGAATGAGAAGTAGAGTTGCAGCAGCAAGACGGGCGTCAACAGCCCCAGGAACAGCGCGATCAGCGGCGTCATCAGCACCAGCTTGAAACGCCTGATCGCCCGCTGTCGCGACACGGTGCGCGCCGAAGCGCGCACCGATCCTCCGGTCGTCGGAAGCGTGACGGCGGTCATCCCTCACTCCAGAGCATCGATCGGCCGGGCACCACGCGCGTCGGAGCCATTCAATGCGTCCCGCGCGTCGCGTTGCGGATCGTCATGCCGGCACATCGCGCCTGGGCATCACCGCCTTGTAGCTTGCCAGATCCTTCTTGAGCTTGGCGCGGCCGATCCGGCGAATGATGCCGTTCCATTCATCCTCGGTTTTCTTGAGCACGTCCTTGGCGGGCAGCTGGCCGACATAGGCTTCCGAAAGATTCTTGCCGAGCGCGTCCTGGAACTCCAGGTAGCCGGTCAGGTAGATCGGCGGCGCCACGACCTGGAAATTGGTTTCGATCGCCTTGATTCCCTCGGCCGTGTACGCGTTGATCACCTGCGGCGCGGTCATATGTTCCTTGGCCCAGGCGTCGTTAAACGCGTTGACGGGATCGGATACGATCGGGATGCTGTTCTTGCCGGAACCGAGCCACAGCGCCAGATAGGCCGCCTGCGCCTTGCGCGGCGAATACCTGTTGACGAGAATCGCCGCCAGCGGCGAGGAAATCGAGCGGTGTATCAGCTTGCCTGAGAATCTCGAGCCGGGCACGAGACTGAAATAGAACTGACCCACCGTCTTCGATTGTTTCGGGTTTGCAATCGTCTTGCACGTTCCGTCCCAGTACTGGCAGCTGACGACGTGCCCTTGCGCGATGCGCGGAATCATCTGCGGCGTGCCCCAGTTCGCCGCTTCAGGGTGGTTGACTTTCTTGTCCTGCAGATAGATGTCGACGGCATATTGCCCCGCGGGCGTGTTCAGCGTGGGCTTCATGTCGTCGTCGAACGGAAAGCCTCCGGCGCTGTAGAAGATCATGTACCACCAGGTCACGCCATTGGCGCGGTTGCGCAGATTGCCCGAGCCGTAAAGATCCTTGGAGGGGTCCATGAGGAATTCCTGCAATCGCAGGTTTTCCTCCCACGTCTCGGGAAGCTTCAATTCAGTGCCGAATTTGTCCGCGAACCGTTTCTTGTTGTCAGGATTATCGAGCAGGTCCTTGCGCGTATATTGGATGTGCACGTTGCCGTCGGTCGGGATGCCGTAGGTGCGGCCGTCGTATTTCATGAAGTTGCCGTAATCGGCAACGGCATCGAGATGGAAGCCTGCCTTCGCGATATAGTCGTCGAGCGGCTCCAAATAGCCGGCCGAGACCAATGACGGGATCATGTTCGAGTCGATATGGATGAAATCGAACTGCGGCGAATGCGACAGCGCCTCCGCCATTGCGCGCTGCGGGGCGTCGAAGATGGAAATGTCCTGAATGGCGCCGATGCCGATGCCGGTGAGCTTGGTGAATTCGGCAATGACCGGCTTCATCGGCACGAGATAGGGCGACCATATCATGCCGCTCACGTCCGCCTTCCCGACCGCCTTGGCAGCGGCGACCGTCTGCTCCTCCATCGTCGCGGCGCGCGCAAACGGCGTCGTGCCGGGCACGAAATTGGCGACCGTCAGGCCGACGCCACCCTGCAGGAAGGTCCGTCGCGAGACTCCCAGCTTGGACATGGCTTCTTCCTCCCCTCTGTAAGCTTCACTTCATCGCTTGTCGTTTGCTTGGTCGCGCAGGCCGCGGCGGCTCGACCGGGCGATCGAAGCGCATCACAAAATAACCGGCACGACGGGCGCCGCAGCAACGTCTCCGGCCGCAGCCGCGACCGGCTCAGGCCCATTCCCACGTCTGCGTTTTCGAGAGGCGAGCGCATGACAATCCTCCCCAAACGTCGGTCATCCGGCCAACCAATCGTTCATTGGCGCTCCCGTCCGGGTCGAACAGGTGCCATGAATATTGGCGTCTCTCATCTGCGAAGCCGACATTGCGGCGGACATTCGTGAAGCATCGTAGGGTGGCCGGTTTTCCGCCGCAACATGAATCCCGCCGCGCGAATTCTTCACGTAATGAAAATTGGCCTCATGTCGGAAGGCGACCATGGGCGGCGCGCGAAGCCGCCGGCGCACCTCCTCGCCGCTGCGCATCGCAGGCATGAGGGATGCGGCCTCGCCGCGACGCATCAGCCATGGAACAACTCTTGCGTGCGGAGCCGGGGCAGGCCGCCTGTGCCGAGGGGGTCCTCGCGTCTGCCGACCGCGCGGCGCGGCCGACGGCACGGTCGCGGCGCCGGCCGGCCCGCCCGCTATTCGGCGCTTGCGGCCGGTTACGCGAAGCCCCAAACCATG
>JADGGK010000030.1 GCA_019689975.1 Pseudolabrys sp.
GATGCCCGACGCGAGGGGCATACCTCAGCGGCGATCGGTACGGCAATGCACAAGATCAAATGCCGCAGCGGCGGCCCCGCGGGCGGCGGTTCTCAGCCGTTCGCCGCCGCGCGCTCGCTGCCGCAGACGATATCGACGGCGCGCGCGACCCCGTCGGCATAGACCTCGCCGAAGAGCACCGCGCCGAACCGGCGCGCCGCGGCGAGCTTCCATTGCCACACCCGGTGCTCGGCGACGTCCGCGGTGCGAATGCCGTCAAGCAGATCGCGGATCGCGGCCGTCGAGCACGTGCAGCAGAGTCAAGCCGTCGGCTTCGGCGCGCGGCGTTCCGATCCCAGCGAGCAGACGGCGGCAGCCGTCGTCTTCGGCAGCCGCCGCGGCGAAGACGGCGGCGATGGCCGCCGCCGCGCGCTCCTGAAAGCTTACGACGTGATCGTGCAGCCCGCGCCCCGTTGCCGGCGCAAGCGGATCGCTGGCTTGCGCCGCGAGCTCCGCCGCCTCGTCGGGAAGCAAATCCCGCCTGATCCAGTTCCACAACGGCGCGAGCGACTGGAACGCGATGCGTCCGGGATGCTTGTGGTCCGGCCTATCGTCGACCAGAAACGGCGTGAGCGGGCGGAAGAAGGCTTGCGCGACGCGACCGAGGCGTGCCGCCGGCGCGCCCCCGTTGCGGGCGGACGCGCCCGGCTGATCCGGAACCGGAGGCGGCGCGATGACGGAATCGTCGCCGCCAAGGTCGCGCGCGCATGCTTGGATGAGCAGCGCGCGCGCCTGCGGGGGCAAGTCGCGCAGGAAATGCTGAAGCCGTTCGATGGTGCCCGCGCCCGGCATGGCCGGCTTCGCCCCGCTTCGAGCCGAGCAGGATTGATAACCGCGCCGGCGTTAAGAAGCTGTTAAGCATGCGCGCCCGCTCAGCCGAGCGGCGTCCAGCTTCCGTCGGGGTTGCGGCAGGCGGTGCCGCGGGCGGTCTCGGGCCGGCCGTCGATATAGATCGTGTGCGTATAGGAGCGGCAACGCCGACCATCGTCGTCGTAATATGGTCCCGGAACCACCGTGCCGTAGCGGCCGGTTTGCGGATTGCGCCAGGACACCGGTGCGCCGGGCGCGCCGTCGTTGAGCGCGGCAAGCTGCGCGGCATAGGCGCGCTGCCTGTCCTCCTCGTCCATGGCCGCGCCGATCCGATTGCCGATCAGCGCGCCGAGGCCGGCGCCGACGACCGCGCCGGTCACGTGCGCGGCGGTGCCGCCGCCGATCTGCGAGCCGATCAGCGCGCCGCCCAAGGCGCCGAGCAGGGTGCCGGTATTTTCCTTCGGCCCCGGACCATAGGGATCGCCGCTGCCGGCGCAGGCGGCGAGCGCAAGCGTCAGCAGGAACACGGCGGCGCATCGGCTGGTGGACATGTCGACCTCCGCGAACAGGGCCGGCACGGACCGGCCCGCGCCGCCGGCGCAACGTGAGGCAAGGATTCGGGCAAAAGTCCGGCGCATTCAGGCCGCCGGCAGCACGAGTTCGGCGCGCAGGCCGCCGAGCGGCGCCGCGCCGAGCGCGAGGCCGCCGCCGTAGAGCTTGGCAAGTTCGGTGACGATCGACAGGCCGAGCCCGGAACCCGGCTTGGTCTCGTCGAGCCGGCGCCCCCGCTTGGCGACCTGCTCGCGTTCCGCCGGCGACAGCCCGCGACCGTCGTCGTCGATGACGATGCGCACGGTGCCTTGGCCGCCGGCCTGCGGCGGCTGCCGCGCGACTTCGATCGCCACGCGCGAGACCGCCCATTTGCACGCGTTGTCGACGAGATTGCCGACCATTTCCTCGAGATCGGGACGCTCGCCGCGGAAGCGCGCCGCGGCGTCGGCGTGCAGCTCGATGGCGATGCCTTTGTCGCGATGGATCTTTTCCATCGTGCGGGCGAGCGCGGCGACCACCGGGGCGACCTCGGTGACCGTCCCGATCACCTTCGTGCGTGCCGACAACCGGGCGCGCTCGAGGTGCCGCGCGACCTGGTCGCGCATGATCGCCGCCTGCTCGAGAACCTTCGCCGCAAGCGGATCGGCGCCGCGGGCGGTGGCCTCGTTGACGATGACCGACAGCGGCGTCTTGAGCGCGTGCGCGAGATTGCCCACATGCGTGCGCGCGCGCTCCACGATCTCCTTGTTGGCGTCGATCAACGCATTCGTCTCGCGCACGAGCGGCGCGATTTCTTCCGGAAAGTCGCCGCTCAGCCGCTCGGCGGTGCCGGCGCGAATGGCGGCGAGGCCGCGGGTGATCCGCTTGAGCGGGGCAAGCCCGAATCGCACCTGGAACATGGTGGTGAGCAGCAGCACGGCCGCGAGCAGGCCGAAGGTGAGCATCAGCGCCTCGTCGAAGGCATGGGTCTCGTCCGTGATCTCGGCGGCATCGCCGGCGATCGCGACGAGATAGTGGCCGTCCTCGCCGAGGTCGATGGTGCGCTCGACGACGCGCAGCTTCTGATCCTCCGGGCCGTTGACATAGCCTTCGCGCGAGCCGCCCGCGTCCGCCGGCACGCCTTGATCTTCCAGATGCGGCAGGCCGCCGTCCCACAGCGAACGCGAGGAGCGCACTTCATGTTTGTCGGGATCGAGCCGCGTCACCTGCCAGTACCAGCCCGACAAAGGCAGCTCGAACAACGGTTCGCTCAGCGACTGGGGAAATTTTTCGCCCGGCTCCTCGGGCGAAGAAAGATCGGCCACCAGCGTGCGCAGATAGACCCCGAGCCGCCGGTCGAAAGCGCGCTCGACAGCCTGCCGATAAAGCGAGGAAAGGACGATGCCGGTGATGACGAGAATGACGGCGGTCCAGGCGGCGGCCGATAGGAACAGACGCAGCGCAAGCGAGTTGGCGCGCATCGCTCAGCGCGCTTCCGGCGGCGAGAGCAGATAGCCGAGGCCGCGCACGGTCTGGATGATGTCGACGCCGAGCTTCTTGCGAATGCGGCCGATGAAGACCTCGATCGTGTTCGAATCGCGGTCGAAATTCTGGTCGTACAGATGCTCGACCAGTTCGGTACGGGACACCACGCGTCCGCTGTGGTGCATGAGATAGGCGAGCAGCCGGTATTCGTGCGAGGTGAGCTTGACGGGATTGCCATCCACGGATACGCGACCGGTGCGCGTGTCGAGCCGCACCGGTCCGCAGTTGAACTCGCTCTTGGCATGGCCGGTCGAACGGCGCAGCAGCGCGCGCACGCGCGCCAGCACTTCCTCGAGATGGAACGGCTTGGCCACATAATCGTCGGCGCCGGCGTCGAAGCCCTGCACCTTGTCGCTCCATCGGTCGCGCGCCGTCAGCATCAGCACCGGCATGGAGCGACCGGCGCGCCGCCACGCCTCCAGCACCGAGATGCCGTCCATCTTGGGCAGGCCGATATCGAGAATGACCGCGTCGTAGGGTTCGCTTTCGCCGAGATAATGCCCTTCTTCGCCGTCGAACGCGCGGTCGACGACATAACCGGCATCGGTCAGCGCGGCGGTGAGCTGCCGGTTGAGATCGGGATCGTCCTCGACGACGAGGAGGCGCAAGGCGTTCGTCTCCGCTCAGCGGCCGATATGATACTCGCTGGTCACGGCGTCAACGGTCGCGTTGACCACTTTGCCACTGCTGCCGAGCAGAGTCAGCACATAGACCAGCCGGTCGTCGCGATGGCACAAGCGGGCGCGGATCACTTCCGAACGCTGGCGATGCTCGCGCAGAATCCTCAAGGCCTGCGCGAGCGGGATGGCACGCCGGGCGGCCACCGCCGCGCGCTGCTCGGCCTTGGTGAGACAGGACGGGCGCGGCGCTTCCGCGGCGGCGGCCGGACCGGCCAACAGGCCGCACATGAGGACGATCATCAGGCGTCGGCAGACCGGCATAGGCGGGGTGTTAACGGCGCGCCGGTGAACGCAGGCTGAATGCCCGCGATCCGCGGCAGGGTCAGCCATCGGTCGGGAAACCCTCGAACGAGGCATAAGAATCAAGCGGTTCGCGCGGCGAGCGCCAGGAATTGATGGGCGCGGTTTCGTCGGCATAGCCGAGCGCCATGCCGGAATAGATCATCAAATTGTCGGGAAGTTTGAGGAAGGCGCGCACGGTCTTGTGGAACGACACCCAGGCCTGCTGCGGGCAGGTGTGCAGGCCATGCCCGCGCGCGACCAATGCCACCGTCTGCAGGAAGCCGCCGATATCCGCCCACTGTGCCGGCCCGTGGGCCTTCTCGCGCGCGAAGAATAGCGCCACCGGCGCGCCGAAGAACTCATAGTTCCGCGCATATTGCCGGTAGCGCGCCGGCCTGTCCTCGCGCGCGACGCCGATCGAGCGGTAGAGCATCTCGCCGACCTCGAAGCGGCGGCTGCGGTAGGGCTCGGTCAGCGGTTCGGGATAGATGACGTATTCCGCCCCCTCGCCTTTGGGCAATTCGGTGGCCATGCGCGGGGCGAGCAGCGCCTTAAGCTCCTCCACCCGCTTGCCGGCCAGGGCATAGACGCGCCACGGCTGCATGTTGCCGGCCGATGGCGCGCGCGCCGCGCGCGCGAGAATGTCGCGGACGACGGCTTCGGGAACGGGGGTGGGCAGGAAGGCGCGGCAGGAATAGCGCGAGGCAACGGCTTCGAACACGTGCATGGATGGAGCTCCGCGAAAGGCCGCGGAACTTACTTCCTCGCCAGGATCTGCGCCACCTTCTCCAGGCTGCGGCCGCCGAAATAGGCGCCGAGCACGATCGTCGCCCATTGCGCGACGTCGCCGGACAAGGGCTCGGTGGTGCCGAGCCCCAGCACCTTGTCCCATACGACCACCTTCCACGCATAGGCGACGAAGGCGAAGGCGAAGAGCGGGCGCGGCAGCGCCGTCAGCAGGCGCCCCTGTTCGGCGATCAGCGCCTGCGTGGCGAGCGCGCGCTCGCGTGCTTCCACCGCGAGCTCGCGCGCGGCAAGGTCGGCGGCGATCTTTTCGCTCGCATTGTCGGCGGCAAGCCGCGCGCGATAAGCCTCGAGCGCGGCCTGTGCGAAAGGGCCGCCGAGCAGACGACCGAGCCAGGCAAGGATGCGCGCGAGCATTACCCGCCCCGCTGCGGCTTGCCGGCCGTGCGCCGGCGCGCGAGCTCGGTGATCAGCCCGATCGCGATCACGTAATAGGGGACGTATTGCGGCTGCAGCGCCGCCTGCAGCGCGCCGGTGAGATCGCGATCGGCGGCGGTGGCCTCGAGCGCCGCCAGCACGAAGCCGAACAGCGCCACCATGCGCGCCCATGCGATGGTGAGCGAATGCTTGAACCATGCCTTGATTTTCGTCCACATCGTCCCTTCTCCGTTCAGGCTTGTGCCGTTTGCCGGGCCATCGCGAGCGCCGCCGCCTTGACCTCGCCGACGCGGCGGCCCCAGCCTCGGCCGAAGACCGGCCAGGTCTTTAGCGAGCGCAGGAAACGCAGACGCTCGTCGCAGATCGCCTCGATCAGCGCGGCGGCATCGGCGCCGCGCGCCGCGATGACGACGGCGTCGGTGACCGCGCCGGCCTGCTCCGCCAGCCCGAGGGCGCGCCGCAGCGCCCTGCCGGCGCGGCCGATGCCGGAATTGACCCCATAGTCGAAGACGGCATAGTCGAGCCCGGCGGCGAGTTCCTCGCAGCGCAATGCGTCCCAGTAATGCGCGCGGTAGATCGCCGCGGCCTCCTCGCGCCGCATTTCCTTGACGTCGGACGGCGTGGCGTCGGGATTCACGTAGCGCCGATAGTCGGCGATGGTGATGCCGAAATTGGTCGGGCCTCCGGGGTCGGCCGGATGATTGGTATAGCCGCCTTCGTGCACGAGCAGCAGGGCAAGGCAGGAGTCGAAGCCTGACGCGGCCATGCGATCGCTCCGTTTATCGCTTATCGCTCTGTGCGAGGTGCGCCCGGCGCGGTGGCGACCGACGAGGGTGCCCGCGCGCTCACGCGCTCGGCGCGCTCGTCTCGATGAAATAGACGACGAGGCGCACCTTGCCGCCGGTGAAACTGCCGCCATTGGCGGTGATGCGGACCCTGGTATCGGCATAGAACGCGGTCGGGCCGATGACCCCGACATTGGTCGCGCCCGGCGCCGTGCCAAGGAGATCGCCGAATTTGCCCGGCTCGCCCGCAATGCCCACGGCATAGGAGGCGGCGCCGGTGATGGCGAGCGTCGTGCGCGCGGCAACGCCGAGCACGATCGCGCGATCGGGGATGAAGGCGGGGTCGGCGGTTTCGGCAAAAGCCCCGGCAAGCGACAGCTCCTCCTCCTTGGCGCGAAGCGTCACGCGCCCCCCATGCGCGGTGAGCGCGATGCCGTCGCGCCAGACGCCGTCCTCGTAGGTGACGGTCAGCCGCTCCGCCTTGACCCAGGCCTTGAGACCCGAGACCGGCGCCAGGCGCAGCCAGCCGCCGCCGCTGAACAGCGCGATCTGCCCGTCCCATCCGCTCCAGGCGCCGCTCGCGCCGGCGGCGGGGATGTAGCAGGCGCCGTCGGCGGGCGCCTCCGGCGGCGCGGCGAGCGTGCGGCTCTCGACGCAGAGCTGAAGCAGCGCGTCGATGAGCGCGAGCGCCTCATTGTGGGTGACGTGCTTCTGCGCCTGCGCGGCTTCGATCGCCGGCAGGGCGAAACGCGGCGTGGCGGTCATGGATCGTCTCCCGAATGTCGAAGGCGCGGTTGCCGGCTCGCACGCGGGAACTCCGACATGCGCGCTCGAGCCTGCCCCGCGCGGCGGCGGCGCGACGCGGATCCTGCGACACTCAAAGGCGGCACGTCGTCTCCGTCGCGAAGCCGCGGCCGACGGTGGCCGAAACCTGCGCCACGCGCACGGCAAGGTGCGTCTGCGGCTGGCCGAAATCGGCGAGTTCGTCGCCCGCGGCGTAGAGCGCCCACGGCGTCGCAACCAGGAGCGTTCGCACCACGGCGCCCGCGGCGAGAATGTCGAGCGCATATTGCTCGCTCGCTTCGCCGAGCGGCACCTCGCCCACCCAACCGTCGCCGTCGACGCGCGTGCGGCGGATCCAGCGGAACATCACGCCGTCCGTGCCGCGCGAGGCCGTCACATGGACCGGCGCGAGCGGCTTGAGCGCGGTCGCCCGGGGCGTGGCTGCGAGCGAGACCGCGCTCGCATCGCCAATGTCGCGACTGGCGGCAACGACGCGCAGCTGCAGCGGACGTTCCAGGGCCGATAGTCCGCTCGCGATCGGTACCACATGTTCGTCGAGCAGCACGAAAGGCGCGCCGGCAGGCAGCGGCGTACCCATGGCCCACTCGCTGCCGCCCTGGCCGCGCAGCAGGCGCGCAAGGCGGTAGATGCGATCGCCCACGAGCTCGGCCTGCGCGAACTGAATCACCTCCCAGGCGCCGTCGGGCCGCTGCAGCGCCGCGGCGTTGGCGCCGGCGAACAGCGCCGCCTCGCTCGTCGACGACAGCGCGCCGCCGTAAAGCTGCACGCGCAGGGAAACATTGTGCCAACGCGCGCTCGGACCCGGCGCGAGCGCGTCGAGCGTGACCCCCATCCTTGCCGGTGCGTGCACGAGCGCCGCGCGCGTGAAGCTCATGCCGTCGGCGGTCGCGAACACCGCGACCGGCCCCGGCCACGGGTCGGCGAAGACCGCGATCCGCGCGAGCACCGGCGGCTCGGTCGCGTCGAGCGAAGGCAGGTCGAGCACGAGCGCATGCAACGGCCCGAGCGGCAGCGGCGGCGGCGGCACGCGCAGGCGCGGCGGCGCGAGCGGCAGTCCGAACACGTCCGGGTCGACCGAGCGCCCCTTGAGCGCGCGGCATTCGGTGTCGACGATCTCCTGCACCTCGACGAGACGCCGGCGACCGTTGACCGTAAGCCCGATCACGTCGCCGGGCGTGAGCGCGAGGCGGCTCATCGGCAGCACGATGTCCACGCTCTCGCGTCCGGCCCACAGATCCTGCAGCCAGATCTCCGCGCGACGCCGCGCCGCCGCGTCGCTCGCGACCATGGCGAGTTCGGCCCGGGCGCTGTGGGCGGAGCCGCCGACGAGACGCCGCGAGGCGGCGGCAGCGCGCTGGTAATCGGCGCCGATGTCGGTATAACCGATGACCACCTCGCGCGGCAGGTCGCACTCCTGCGCGCGGACGATCTGCGCCGGCGCGCCATGGCCGGAGAGCGCGAGCGCCTCTTCATCGATCTCCATCACCGGCGCGCCGCCGCGCGGCCTGAAGCGCAACACGCCGTCCTGCTCCGCGGCGTCGAAGGCGAAGGCGAGCGCGAGGGGATCGAGCATGGCGCGCGCGCTCATCGGCCGGTCGACCACATAGCCGTCCGGTCCTTCGCCCAGCGCGCTCGTGTCCGCGCCGGCGATGCCGCTGTCGGCGAGGACTGCCGCGACGAGCCCGTCGAGCGGCGCGCCGCCGAGCCGGCCGGTCAACCAATGGCCGGTCTGCCAGTTGGCGCCGTCGCTCCAGACGTCCTCCGCGGCGGGAAAGCTCGGATAGGGTCGCGCGTCCCACGTCCACAGGTGGATGCCGTCGGGCGCGATCATGCGGCCGCCATAGAGGCTCGACAACGGATTGAGGACGGCGGGGCCGAAAGCGGGATCGAAGGCGCCCAATACGGCCTCGAGGAAACGGCGCTGGATCAGGTCATCGCGCGTGCCGCGGGAAAAATGAGGCAGGCCTGACTCCGACGATTTCGGATCGGGAAACACGCTCGGCTGGTTGGCTCCCTTGTCGACCGCGGGGCAGCCGAGCTCGGTGAGCCAGATCGGCTTCGACTGCGGCACCCAGGCGGTGGGCGCGGCGAGCTCGACGCCGGCAACGCGCTCGTAATGAGGCTGCGACCAGAAATTCCACAGGTCCTTCTGCCGGAACAGCCACGGCTTGCCGAGCCCGTCCGTGATCGGCGTGCGCTGCTGCGCGGCGCGCGCGGCCGCATCGGCATAGAACCAGTCATAGGCCTCGCCGCGCCGAAGATTGCCGGCGAGATAATCATGGCTGTAGATGCTCGCGGACAGCGCGCGGTCGAGTGCATCCGCCTCCTCGCGCCAGTCGGCGAGCGGCGCGTAATAGTCGATGCCGACGACATCGATCGCGGGCGAGGCCCACAGCCGGTCGAGCGGGAAACGTATCTCGTTCGCATCGATCACATGCGCGCCGTATTCGGTCCAATCGGCGCCGTAGGTCACCACGCAATCGTCGCCGAGCAGCTGCTTGGCCTCGGCGGCGAGCGCGCAGAGCGCATCGACCGCAGGATAGACGCCGGGCGCGGCACGCACGCGCGTGAGCGCCTTAAGCTCCGAGCCGATGAGAAAGGCGTCGACGCCGCCCGCGCCGGCAGCGAGCGTGGCGTAGTGCAGGATCATGCGGCGATAGTTCCACGCATCGGGGCCGCCGGAGAAAAATGCATCGACCTGGGCGGCGGCCGCGGCGGTTCCGTCGGGCGACCCCGGTCGTCCCGGCGCCGGATCGCAGGTGATGCGACCGCGCCACGGATAGGCCGGCTGCGCCGGCGCTCCCGTCCACGGATCGGCGCACGCATTGTCCGCCGGAATATCCATCATCAGGAACGGATAAAGCGTGACCTTGAGCCCGCGCGCCTTGAGCTCCGCGATGAGGTGCCGCACGGCATCGTCGGAGGGGGTGCCGCCGAAGGCAGGTCGGCCCTCCACCTGCGAGACAAGTCGCGCGCTTGCGCGATCGAGGCCGGCCACCGACCAGACGGCGCCCGCCGTCGCCTTGATCGCACTGTCCACCGACGGCATCACGCGGCATTGGCCGCAGCGCAGATCGGTGCCGAACCAGGCCACGACGATGGCCACGCGCGCAAGATTGGGCGCCAGCGCCTGCAGCTCGTCGAGCGCGGCGACGACGTCGGACGGCGCGTGGCCCACGTGCCGGTTCTCCGGCGCCGAACGGCCCGGTCCCATCTGCCGCACCACGGTCGCGGGTTCGTAGCCGAACTCGGTCGCGCCCGGGATCAGCGTGACCGCGCGGATCATGCGTTCGAGCTTGCCCACCGGCCGCACCACCTCGAACGAGAGTTGCGGGATTCGGTTGCCGAAGGCGGCGAGCGGCAGGCGCTCGAACACGACATAGGCGAGTCCGCGATAGGCGGGCGCGTCACCCTCCTTGGCGATGATCAGCGGATCGGGCGTCTGCGCCTCGTCGCCGCGGTAGACGCGCAGGTTGACTCCCTCGAGGTCGAGCGGCTTGCCGTCCGCCCACACGCGCAGCACCGCGCCGATCGGTCCCTCGCACAGGCCGACGGCGAGATTGGCAAAATAGGAATAGGTCGTGGTGGTCGTGGTGACGCGGCCGCCCATTCCCTTTCCGCCGCTCGACTGTGACTGCGTGCTCGCCACTTCCTCGAGGCGGGTCGCCCAGATCACCTGTCCCGCAACGCGCGCGCGGCCGTAGACACGCGGAATCGGCGCGCCGGCGGTCGAGCTCATCACGCCGAGGTCGGCAAGGCGCGGGCCCGCGAGCGCGACGGTGCGCGAGCCGAACAGCGCCTGGTCGATGGCATGACCGGCGAGCGCGCCGACGAGGCGACCGACGAGCGCGCCGGTCGGGCCGAACAATGACGAGCCCGCCGCGCTGCCGGCGACGGAGAGGACAAGAGCGGCCATGATGGGATCCTGAAAGGCGAGCGGTGGCGCGCTGCGATCGCTGGCCGAGGCGCGCAGTCACGCTCGCTCCACGAACGAGGACCGCGGCGTCTCGAGCCGGCAATCCGTCGCGTCGTCCGTCCCGGATCGACTCCTGCGCGAGGCGCGCGAGGAGCATGCGGAATGACGCGGTTGAGGCAGCCGCGACAGCGGCGAATTGACCGCCCGAGCGCGGCGACAGGCTCGGTCGCATCGGCGCATGTCGGGCGCGCCGGGTGCGCGTTCGCGAGCTCCGCGATTTAAGTCCTCGAGCGGCCCTTGCGTCGAAAGGCGGCCGACACCGGACGGATCGGAACCGACGCCCAGGTCATGTCCGTCCGTCAGTATTCGGCATTCGGCCGCGTTCCGCAGCCGGCGGCGCCATTCCCATGCGACTCTCGTTCGCCGGCTTTCCGGTGGACATGTTGCCTAAATGTGACAGACGGGGAGCCGAACCATGCTAGGGTGGCCGAGAAATACTGCTTCATCTGTTTCTATCTTTCTTTGATTTGGGGGCGCTCATGAAAAACGGTTTCTTCGTTGCTGTTGCGGCGGTCGTTGCAACACTCGGTCTGGTGAGCCAATCGCCTGCCGCCCCTGTTGCCATCCGAGACAGCTGGAGCGGATGTTATCTGGGCGGAAATGTCGGCTACGGCTGGTCACCGACCAAATGGAGCGCTCCCGACAGCGGCATCGAGGTCGCCTCGCACAGCGTCGACGGCGTCGTCGGCGGCGGCCAGATAGGCTGCGATTATCAGTTCGCGCCGCAATGGGTCGTCGGCATCCGCGGGATGTGGGACGCGGCCGGGATGAAAGGCAGCAGCGCCAATGCGCTCGACCCCGCGTTGATCGACTCGAGCAAGGTGACGTGGATCGCGACCCTCACCGGACGCGTCGGCTATGTCATCGAGCCGATGACTCTGCTCTATATTCAGGCGGGCGCGGCCTGGGCGCATGCCAAATATACGGAGTGCTGCACGACGGTTCCGCCGCCCCCGCCGCCGATACCGGACGGGTTCGCGAACCCGACCCGGAGCGGGTGGACGATCGGCGGCGGACTCGAGCACAAGTTCACGCCAAATCTTTCCGCTTTCATCGAATATGATTACATCGGCCTGGGCGGCGACAGCGTCACCTTCACGCCCACGGGCCCGACCACGACGCCCTTCGTCTACCATATCGAGCAGAACATCCACCTCGTTCTGATCGGGCTCAATTACCGCTTCGGCCCGTTTCCTTGAACGCGCACGTCCTTCGCGGCCGGCGATCCAAGGCGACCGGCATGAGCCCCGGCCGCGTCCTCAGGTGCCGCCTTACGTCACGCCCGGAAAGCGGAACGCATAGGCAAGCCGGCGGCGCCACCACGGCGCGAGCGCGACTTCCGCGACCGCCGCGCCGTCATGGGCGTGCACCATCGTGCTTTCGCTGGCGATGATGGCGGCGTGCTTGGCGGGCAGATGCGTGCGCCAGCGGAACAGCACGACGTCGCCGGGCGCGATGGCCCGGCAGGGGATTGGGAGGAGATGCCGCGCGGCGGCCTCGGCCAGCGTCTCCTTGCCCGCTGCCTCCGCCCAGTCGGGCGCGTAGGGCGGCACGCGCTCGGGTTCTTCACCCACGACGTCGCGCCAGACGCCGCGCACGAGCCCGAGGCAATCGCAGCCGACGCCCTTGAGGGACGCCTGGTGCCGATAGGGCGTGCCGATCCACGAACGGGCGGCGGCAACGATGCGTTCTCGGGTTACGGACATTGACATCCACGCGTTGGTTTCCGGCATCATCCGTCGCGACGCGTCCATGCGGCCGCGGCCGCACGGGCCTGCCGCAGGAGCGATGCGCGCCAGGTTACGACTGCAGGCTCTCGCCGTCGTTTCCCGCCGCCCCTTGCGTCGGATAGCTGAAGACGAAGTCGTTGCCGGGAATATGCGGGAAGCCGCGGAAATTCACCGCATTGTTGAATTTGTCGCAGCAGGTCCCAAAGCGCTTGTCGCAACCCGCGGTGACGACGAAGGCGTCGCCGACCGCAATCGGCTCCGGCATCGCCTGCCATAGATCGAGCGTCACCGCCTCGTCCTTGCGGTGGATCTTGATTTCCACCGCGAGCCCGCGATTGGCGCCGCCCGTGAATTCGAGCCGGCCGGCCGTGAACCAGCCGTCGGCGAACGCGTCGAGCCCGCTCGCGCGGAACGACGAGGCGCTGAGCAGCGCGGCGATCGCGCCCGCGCCGCGATGGGCCGGCAAGGCGAGATCGATCCCGCAGCGGGCATCGCCGAGGTCGGCCGCGCAGGACGTCGTGTAGAAGCGGCCGGTCTGCTGCGCGAGCGGCTGCGCCACGCCGCGCAGCTCCGCCGTGAAGGCCCGACCCGCGCGCCTGACCTCGCCGAGCGTGCCCTTCGCAACGAGCACGCGCAGCCGGGGCTCGCTCCAGTCGACGAGCCACAATTCGACGGCGGCCGCGTCATAGCGCCCCGCGGCGAGATCACTCTCGTTGAGCGATTCGTCGCAAAGCGCGCCGGAAAGCTCCATGCCGTCGACCGCGAGCCCCAGGCGCTGCGTCGCCTCGCTCGCCGACAGTCCGCTGCCGGCCCTGCAGACGATGTTGCCCACGACGACGTCCTCGTCGTGGTCGGTGAAGCCTTGCGTCACGCCGTCGTTGCGCGCGATCAGCCAGCAGCGACAGAGCGTCGTGACGCCGGAATTGAGCTTGTCCTGGAGGGCGGGCGGAAGGGTGCGCATGGGATCGTTCTCGCGCTACGCGTCGACAATTCACGGCCGTGAGCGGCGCCCGGGTGCGGTTTTCCTCACGCGCGAGCCTGCATCCCGCCCGCTCGAGCCGCGGAGGAGCCGCGTCGAGGGCGCGCCGCCCGTTACGGCCTGATTTCCACCAGCGGGATTTTCGGGATCGCGCCGGCGGCGAAGGCGGAAAGATCGACCTCGAGGTAATCCGTATCGAAACGCACCGGCACGTCGAACAGGAATCCCGCGGTCACCGTCGCGCCGAGCGGCGGGATGCGACCGGGAAGGAAGGTGACGATGCCCGTCGTGGCATCGACGGTGAAATCGACGCCTTCCGCCGCCGCGATCCCGTCGACCGCGACGCGCACGCTGCCGGGCACCGGTTTGGCGATCGGCCGCCGGTAGGGCGCATGGAGCGCTCCGTAGGTCTTGACGAGAGCGAAGCGATCGGTGGCTCCGTCGCCGCTGCCGATCACCTGATCGGTCGGCGTGACCGATGCGTCGGGTGCGGCGGAGGAATGATCGAGCCGGTCGCGCCAGCGGAAGCCGTAGAGACGGCCGCGCCGCTCTTCAAAGAACGCGACCACCCGCGCCAGCTCCTGATAGGTCTTCACCCCGTAGCCGGCGTCGTAACGGCGGCGCGAATGCGCCCAACGCGCATTGCGCTCCTCGGCGCCCGAGCCGAGCGTGACGACTTCGGTGAGCCGCTGCGGCCCGCCCGCGCTCCTGAGCGCGATGTCGAGCGGAAACAGGATTTCGTGGAACGCGCTCATCAGACGATTCCGCTACGCCTGGCCGCGCGACGCGGGCCTGCGGTCGCGCGCGGCGCGAGGGGGTCACAAACCGCGCTGGCCGCGCGCCACGGCGCGCGCGATCTGACCGGTGAGATAGGCCTCCGAGCGGCGGAAGCTGCCGAGGTCGGGCGTCGCGATCTGCACCGAGACATTCGCGCTCGGCGTCGCGCCTGCGAGCGCCACGCCGAGGCGGCCGTCGCTTGCGCGCGCGAGCGGCAATATCGCCTCGGGACCGGCCTCGCCCGCGAGGCCGAGGCCGCCGTCGAGCGGGAAATAGCCCGGTGCGCGGATCACGCCGCCGTCGGCAAACGGCGCGATCAGGGCCAAGCCACCCTGCCCGGCCGCGCTTGCCGGGCCGCCCAGCGACCTGACGATGCCTTCGATGCCGCCGGTAATGTCCCTAACGAGCGGCTTGAGCGCTGCCTGCACCGCCATGTTGGAGAGTCTCGACGCCAGCGATTTGAGCACCTCATCGAGCTGCCGTCCGCCGGCGGTGGCCTGCGTGAAGGCCTTGGTGATCGCGCCGGCAAAGGCATTCGCGCTGAGCGCCATTTCGTCGGCGCGGCCGCGCAGGCGCGCGGCCTGCGTCTCCCACTCGCCCGCGGCAAGATCGCCGTTCGTTCCCTCGTCAACGGCGGTCATCGGGATATCTCCGCATCAGCTCTTCGAAGCGGCTACGATCGAGCGGCGCGCCGCGTCGGCCCAGAAACTCGATCACGCACGCAAGTTCGCGCGGCGTCATGCGCCAGAAATCGTCCGGCGCAAGCTTCAGCACGCCGAGCCCGAAGCCGATCGCCTGTTTCCATGGGAACGGTTGCATCCGCGGCGCACCCCGTCGCGATCCGATCCGTCGCGCCCGCCCGCGATCCTCGCCATGCGCGCTGCGTCAACCGATGCGCGTCGCATCGCGCGCTAATCGGCGAAGGTCGCCGTGATCAGCGCGGCGGCAATCCGCACATAGGCCTGCGCGCCGCCATCGGCGGCCATGGCGGCGACCTCCTCATCGCTCACGGTCTCGCCGGCCCCGCGCAGGCCGGCGCCGATGATGCGCACGAGGTCGCGCGCCTTGAGGCGACCCGACGCGAAGCGCTCGCTCAGCGCCACGAGGTCGTCGGCGCCGAAGGCGTCTTCCAGTTCCGCCAGCGCGCCGAGCGTGAGCACGAGGCGACGCTTGACGCCGCCGAGTTCGGCTTCGATCTCGCCGCGATGCCTGTTGGGCATGGTCCCGCCTTTCTCGCCGTTTGGTGTGCGTTGCCCTTCGTCCCGCGCCCGGACCTGGCGTCATCCGCGCCACCCGCCGATCAGGATGGCGGCGGCGGGAGCGCCGCAAAGGTCAGCTCGCCCGCCGACTCGAGCGAGAATTCATATGTCACCTCGCCATTGTGCTCGCCGGCGAATTCGAGATTGGTGATCTGGAACGGTCCCTCGAGCGCGCCGAAATCAGGAATGACTATCTGAAAATTGGCAATTGCGCCGGCGAAGAAATTCTGCCGCATGAGCGCATCCGACGCCGCGTCCTTGAACAGGCCGCGGCCCGCCACCGATGCGCGCTTGATACCGGCGCCGTCGAGCAACTCGCGCCAGCGATTGGCGCTCTCGGCGTGGGTGATGTCGACGCTCTCCGCGTTGAAGGCGAGCCTGCGCGCGCGCAGACCGGCGACGGTGACGAACGCGCCGTCATCATCGGCGATCTTGACGAGCAGGTCCTTACCTCGCTGGGCGCTCATGGTTGCGATCTCCCTGCTTGAGCTCATGCCGACCGGATCGACTCGGCACCCGCATCGCGAGGCGCCCGACGAGGGACGGCGACGTCATCCAATCCCTGCGGCGCCGCATCGACGACGCATGCATCTGTGGCACTGCCCATCCCGGATCGCTTCGCTCTGCTCGCACTGCCGTGACGGGCCAATGCCGCCGACATCGGCGCTAGCGGGGCTCGGTGACGGCGCGGAAGCGCACCAGCGCGTGATAGGTGCGGCCGTCCGCCTCGCGTCTGACGTCGGCAACCGCGAAACGCAGATTGACGAGATGGTGATCGGCAAGCGCCAGCGGCGCTTCGTCGAGCGCCTGCAGCAAAGCGCCGGCGATGAGATGCGCCTGCCTGTGTCCGCCCTCGCGCGACCAGGCATGCAGCGTGAGCTGGTGCTCCGTCCCCGCCTCGCCGCCGGTCGAATAGTCGGACATACGCGCCTCGCCGAGCGTCACATAGGGAAACGCCACGCCGCGCGGCGGCTCGTCGTAGATCTTCGGTCCGCCGAGCAGGGCAAGGAGCGCGGTGTCGGCGGCGAGCGCGGCGCGCACGGCAGCGCGCAGCGCGGCGGAAGCGGCGATGGCCATTGCTGTTCCCTTTCCTCAGTCCGGCAGGACGCGGGCCGTTGCGGTCAATCGTCCCATTCTTCGGCGTCGATCACGAGAAAGCGGCCGTCCTCGCTCGGACGCGTCGCGAGCACGCGGTAGACGCGCGCGCCCTCGCGCAGGCGGTGGCGCGTGCTCACGTCGTCGCGCATACGGATGATGACCGTCATGCGCCGCACCTGCCCGAGCGAATCGGCGGCGGCCGCAGAGCGCGCCGCGAGCGGCACGATCCGCGCCCAGAGCCTTGCCGCCGCCTGATAGGCGCGCGTGACGCCGCCGGCGCCGTCGTCGCTCTCGAGCGGCGCTTCCAGCGTGAGCCGGCGGTTCAGCTCGCCGGGCTGAATCACAGCGACACCAGGCGAAACGGCGCGAGCAACGCGGCGACCGTCTGCGGCAACAGCGCCGTCTCGTGGCCGATGGCGACAAGACCGCGGTTTTCATACCAATGCGCGACCAACAGGCGCACCGCCTGGCGCAGCGGCTCGGGAATCGCGGCGCCGGTCTCGCCATAGCCGCATACGACATCGAGCGCGATGCCGGCCGCGATGCGCCCCGGCCGCGGCAATGCCGAAGGCGCGAAGGCGAGCACGCTTGCGGCGTTGTCGACGACGAAGGCCTGCGTGTCGAGATCGCGCGCCGCGCCATTCTCGTCATAGACGCGCGCGGCGGCGAGCGCCTGCAGCGGCGCGGGTCGGATCTCGATGCGGCCCTCCTCCGGCCAGCCATCGAGCGACAGTCGCCAGCGCTGGGTGATGAGCGCGGCGCGCGTCGCGTTCTCGACATGCGAGCGCGCGCCGCTGACGAGCGCCGTGATCAAATCGTCGTCATCGTCATGCTCGACGCGAAGAAAATTTTTCGCCTCGGCAAGCGTGATGGGTTCGACGACGGGTGGCGCGAGCAGGGTCGCAGACATGGGACTCGCTCCTCTCCGAACCGGGTCGGCGCGCCGGCGCGCGGCCGGGCGCGCGCCCCAGACCGCCGCATGTGTTGACAAGCCGCGAGGCGGCTGGCTCAAAAGCGCCGATGCGTCGCACGCTCCTCGCCTTGGCCGCCCTCCTCCCGATGCCGTGCGCCCATGCCATCACCGGCGATGCGCCGCCGGCGCCGCCCTGGGCGGCGCGGCCGATCGTGATGGTGGTCGATGCGCGGGGCGATCTCTGCACCGGAACGGCGCTCGCGCGCGATCTCGTGCTCACCGCCGCGCATTGCGTGACGCGGCCGCTGCGCTACGCGGTCAAGATCTTTCAGACCGGCGACAGCCTTGCCGTCGCCGCCGTCGTGCATCATCCGCGTTTCGATCCCGCGAGCTTTGCGGCGGGCCGTGCGACGGCCGATGTGGCGCTGCTCAAGCTTGCCGCGCCGCTGCCCGACGTCGTCGTGCCCGCCGCGCTTGCCGCGCCGCGGCGTGTCCAAGCGGGCGAGACGCTCGTGATCGCCGGCTTTGGCACAACGCGCGCCGGCACCGCGCTCGGCCTCGGTATTCCGCGCGCCGTGCCGCTCGTCGTCACCGGCCGACCGGGATCGCTGCAGATCCGCCTCTACGACGCGGCCACCCGCAACCAGCGCCCCGGCCGCGGCGCCTGCACCGGCGATTCCGGCGGTCCCGCCTTCGACGGCGACGGCCCGCTGGTCATCGGCGTGGTGAGCTGGACCACCGCCGCGCGCGACGAAGAAGGCTGCGGCGGCCTCACCGGCCTCACGCCGCTGCTGCTCTATCGCGCCTGGCTCGCCGCGGCGGCGCGCCGGTTCGGCGCCGACATCGCGCCCTGAAGCCGATGCGCCGCGCTCGTCGCCTCGCGGCGGGCGGGCGCTTGCGCTCACGATGCCGCGAACCTCAGGAGCTTGATGGCGTCGAAATCCTGCACGCCGCCGCCCACGCGCTTGGTGGTGTAGAACAGCACATAGGGCTTGGCGCTGTAGGGATCGCGCAGCACGGAGACGCCGGTGCGGTCGACGATCAGGTAGCCGCGCTTGAAGTCGCCGAAGGCGATCGACAGCGAATTGGCGGCGATGTCCGGCATATCCTCGGCCTCGACCACGGGAAAGGTCATCAGCGACGGCCGCCCTCCCGCCTGCACCGGCGGCTGCCACAGGTAATTGCCGGTCGAATCCTTGAACTTGCGAACGACCGATTGCGTCTTGCGGTTCATCACGAAGACGCCGTTCTGCCGGTAGCCCGCCTTCACCGCATAGACCAGGTCGATCAGCAGGTCGGAGGGATTGCTGGTCGGAAAGGCGCCGGCCGTCCCGCTCGGCAGATAGCCGATATTGCCCCAGCTCCACGCGCCATTGTCGACCACCGGATAGGCGAGGAAACCCCGCGGCTTGTTGACGCCGTCGCCGGAGACGAAAGCCGCACCCTCCTGCGCGGCGAAGGCCTGCTCGACCTCCTGCGCGAGCCAGGCATCGATGTTGACCGCCGCGTCCTCGAGCAGCGTCGAGGTCGCCGCCGGTTGGGCGTAGAGCTCCATCGCCGGGAACGACAATTCGTCGAGCACCGGCGCGGCGGTCTGGACGCGCGGGTCGCTTTCGCCGACCCAGCCGACCGCCGGACCCGCCACCACGACCGGTCTCTTGTAGACGTTGCCGCTGATCGTGCGCACGGTGGCGATGGCGCGGACGGGCGAGAGAGTGGCGAGCCGCTCGCCGATCATCGTCTCCACCTCGGGCGGCGCAAGATAGCCGCCGTCCGCGGCCGAACCGACCGACATGGCCTTGAGCTCGAGCGTGCGCAGCGCGGTCGCGTCGCCGCTGCGCAGATAGGCGTCGAAGGCCGCCTTGTGCTCGCGCGCCGCGACCGCCGGCGGCTCGCCGCGATCGGCGCCGATCGCCGGACGCGCCGCCTTCAGGACGATCTCGTCGAGCTTGCGTGCCTGCGCCTCGATCGCGGCGTTGATGCGCGCGAGCTTCTCCTCCAGCACGACATCGCCGCCGCGCCTGGCGATCTCGGCGAGGCGCTCGTCGTTCGCCTCCTTGAAGGCCTCGAAGGCGCGCATCATCTCGGCATGCGTCACCACGGCTTCCGGCGGGATTCCGGCTTTGGTCTCGATATCGGTTGCGGTGCTGATGTCCATTCGGGTTCTCCTTGCGGTTTGGTGACGTGTTCGGATAGGGCGCGCCCGCGGCCATTGCGGCCATTGCCGCGCGTTGGAAGAGGACTCCTTGGCGCGAACCTCACGGCGCGGATGATCGCCACTCGCCGCGTTGCGGCGAAGACGGCCGCCCTTGGGCGCTTCCCGCAGCGATCTTTTCTTGCCCGCCCCACGCGCGGAGCGGCGACGGGCGCGCTTGGCGGCGCGCGCAATGTCCGTGTCCGTCCGCATGGGCGTTTGCCTGCTTGACCCGACGCACGCGGGCGCCGGAAAGCAGCGGGAAGGTGACGATGGAAATCTCCCAGAGGTCGACCGCGTAGAGCCGGCGCACGCGCGTTGCCGGATCGACGCGGGCCCTGGCGGCGCGAAAGCCGATCGACAGCCCGTCGATCGCGCCCGCTTCGATGAGCGCGATGAGCTCGCGCGCCCGCGCGACCTCCGGGATGAGCCGGCCGCGCGCGAACAGGCCGCGATGGTCTTCCGCGAGTTCGAGCCAGATGCCCACCGGTTCGGATGGGTCGTGCTGGAACAGCATCGGCACGCGCCGCGGCGGCCGCAGACGCAGCGTCTGCGCGAAAGCGCCGGGCATCACCATGTCGCGCGCCTCGTCGACGGCGCCAAACAGGCTGGCATAGCCTTCGACACTGCCGTCCGCCGCGATGCGCGGCCGCGGCACGAACGCCGACGCTGCAACGGGATCGGTGTCGGATTGAAGCATGGGTCGCTCCTTGCTCGCCCGCCTGCAGGCGAGATCGACCGCCAAGAACAGAGGGAACCGATGCGCAAAGGACGCGTGCAATCCGCGCAAGACGCGCGCATCGACGCGCGCATCGATGCGCGGCAGGGGCGCGTCCGCCGTCGACCCGGCTCGCGCCGCCTTCCGCCCCCGCGCCCCGCGCAGGAGGGAATGATCAGCGTGCGGCGCGCCGCGCTCGCGCCTTCGCAATCCGCCCGTCGCGCGGCGGTCGACGCCGCCGTGCGACGCGGTCGAGATGATCGAGAAATTCGCGAAAGACCGCGAGCGGATCGAGAGCGGGCTTCCGCCCCTCGCGCACCGATCGCGGCAGGTCGCGCGCCGTTTCCATGAAGATCCTCCGATATGCTGGTGCCGCCGCGGCGGATGAAGCCGCATCGGGCACGCTCATCGCCGTGGTCTCGCATGCGCCTTGAGCTCAAGGGCGCCCCGGGCGCGACCGGCGCCGGGGCGTCCTACCGAAAAAGATCGTTGAAGCGCGCTAGCTCGCGCACGAAATCATCGAAGCGGCGGCGCGCCTCCCCGAGTTCGCGCAGCCCATAGCAGGCGAGCGCCGAGGCCGCGCTCGCCCACAGGAACAGCGCAAGGTGCGCCAAATCGCCGCGTGCAACGAAAACGTCGATCAGTTCGGTCATGGCCGGTTGCCGAGCGCCGACGACAATGCCGAAGCGGATTTCCCAGCGATGGACCCGTTCGGGCGCGCGCCCATTCGGCCCGTCATTGCGAGCCCGTCATTGCGAGCCCCGGGGCGAAAACGGGGGCGAGGCAATCGGGAACGCCGGTGCCAGACCGACCCCGGATTGCCTCGTCGCCCGCGCGGGCGCCTTCTCGCGATGAAGATGCCAATTCAATCCGTTCGGAATCCGCTTTATTTAAAGAGCGTCAAGCGGGGCGACGCCGCCAGCATCGGAGGCCGCGATGCGCGCCCTTATGTCTGCCCTGCTGCTCCTTGCCGCGATCGCGAGCGCCGCACGCGCGGAAATTCGCATCGACGAATCGCGCTATGTCGACGGCAAGCTCGTCATCCGCGGCGAGACCGCGCCCCGCCGCACGGTCACGCTCGATGACCGATTTACGACCACGAGCGACGCGGATGGCACTTTCGCATTCAGCGTCAACGAGAAGCCGTTCACCTGCATGAGCGAGATTCGCGCGGGCAACGACGTCTATTCGGCTGTGATTGCGGGCTGCCTCGACGCCGGCGATGTCGAGCGCCCGCCGCCGGCGGAGCAGTCCGCGACCGGAGCCGCGCGTTAGCGCGGAGCGCCGCCTCAGGCGAACGCGTCGCCGCCCTCCACCGCGCCGTAGCCGACCGCCGCTCGCTTCTCGTTGACGGTCAGGAACGGCGCCCGGGTGACGCGCTCCCACAGCGCGGCGCGATCGGCGGCAAGCGCGGCGATGCGGTCGGCATCGGGGGCGAGCGTGAGCCCCGCGCCGAAGCTCGGGCTGAGCCATTGTGCGAGCGCGGCGCCGATGCGCTGGCCGAGCGGCAAGACCGTCTGCCGCACGAACACGCGGCTCGCCTCCTGATAGTTCGAATAGGTATTGTCGCCCGGGATCGCGAGCAGCATGGGCGGCACGCCGAAGGCGAGCGCGATCTCGCGCGCGGCCGCGTGCTTGGCCTCCATGAAATCCATGTCCTTGGGCGACAACGACATCGCCTTCCAATCGAGCCCTCCCTCGAGGATCAAGGGACGGCCCGCATTGGCGGCGCCCTGGTATTGGCGATCGAGCTCGCGCTTGAGACGCTCGAACTGCGGCTCGGACAGCATGCCGCCGTCCGGGCCGGCATAGACCAGCGCGCCCGAGGGGCAGGCGGCATTGTCGAGCAGCGCCTTGTTCCACCGCGCAGCCGCATTGTGCGTATCGACCGCGGCGCTCGCTGCTTCAAGCGGGCTCATGCCGTAATGGTCGTCGAGCGGATTGAACAGGGTCAGATGCAGGATCGGCGGCTGGCGCGCATCCTGATCGAAGCGCACCCGCGCGCCGTTGACCGTGTAGTCATAGGCCTGCGGCCAACCGTTCGGACCGGCCACGACCTTCATGCGATCGGGACGCAACGCGTAGAGCTCGCGCACGCGCGCCTCTGCCTGCTCCTCGCCCGGAAGACTCACGGCCTCGACATAGGCATTGCCGGACAACAGGAGATAGGCGGCGACGCTTTCCAGGAACGAGGCGCCGTCCTGGCGCGGGTTGGGCCGCGCGAGCAAATCGATGAGCGGATGGCGCGTCAATTCCCGCTCGCCCTCGTAAAGCACGAAGGCAAGCGCACCGACGCTTTCGGCCACCAGACGCACCGCGCGATAGACGATCGCATTCCTGGCGAAACCCTCGCGCGTGAGCGCGGCATAGTCCCGCGGCGTCCAGCGTGCGCGCGCGCCGGCATCGAAGGCGATGAGGCGAGCGATGCGCGACGCCTTGGCCTCGGGCGCGAGCAGCAAATTCTTGAGACGGTCAAGCATGGTTGACGAAACGAGGCAGCGGCCGCGCGCGGTCGCTCGCCGCGGCTCGCCGCCGTCCGCCCCGGCATCCGGCGGCTTCGGCTTCGGGTTTGGGTTCGGCTTTGGGTCCGGCCTCGGCTTTGCCTTTGCCTTGGCGCAACTCTGGAGCGTGCCGATTTCCTATCAGGACAGACGTCCGCTGTCAAGCGGTCGTTCCTAGGATTATTTCTGCACAACCCCAGGCTGTGGATAACCCGCGGCGGCCTGGGCGAGGAAGGCGGCCGGGACTAGGACGGGGCCGGCGCCGGCCTGCGCCTTGCGCCGCGCGGGCGGCACGGCAAGAACCGGATTGCGTCGCCGCCGCTTGCGGGCGTCCTCGCCGCGACGGTGGGGCGGGGCGCGGCGCCTCAACGGGCGGCTCGGTTCGCGTCATAGCGGGCCCGGGCCGCGGCGATGGCGACGCGGTGCTTCAGCGCCCATGTCTCCAGCGCGCTCACCGGTTCGAGCAGGGAGCGGCCGAGCCTGGTCAGCGCATAATCGACCCGCGGCGGAATGGTGGGATGAACCGTGCGCGTGACGAGGCCGTCGCGCTCGAGCGCGCGCAAGGTGAGCGTCAGCATGCGCTGCGAGATCGACCCCAGCGCCCGGCGCAGCTCGTTGAAGCGCCGCGCGCCTCGGCCGAGCTCGGAGACCACGAGCACCGTCCACTTGTCGCCGATGCGCGAGAGCACTTCGCTCACCGCGCGGCAATCCTCGGCGACATGCAGGTGACCGGGTATGCGCTTTGTGCCCTCTTGCGCGCCGCGCGCGGTCATCTATCTAGCCTTGGTATAAATCCATAACTTAGCCGATATAGGACGTGCCATGACTACACTCAAGCTCGGCGTGATCGTCGGTTCGAACCGGCGGGAATCGATCAACCGCAAGCTGGCGCAGGCCCTGGCGAGACTGGGCGGCCAGGTCTTCGCCGCGAGCTTCATCCCGATCGACGACCTGCCGATGTACAACCAGGATCACGAAAACCCGGTGCCGGACAAGGTCGCGCACTTCAAGGCGGCGGTGGCCGCCTCCGAGGCGCTGCTGTTCGTCACCCCCGAGCATAGCCGCTCGATCCCGGCGGTGTTGAAGAATGCCATTGACTGGGGCGCGCGGCCCTGGGGCAAGAGCTCCTGGCCCGGCAAGCCCGCCGCCGTCATCGGTACCTCGGGCGGGGCGATCTCGACCGCGATCGCGCAGCAGCACCTGAAGTCCGTACTCCTGACCCAGGGGCTGCACGTGGTGGGCGGCGAGGCCTATATTCAGTTCAAGCCGGAGATGATCGATGCCGCGGGCAACGTGACCGACGACAATGTACGCGAGTTCCTGCGGTCTTTCATCGATCGGTTCGCCGCTTTTGCGGCGCGTTTCGCCGCGCCGGCCACGTCGGCCGGCGAGCGTGCCGCCTGACGCGGATGCCGGTGGTATTGGACGGTGACGCGTCATCGCGAGCGAAGCGACGCAATCGCCTGTTGTCCTGACTCCGGATTGCGTCGCCGCCCCTTGCGGGGCTGCTCGCGATGACGAGGCGGGGTCGATCCGAGCCGAACCTGCTCGAGCCGATCCCGCCGGTCTTATGCTCTGATGCAAGTTCTTATGCACAACGTGTGCAAAACGTGAGCCGCGCCCATGTCCATTCGCCCGATCAAGCGCATCGTGCAATCCAAGCCGACGCTCGAGGGCGCCGGCGTGCGCCTGCGCCGCGCATTCGGCTTCGGCGACACCGCCGAGACCGATCCCTTCCTCCTGCTCGACGATTTCCGCAACGACCGGCCGAGCGACTATCTCGCCGGCTTCCCGTGGCACCCGCACCGCGGCATCGAGACCATCACTTATGTCTTGAGCGGCAGCGTCGAGCACGGTGACAGCCTCGGCAATCGCGGCACGCTCGGCGCCGGCGACGTGCAGTGGATGACGGCGGGACGCGGCATCATGCACCAGGAGATGCCCAAGGGCGACGCACTCGGGCGCATGCACGGCTTCCAGCTGTGGGCCAATCTCCCCTCCGCGCTCAAAATGACCGCGCCGCGCTACCAGGATATCAAGGCCGCCGACATCCCGGAGGTGGTGGACGATGACGGCACGCGCGTGCGCGTCGTGTGCGGCGAGTTCTGGGGCAAGAAAGGCCCGGTCGACGGGGTTGCCGCCGATCCGCGCTATCTCGACGTCTTCGTGCCCGCGGGACTGCGCAAGACCTTGCGCGTGGAAGTGGAGCGCCATGCCTTCGCCTATGTTTTCGAGGGCGACGGCGCATTCGCCTATGCCTCGAAACCGTTCGGCGTGCTGAGCGAGAAGCAGATCGACGGCGAGGAGGTCTTGCTGCGCGAGCCGGCCGGCGACCGGTCGCTGGTGCTGTTCGACCAAGGCGACGAGATCGTCGTGCAGGCCGGCGAGCGCGGCATCCGCTTCCTGCTCGTCTCCGGCAAGCCGATCAGGGAGCCCATCGCCTGGTACGGGCCGATCGTGATGAACACGCAGGCCGAGCTGAAGCAGGCGGTCGAGGATCTGCGCAACGGCACCTTCATCAGGGCCTGAGGCGGCCGCGCGCGGCGACGGCTGCGTCAGGCAAGGCTGCGGCGATAGCGGCTCGGCGACATTCCCGTCGCCCGGCGGAATGCCGCCGAGAACGAGCTCGTCTCGGCGAAACCGAGCTGGCGCGCGATGTCGGTGATCGAACGCGTCGGTTCGCCCAGCATCGCCTTCGCCCGCGCGATGCGGCGTGCCATGTGATAGCGGTGCGGCGGCAGGCCGAAACTGCGCTTGAACGCGCGCGCGAAATGATAAGGGCTGAGATTGACGAGTTTGGCCAGCACCGCCAGCGGCAAGTCGTCGCCGATATGCGTTTCGATATAGTCCGCAACCTTCCGCCGCTGCCAGCCGCTCAGGCCGCCGCGCGCGAACGCCGTCGCCGCGTCGAGTAAAGGCGGAGCGCCCGGCGGTCTTGCATCCGCGGTCGCGGCATCGTTCACAACGGCGTGGTTAGACGAAAGGATGAGGAAGAGTCGCTGATCGTCCGATCCGAACTCCGCCATGCGTTCTCCCGGGGAACCGCGTTGCGACAGCCTTCCCGGAACGTTCCCCCTTCCCGCGTCTGGTTGTTTTGTTGTTTTTTGTTGTTTTATTGGCGCCGCTCGCTCGCGGCGGACGATCGTTGCCGGCCTTGTGCGTGATATCGCCGGATTCGTCGCCATCGACAACACACGCTTTGGTGAGTTTACCGCAAATTTATGGAATGAAACTCATTCGCGCGTTGCATGCGAGGCCTGCGCGGGCGCGGCGCTAAATGCGCAAATCCGAACAAGAGGCAGCAATTTTCGACAAGCAAGACGCGCGTGTCGTCCCCATTTATCGGCGTGGACGGCGCCGCATGCGGCGGCGCCATGGGAACTGAAAAGAAAATGAAACCTGCGGTTAGGATGATTTTACCTAACGCGGCGTTGACGCCATCGTCGAAACGGCTTGTGCTCGCTGCCGGCGGCGAAGCTCTCGCTCCGCCGGGGTCCGGCGCACCGACGGTGAGCGAACAACGCGCCGACAGCCAGAAAGAGCACACGACAGCAAACCAATGAACGACGCCGTCCATCGGCGTTGGAGCGGGCGCGCCTTGCGGCTCAGCGGGCGCGAGCTCCGGAACCACTATGAGAGTCGAGAATCGCAAAAGTCGAGGAGAAATTCGATGAAACGTTTCGTCGTCACAGGCGCGCTGCTGGCCGCCCTCGCGGCGTCGCCGGCGTTCGCACAGGCCTACAACCCCGAGGACGGAACCGGCAATGTCATTGTCGATCCGCCCTCCTGGCAGGCGCAAAAGATTGCGCCGATGAACCGCGGCACCTTTGCCTATGCGCCGGCGCGCACGCGCGCGGACAACGCCTTCGCCTATGCGTCGCAGGGATCATATGGCATCGATCCCAACAGTCCCGCGGCGACCGGCGGCGGCAGTCTCGGCTACAATCAACTGCTGCTGCAGTACTGAGTCGCAGCGGATCGCAAGCGCTTCGCGCGCCTCGTCGCGCGCGTGCGGGGGCGGGCCTCGTGCCCGCCCTCGGCGTTTTCCGGAAGGCGGGCGAGGAGGCGCGCGGATTGCGCCGTGATCCCGCGCGAGCGAGGCGGAACCGCCGCTCGCCGTGCGCCGTCGTCGCCGCGCGCCATCAAGGCGTGCCCGCGCCCGGCCTGCCCCGTGCGGCGGGCGCCTCCTGCGCCGAGGGGATCGGCGTTGCCGGAGCGCTCGGCGCGCCGGCCTCGGCAGAGTGCCTGGCGGGACCTTTGAGCGCCCGCTCCTCCATGGCGATGACGAAGGCCGCGCCGAAGGCCAGAACCAAGGCGCAGGCCAGGAACACGAATCGGAAGGCATGCGCGAGCACGGGACCGCTTGCCGCGCGCGCGAGCATCTCGATCGGCGTCCCGCTCTCGCCGCCGAGCCCGCCGAGCACGATGGCGCCGAGCGCGGCGACCAACAACGCGGACGCGAGCGCGCGAAAGAAATTGGCGGCGCCGGTGGCAATGCCCATCTGGTGGCGCGCGACCGCGTTCTGCATGCACACCGTCGACACCGGAAAGACGCTTCCCAGGCCCGAGCCGATGAACGCGAGCAATGTCAGCACGCCCCCTATCGGCAACGCGTCGGGCCAGATCGCCAGCGCCGCGAGCGCGAGGATGGCGACCGCGAGCCCGGCGAGCGGCATGCGCTTGTAGCGCCGCACGTGCACGAGCGCGCGCCCGGTGATGGTGGAGAAGACCACGGTCGCGCTCATCAGCGGGATCAGCGCCAGGCCCGACTGGCTCGCCGACAGGCGCAGCACGGTCTCGAAATAGAGCGGCACATAGATGGTCATGCCGACGAGCGTCGCCATGGCGCAAGCGCCGGCGAGCGCGGCCGTGCGCACCACCGGATTGCCGAGCACGGCCAGCGGCAGGAACGGATCGGCCGCCCGCGCCAGGCGCCAGGCGAACAGCCCCCACAGCACGGCCGAAACCGCGAGCAGCGCGCCACAATCGGCCGAAATCCAGGCAAAGCGCCGACCGCCCCAGGTCAGCATCAACATGAGCGCGACCGCCGCGGCCATCATCAGCGCCGCGCCGAGCAGATCGAGGCTGCGCTGGCGCGGGTGAAAGGGCACGCGGCGCAGCACGCTCGCGGTCATGCCGAGCGCGGCAAGACCGAGCGGCAGGTTGATCCAGAAGATCAGCGACCAGTCGACATGCTCGGTGAGGAAACCGCCGAGAACCGGGCCGCCGACCGAGGAAAGCGCGAACACGGCGGCGATATAGCCCTGATAGCGACCGCGTTCGCGCGGCGAGACGACGTCGGCGATGATGGTCTGCGCCAGCGCCATCAGGCCGCCGCCGCCGAGCCCCTGCAGCGCGCGCGCGAAAATGAGCGCGGACATGCTGCCGGCGAGCGCGCAAGCGAGCGAACCGATCACGAAAATGCCGATCGCCGCGAGCATGGTGACGCGCCGGCCATGCACGTCGGCCAGTTTGCCGTAGAGCGGCGTCACGGCCGTGCCGGTCAAGAGATAGGCGGTGACGATCCAGGACAGATCGCCGAGGTCGCCGAAATGCCGGCCGATGGTCGGCAGCGCCGTCGCCACGATCGTCTGGTCGAGCGCGCCCAGAAACATGCCGAGCATGAGCCCGATGATGACGGCGCGGATCTCCTCGTGACGCAACGGCACGGGCTCGCCGAGGCGCGGCGCGCTCGATCCGCGATCGTGGGTGCTCGCATCCATAGGCGCGGCTTGATGCCGTGTCGCGGGCTTCATGGCAATGCAAGCAAACGCGGGTCTGGCATGACCGGGAGGAATCGCGGCATCCGGCCACGGGCTGCGGTCATGCCGCGCCGCCGGGCGGGACGATCGCGGCACCGCATGCGAAGGCGCGCTCGGCCCGGCCGCCGCGCGCGGCCGGAAGCCGCGGCGGATCCCGCGCGATCAGCCGCCCCCTTCATCGCGACGCGCGCTTGCTGCCGCGCGCGCCTTTCGGCCACCTGCCCGGCCAGCGCACGATATGGTGCACGAGTTCCTCGTCCGGCACCTCGCGGTCGGTCGCCGCGACGCGGCCGCGTACCGACACGCCGGCCTCGTGCACGGTCTCGCGCGAACCCGAAACGAGAGGATGCCACCAGGGCAGATCCTGGCCGTTGGCGAGAAGACGGTAAGCGCAGGTCGGCGGCAGCCAGGCAAGACGCTTGACGTTGCGCGGGGTGAGCCGCACGCAATCCTTTACGCGCGCCTGACGATGCGCATAGTCGCTGCAACGGCAGCTCTCGCAATCGAGCAATCGGCAGGCGACGTCGGTGAACAGCGTCCGCCGGGTATCGGCGTCGATGAGCTTGTTGAGGCAGCAGCGGCCGCAGCCGTCGCACAGGCTTTCCCATTCGGCCCTGGTCATCTCGGAGAGCCGCTTGCGGCGCCAGAAGGGAACGGCGGGTTCGGGCATCGGCGGTCTCCGGCCGGGTCGCGTCATCCCTAGCGCGGATGCGGCGCGAATGCCAACCGCTCGCGGCGCCCGAGCCCGCGGCCTCGCGCCGTCGCGCACCGCAAGGGATGCTGGAAGGGATGCCGGCGATGCGTGCCGCGCCCGACCCTCTATGCCGGCGGCGGGCGAGCCGTGCCGCGGCCGCTCGGGTTGCACCGCCGCTTTTTGCCCGCATTTTTGCTTCATTTTGATCGGCGGAGGGCGGCACCCGGCCCGTGTGGCGCGCTGGCGGCCGGTGCGCTAAAAGGGCGCCGCCGAAAGGCCGAAACGCCGCGATCCGTCAACGCGTCCGGCCGTGGGCGGGCCCGCGCGCCGCGCCCCGCTGAGCCTTCTGGGACGAGCGTTTTGAGAGAGCCTTCGCCGTGCGCAAGCTGTTGCCCGAAGACTTGATGCGCCGCATCCGCCGGCTCCTGCTCGGCATCGACGCATGGATCGACTTTTCGCTGTTCCGTTCGGCGCGCGGCGCGCGCGAGACTTATGAGCGTTTCTCCACCTTCATGGACCGTTTCCACGTCGCCGGTTGGCGGCGGTGGCTCAACGAGCTTGCCTCCGAATGTGCCACGCTCGGCACCGCCGGCGCGCTGCTCATGCTCGCGCTCGCCATGCCCGCTTTCCAGGAAACGTCCGACGACGACTGGCTGAAAAAATCCGAGCTCGCGGTGACCTTCCTCGATCGCTACGGCAACGAGATCGGCACGCGCGGCATCCGCCACAACGATTCGATCCCGCTCGACGAGTTTCCCGATCACCTCATCAAGGCCGTGCTGGCGACCGAGGACCGCCGCTTCTACGATCATTTCGGCGTGGACATCGGCGGCACCCTGCGCGCGCTCATCGCCAACACCAAGGCGGGGGGCGTGGTCCAGGGCGGCTCGACCATCACGCAACAGCTCGCCAAGAACCTGTTTCTCAGCAACGAGCGCACGCTCGACCGCAAGATCAAGGAGGCGTTCCTCGCGCTATGGCTCGAGACGCATCTGACCAAGAACGAGATTTTGAAGCTCTATCTCGATCGCGCCTATATGGGCGGCGGCGCCTTCGGCGTCGACGCGGCAGCGCGCTATTATTTCAATAAATCGGCGCGCGACGTAAACCTTGCCGAGGCGGCGATGCTCGCCGGCCTGTTCAAGGCACCGAGCAAGTTCTCGCCGCTCGCCAACCTGCCGGCCGCGCGCGCACGCGCCAATGTCGTGCTCGACAATCTCGTGGAAGCGGGATTCATGACCGAAGGCCAGGTGTTCGGCGCCCGCCGCTTCCCCGCCACCCCGGTCGACCGCCGCGACGAACACGCGCCCAACTATTATCTCGACTGGGCCTTCGACGAGATGAAGAAACTCGTCGACACCTTCCCCAAGACGATGAACGAGCGCGTGTTCGTCGTGCGCACCGCGCTCGATCCCAACCTGCAGCGGGCCTCGGAGCTCGCGGTGGAAAACTCGCTGCGTCAATTCGGCAACGAATACAATGCCCACCAGGCGGCGGCCGTGTTGATGGACGTCGACGGCGCGGTGCGCGCCATGGTCGGGGGGCGCGACTACGGCGCAAGCCAGTTCAACCGGGCGACCGACGCCATGCGCCAGCCCGGCTCCTCGTTCAAGCCCTATGTCTATGCAACGGCCTTGGAGCACGGCTTCAAGCCGTCGTCGATCGTCGTCGATGCGCCGGTGTGCATCGGCAACTGGTGCCCGCACAATTACGGCGGCGGCTACCGCGGATCGATGACGCTGATCACCGCGCTCACGCATTCCATCAATACCGTCGCCGTGCGGCTGTCGATCGCGATCGGCGACGGCAATGCCAAACTCGGTCGCGCCCGCATCATCAAGACCGCGCACGACCTGGGCATCAAGTCTCCGCTGCCGGACACCCCCTCGCTGCCCATCGGCGCCGACGCCGTCACTCTGCTCGAGCACACCGGCGCCTACGCGACCTTCCCCAATCTCGGCAAGCGGGTGGTGCCGCATGCGATTCTCGAGGTGCGCACCGGCAGCGGCAAGCTCGTCTGGCGTTTCGACCGCGACGGGCCCAAGCCCAAGCAGGTGCTGCCGCCGCACGTCGCCCAGGACATGATCACGATGATGAACAGCGTGGTCGAGAACGGGACCGGCCGCCGCGCGCGCCTCGACGGCATCGCCGCCGCCGGCAAGACGGGGACGACCAACGCCTATCGCGACGCCTGGTTCATGGGATATACGGGCAATTTCGTCTGCGGCGTGTGGTTCGGGAACGACAACTACGAATCGACCAATCGCATGACCGGAGGCTCGCTGCCGGCCATGACCTGGCATGCAATCATGAGCTACGCGCATCAGGGCATCGAGATCAAACAGCTCCCGGGAATTCCCGTGCCGCAGGAACGGCAGCCGGAAGCCGCCGGACGGCTTGCGGCGAGGAACGGCGAGCCGCCGCCCCCGCCGCGGCCGATCATGCTCACCAAGCGCGGAGGCGAGATTTTGGTGCGGATCGAACGCATGATGGACGAGGCCAACCGCGCGCTCGGCCCGCTGCCGTCGACCGCGTCGATCCGGAAACAGCAAGCCGCCGCCCCCAATGCGGGCGATGCGCTCGCCTCCGCCCTCGAGGGACGGGCATTCGAGCGAAACTGATGCCGCGCCTTCGCCTCCTCGCCGCCTCCGGCATGCGGCGGCCGCCGTCCCTGCTTTCGCCAGCGGATCGCACGTGCGGCTGCTAGTGGCAACGTTGTTGACGCTCTCGCTCGCCGCGGTCATCGGGCTGGGCGCGACCTATGTCTCGGTGACGCACGGGCAGGGTTTCGGCGCCCTGCGGATCGGCGCCTGGACCGCGCTGCCGAAATCCGGCACGCCGGAGATCGACCCCTACGCGAAGGCGACGCTCGCCCGGCTCGGTCGCCTGCCGGTCGCGCTCGGCGACGGAGTCGAGTTCCTCGCGCGCGCCGACGACGAGGGCCGGCCGCTCGACGGGCGATGTGACGTCGAACTCGCGGGCATGACGCCGGCCGCGCGCTACTGGACGCTGACGCTGTACGGGCTCAACGGCGCGCTCGTCGCCAATTCGATCCAGCGCTATGGCTTCACCAGCCAGGAGATCCTGCGCCGCGCCGACGGGAGTTTCGCGATCACGATCGCGCCGCGCGTCAGTCCGGGCAACTGGCTGCCGACCGGCGGCATCGAGCGCTACCTGCTCGCGCTGCGCCTTTACGACACGCCGGTGGGCGTCGCCACCAAGGAAGGCCGCGAGGTGCCGATGCCCACCCTGATGACGAAGAGCTGTTCCTGATGCGCTGGCTGTTGATCCTCCTCGGCGGCCTGATGCTCGGCGGCATCGCGCATGTCGCCGCGATCTTCGTCCTGCCGCGGACGGCGACGCAGGATGCCTATGCGCGGCTCGCGCCGATCGCGCCGGTCAATACCGTCGTGGCGCTGCCCGCGCCCGGGCCGGACAAGGCGATCATGCCGTTCATGGACCCGGCCTTCGCCGCCGCCGTCTGTCGCTACGACCTTTCCGGCGGCGCGCTCAAGCTCACCGTTCCGGTGAGCCAGGCCTACACCTCCGTGTCGTTCTACACGCGCGAAGACGTGGCCTATTACGCGATCAACGACCGCGCCGCCGGTCGCCGTGCCATCGAACTCGATCTGATGACGGCCGCGCAGCACAGCGAGCTGCCGGAAGACGAGAATATCACCGCGGCCGATCGCTTGATCGTGGAGTCGCCCACGACCACCGGGCTCATCGTCATCCGCGCGCTCGCACCGGCGCCGGCCTTGTTGCCGACGACCCAGGCGACGATCGGCGCCGCCCGCTGCGGCCGGGCCGAGACGGCCAAGGCCGGGGAGTGATCACGTGGCCGCGGCGAGGCTGGGCTCGCGCGTCCAGGTCGGCACCGCATGGCCGCGATAGTAATCGAGGCGTGCCTCGAGTTCGTTGAGCAGGCGTTCCACCTCGCCGGCCTGCGGCGACGGCGCCGCCGCGACCAGGTGTCCGAGCGCCGAACGATAGACCCGGATCCGCAGCCTGAGGCTCGCGCAAACCGCCTCGACGACGCGCGCATTCTCGCGCACGCGGGCGAGCGCCTTCCTGCGCTCGGTTTTGCGGAGATCGGGAACGAGCGCCATGCTCTTGCGCCGCTTCTCGTCGAGGTCGAGGACGCGCGTCGCGGTTTCGAAAAACGGCGGGATCCGGGTCAGGTCGCGGCGGATGTCGTCGGCAAGGCGCGCATAACGCGAGGCCGGCGAGGCCTGCGCGGGGCGGTAGATGCGCTTCCATCGCGCGACGCGGTCGTCGCCGGCGCGGCCGCGGACCGCGGCAAGCTCGTCGAGAGGGGCAGGCGGCAGCCACGCCTCCCGCTCGGACGGGCCCGCGATCAGCGGATCGGCGAGCTCGCGCAGCAAATGTTCGTCGCCGGTGAGCGGCAGTTCCCATGCCCCGGTCGCGGCCGCGACGGTTCCGACCCAGTGGTGAAGCTCTTCGGCCGCGAACGAAGGCTCCTCCTCGCCGAAATCACCGCTCGCCGCACAACCCATGAGCGCGCCCGCGCACAGCAGGCTCATCGCCAGGCAGCGCCACCGCGTGCTGGCGTCGCGCGAGGATGCCGGTCGGTTCATCGTGATGGCCGGCCCCGGGTTTCGTCGCTCAGCGGGCAAGGCGGCGCCGGCGACGACGACCGCTCGCGCTGCCGGATTGCGGTTCGCGCGATGAGCCGTCGGGATCGCGCTCGATGCGGATCACCGGGAGAATAATGACGGTCGCCGGCTCGCCCGGCGCGGCGACGAGCCGGCCGGCCTGCGGCGGCTGCGCCGCGTCGGGAAACCGGATGACTTCGCCCATGGCAATCCCCCACGTCCGTCCGGCGGCTCGCCGCTCGAGGCTCGGCCGGATCGGCGCCTTGGCCCGATTAAAGGCGTCCCAAGGTTAACGGTCTGCTAACGCGACGCCGCTAATTTGCGCCATCCGCGCCGCCGGTTGCATTCGTGTCTCGCCGCGTCCCCATGGCCAAGCCCGCCGTCCCCCCGCCGCTCGACTCGCTGGTCGATCTCGCCTGCCGCGACGGCGTCGACATCCGGCCGACTTTGTTGCGCGTTCTCACCGACCTTTACGTGGAGCAGCCGAGGCACAGCGCGGAGGAGGAAATCCAGTATGTCGAGCTGGCGCTGGGATTGATCGACAAGGTCGATGCCGCGACCCGCGCGGCGGTCATGGCGCGGCTCTCCGCCTATCGCGGCGCGCCGGCGGCGGTGCTGCGCCATCTCGAAAGCCGCGGCGCCGGCGCAGCGGCCGAATTGCCGCGAACCCCGCCCGACGACAAGGCGCTCGCCGACCTGTTCTTCGACGCGGGCGCGGCGGACCGGCGCCTCATCTTGGTCAATCTCGACGTCGTGGCCGGGCGCGCGCCGGCGCCTGCACCGGAGGAGACCATCCAGGCGCTCGAGGCGGCCGCGCTCGCGCACCGTGCCGCCGATTTCGCCCGCGTCCTGGCGAAGGCACTGGGCGTTCGCGACGCGCTGGCGAGGAGGATCGTGGACGACGAGCAAGGCGAGCCGCTCGCGGTCGCCGCCAAGGCCCTCGGCATGCCGCCGGCCGTATTCCAGCGCGTCCTGCTCACGCTCAACCCGGCGATTGCGCGTTCGGTCGCGCGCGTTCACGCGCTTTCCGCGCTCTATGACGACATCACGGCGGCGGCCGCCGCGCACATGGTCGACATCTGGCGCAAAGCCGCCGCGCGGCGGCCGACGCATGCGCCCCATCTGTGGGACGACGAGAAGCGTGCCGCGCGCTCGCTCGCCCATCCGGCGCCGCGTCCGGCGCCGCGCCGGCAGAACGACTGGCTGCAGGCGCAACCGCGCGCGCGCGCGGGCACCGGCCGTTCCGATTGACCGCCGCCGTGGCGCTTGCCTCGGCTGGAAGCCGCGATCGGTGTCATAGACCCATCGTTGCGAGCGCGGCGCCCTTCTGCCTCATGACGCGCCCGCGCGCCCTTCCCCGTCATTGCGCGCCCGAGCGGCTTGTCCGCCGTCATTGCGAGCCCGAGTGGCTTTTCCGCCGTCATTGCGAGCCCGAGCGCAGCGAGGGCGAAGCAATCCGGAAACGGCGGCCCCACGAATGCGGGCATTGTGTCCGTGGCACGGGCTGTGACTGGATTGCTTCGGCGGCTCGCGCCGCCTCGCAATGACGGCGGAAATGCGGTGCCACAATGACCGCGTGTCGTGTCTGTGGCACGGCATGGTCTGGATTGCTTCGTCGCCGCTGGCGCGGCTCCTCGCAATGACGGCATTGTCATTGCGCGCCCGCGCGCCCTTCCCCGTCATTGCGAGCCCGAGCGCAGCGAGGGCGAAGCAATCCAGAAACGGCCGGCCCACGAATGCGGGCATCGGGTCTGTGGCACGGGCTGTGACTGGATTGCTTCGGCGGCTTGCGCCGCCTCGCAATGACGGCGGAAATGCGGTGCCACAATGACCGCGTGTCGTGTCTGTGGCACGGCATGGTCTGGATTGCTTCGTCGCCGCTGGCGCG
>JADGGK010000031.1 GCA_019689975.1 Pseudolabrys sp.
GCTTGGGGCGCCGCGCCGGGGGTATGAGGGCGGGATGGGTCACGTGGGGGGGTTCGGCATCTTTGCCCGCGGTCGGTATCTCGCGGTGCTGGCCGCCGCTTTGCTTCTCGCCAATTGCGCCGGCGGAGATCGAATCGATCCGCGCTATGGCGTGGCGGCAAGCCCGCGCGTGGTCGCGCCGGGCGAGCCCGTGCCCAAGGGAGGCGGCGTCTATCGCGTCGGCAAGCCCTATGTCGTGGCCGGGCGCGTCTATGTTCCCGAAGCCGATCCGCATTACACGGCCGTGGGTTACGCCTCCTGGTACGGCGACGCCTTCCACGGCCGCTATACCGCCAATGGCGAGATCTTCGACGCGAACGCCATTACCGCGGCCCATCCGACCCTGCCGCTGCCTTCCTATGTGCGGGTCACCAACCTGCAGAACCACAAATCGATCGTGGTCAGGGTCAATGACCGTGGTCCCTATGTCGGCGATCGCATCATCGACCTCTCGATCAGGACCGCCAAGTTATTGGGGTTCTACGGACACGGCCTCGCCAAAGTGAAGGTCGAATATATCGGCCTTGCGCCGCTTGCCGGCTCCGACGACCGGGTGCTGATGTCCACGCTGCGCGAGAACGCGCCGGCGCCCGCCCGGCCCGTGCTGGTGGCCGCCAATGGGCCGGCGCGGGTTCCCTCGCTCGTTGCACGGCCGCGCGACGTTCCGGTGCCTCCCGACCGCCCCTTCGGCCGCGAGGAGGACGCCGCCGCGCGCGCGGCCGAGGAGGAAGAGGCGGCACCGGCCGCGGAGGCGGCGCCCATGCCGTCGGGCCCGGTCTACCGCGTCGCCGGAGCGGCCAGCGCGCCCGTCCCGTCGTCGCCGGTCTCGGCTTTCGCCGCCACGGGCAATGAACGGCCCGCGCTCGACCTCCTGAGCGGTCGCGGCCTTTACTGACGCGCATTGGTTCCTAAATCCTATCCGCGGCAAGGCCTCCGCGCTCCCTTGATCGGGACGGCGATGATGACAGGTCTCACCCATCGGTTCCTGGCCGTGCTCGCGGCAATGGCGCTGGCCGCGCCGGCCGCCGCCGCCGTTCCGGATCGGAAGGAGGGGCCGAACATCGCCGCGCCGCACGCCATCCTGATCGACGCGCAGCACGGCAGCGTGCTGTTCGAGCGCGACGCCGACCGTCTCATCTATCCGGCAAGCCTCGCCAAGCTGATGACGGCCGAATATGTGTTCCATCTCATCGAAGAGCGGGCGATCAATCTCGACGACGAATATACCGTAAGCGAGAATGCCTGGCGCAAGGGCGGCGCGCCCTCGCATTCCTCGACCATGTTCGCCAAGCTCGGCAGCAAGATCAGCGTCGACAATCTGCTGCGCGGCATGATCATCCAGTCGGCAAACGACGCCTGCATCGTGCTTGCCGAAGCGATCGCCGGCAACGAAGCCGAGTTCGGCCGGAGGCTGACCGAACGGGCGCGCGAGATCGGTCTTGCCCGATCGACCTTTACCAACTCCAACGGCCTGCCCGATCCGCGCGAAGTGACGACAACGCGGGAACTCGCTCTGCTCGCGCGTCACATCATTCTGAATTACCCCGATTTCTACAAGCTGTTCGGCGAGAAGGAGTTCACCTGGAACAACATCCGTCAGCAGAACCGCAACCCTCTGCTCGGCGCGGTGGCCGGCGCCGACGGACTCAAGACCGGCTTCACCAAGGAGGCGGGCTACGGTCTCGTCGGATCGGCCGTGCAGGACGGGATGCGGCTCATCGTCGTGGTCAATGGCGAGAAGACGGCGAACGAGCGCGCCGAGGACGCCAAGAAACTCCTGGAGTGGGGCTTTCACACCTTCGAGCCGCGCACCCTGTTCGCCGACGGGGTCACGCTGGGCAGCGCCAAGGTTTTCGGCGGCGCGACCGGTCACGTGCCGCTTAGGGCCGACGGCCCGGTGGTCGTCATGATGCCGAAGGCCGGCGGCGAACGCCTGATCGCGCGCATCGTCTATCGGGGTCCGGTGCCGGCCCCCGTGAAGGAGGGGCAGCCGGTCGGCACGATCAAGGTCTGGCGCGGCGACAGGGTGGTGTTGGAGCAGCCGGTATACGCCGCCGCATCGGTCGGCAAAGGCAATCTGTCGCAGCGCGCTTTCGACGCGGTCACCGAACTGGTGATTGCCTTGTTCCGCGCCGGCGCGGAAAAGCTATGATGGAGCAATGCGCGGACGCTTCATCACCTTTGAGGGCGGAGAGGGCAGCGGCAAGTCGACGCACGCTGCGCTCCTGGCCGAGCGGCTTGCCGCGCTCGGGCTCGACGTCGTGCGCACGCGCGAGCCGGGCGGCTCGCGGGGCGCCGAAATCATCCGACACATTCTTTTGTCCGGCATTGCCAAGCCGCTCGGCGCGGAAACCGAGGCCATGCTGTTCGCCGCCGCGCGCGACGATCATGTGCGCAGCGTGATCCTTCCGGCGCTCGCCTCCGGCAAGTGGGTCGTCTGCGACCGCTTCGTCGATTCGACGCGCGTCTATCAGGGTGTGCTCGGCAATGTCGACCCCAAGCTCATCAGAAGCCTCGAACGCGTCACCGTGGGTCCCGCCATGCCCGACCTCACCGTGATCATCGACGTCCCGGCAAGCGTCGGGCTTGCGCGAGCCAGGCGCCGGCGCGCCGGCGACGCCGCCGACCGCTACGAATCCGAGGCGATCGATTTTCACGAAAGATTGCGCGCCGCTTACCGGGCGCTCGCCGCCGAGGAGCCGGCACGCATCGCGCTGGTCGACGGCCGGCCGCCGCGCGACGTGGTCGCCGCCCGCATCTGGGAGATCGTGGAGCAGCGACTGGCGCCGGGCCGCGCGCCGGCCATCCAGGGCGCCGCCCCGTGAGCGCAGAGCAACGCGCCGTCCGCCTGCCGCGCGAAACGAGCGTGCTGTTCGGTCATGCCGCGGCCGAACAGGCGCTGCTTGCCGCCTACCGCAGCGGACGCGTGCCGCATGCCTGGCTGATCGCCGGCGAGCCGGGCATCGGCAAGGCGACGCTCGCCTACCGGTTCGCGCGCTTCGTGCTCGCGCATCCTCATCCGGAGGCCGAGGCGGTCGCGCGCGCAAGCTCGCTCTGGGTCGATCCCGCGCATCCGGTCGCGCGTCGCATCGCCGCGCAGGCCGAGGGCAACCTGCTGGCGCTCGAGCGCATGGTCAACGACGACACGGGCAGGCTCTACACCGTGATCCGCGTCGAGGACGTGCGGCGCACCGTCTCTTTTTTCGGGGCGACGGCGGCCGGCGGTCAATGGCGCATCGCCTTGGTCGACGCGGTCGACGATCTCAACGCGGCGAGCGCCAATGCCCTGCTCAAGGTGCTGGAGGAGCCTCCCGCGCGCTCCCTGCTGTTGTTGGTGAGCCACGCGCCGGGCCGCGAGCTGCCGACCATCCGCTCGCGCTGCCGGCGGCTGATGCTGCGGCCGCTGGCGCCGGACGATGTGACGCGCGCGCTCGCGATTGCGACGGGAGGCGCGGAGGACGATCCGGATCTGGCCGAGGCCGCGGCCGCATCCGGCGGCAGCGTGGGTCGCGCGTTGTCTTGGCTCGAAGGCGACGCGCTGCTGCTGCGTCGGCAAATGCTCGAATTGATGACGCAGTTGCCCCGTCCCGATCCCGGCCTGCTGCACAGGCTGGGCGACCTGCTCGGCGGCACCGATCCGCGCACGCTGTCGACCTTCATGGACCTCGTCAATGACTGGCTGTCGCAACGGCGCGCCGGTCTCACGTCTTTGGCGCGGCAGGCGCGCGTCGCCGAGGTCTGGGAACGGCTCAACCGGGCCGCGCGCGACGTCGATACCTATAATCTCGAGCGCAAGCCGCTGGTGTTCTCGACCTTCGCCGCGCTCGCCGAACTCGCGTGCGATTGAGGGCGACCGCGTCGCTCGCAAGCATCTCGTTCTCGACCACCGCCGCCGTGCACGGCCCTCGCCGACGCCTTTGCCCGCCCGCGGGGACGGGGCAGCGGCGGCTATTTTGCCGGCGCCGCTCGACCGCGCCGTGTTCCCCGCCGCGCCTGCGCCGAATGCGACACCAGGCGCCGGACGAGCGCGCTCGGAAGCTCCATGAAAGCCGGCAGCGGATCGTCGACGGCGAACGAGGCGAATGCGAGGGGCTGGCGCAGGCCCGCCAGATATGCGCGCAGGCTCAAGCGGCGGCGACGCATGTCGCTCCAGGCGGCCGGAAGGTCGCAGCGCGCGTGCATCCAGGCCACCCCCGGCCGCGCGCGGCAGGGCGCGATCGTCTCGCCGCGCGCGAGCTGCCAGGCGAGATAGGGGAAATCGGTGCCGGCAAGGGTGCCAAGACCGCACCAGGTCCAGAACCGGCCGTTGACGTCGAGCAGCTTGAATCGTCCGTCGCGGGCGTCGTACTTGAACTCGACCTCGGCGACGCCGGTGTAGCGGAGCGAGCCGAGCAGGCGGCAGGCAAGATCGGCTATCTCGTTCCGCTCGATGCTTTCGACGAAGGTGCTGGAACGTCCGAAGTCGACCGGATATTGGCGGCTGCGCCGCGCCGTCATCAACGCCACCGGCTCGCCATCGCGCCACAGGCCGGCGCAGGAAAACTGCGCCTCGCCGCCACCTGGGATCCATTCCTGGATGAGCACCGCGTCCTCGGCCCGCAACGCGCGGGCGCGGCGGTAGAGCGCAAAAAGCGACGCGCGGTCGTCGGCCTTCCAGGCTTTCGCCCGTCCGAAGGCGTCGCCGCCTTGGCGATAGGCGGGCTTGAGAATCACGGGGAAGGCGCATTCGAGCTGCTCGATATCGGCGAGCGTCCGCGGTTCGGCGGTCCACGGTGTCGGCAAGGCGAGCGCCGCGGCGCGGCGATAGGTCAGGCGCTTGTCGAAGGTCCACCGCGCCGTCTCCCAATCCGGCGTCGCCACGAACAGGCGCCTGGACAGCTCGGCCCGATGGCGGGCGATCAGGCGCATGTCCTCGTCGCCGGTGGCGATCAGGACCCAGCCCGCGAGCTCGTGCCGCGCGGCGATGTCCAGGATCATGTCGAGCGCGCGGGGATGATCCGCGCCGGGCCAATCGAAACAGCGGCGCACAAAGCGCGACCATCGCGGCAGCGGATGATCGGCGAGCAGCCAGACCGGGATGCCGCGTCGTCCGAGACTGCGGGCAATGCCGAGGCTGACATGGGCTCCCCCCACCACCAAGGCGCCGGGCGGAGCGGTGTGCGGAGGCATGGTCAGTCGTGCTCGGCGAGCGCGGCGAGCGGGAGGGAAGGCGCCGTCGCACGGCGGCCGCGCGCCGCGGCCCGGGTGACGCGCCGGGCGGCAAATCCCGCCCCGGCGATGAAACGCAGGAGCGGGCCGAAACTGCCGACCGCCGCCGCGCCAAGGAAATGCAGCCCTGGCACGCTCGACTCGAAACGCGCATCGAGCACCGGCAGTCCGTCGCGCTGCACGATTTTACCACGCAGGCGCGGCGCAAGAAGCGCCACGCGATCCACGGAAAAACGATAGCCCGTCGCCAGCACGACGTGATCGAATTGTCGGCTTGCGCCGTCGAGCTCGAGCACCACGCCGTTCGCGGCGCGCCGCGCCTGCCTGATCCGTTGTCCGCCGAGCATCGGCACGTGTCGGATCCGTTCGCGCAGCCAGGTGATCGCCGTGGGTCGCAAGGAGGTTTCATTGACGCGCGCCCGTAGCGAGGACGGCAGGCTGTGAATGAGGCCCGGCGCCTCGTTGAGCCAGCTCAGGGGAAAGGGACCGACCTGCGAGGGCGGAATCAGGCGCTGCCCGAGCGCGGCACGCACGCTGCGCCGCAGGACGCCGCGCCGCTGCGGGTCCGCGTTCCATTCGACATGACCGCGCGAGATGATTTCCACCTCGGCGCCGGCCTCGTGCAGCAAGGCCGCCGACTCGCAGGCGCTCTGGCCGCGGCCGATGACCGCCACTCGCTTGCCGCGATAGGGCGCGGAGGCACCGTGTTCGCAGGAATGAAAAACCAGCTCCCGCGGCAGGCCGGCGAATGCCGCAGGACGATATTCGTGGCCGAGGAGCCCGGTGGCCATGATCACGCGGCGCGCGGCCACGATCTCGCCGTCGGCAAGCGCAAGGCGGAACTCGTCATCGGCCGCGTCGACGGCGACGACTTGGCGTTGATCGAGATCGGGGACGGCATGGTTTTGAAACCACAGCCCGTAGTCGACGAACTGCGCAAGCGGAAGCAAGGTGGGACGCGCAAGACCGGCCTCGAGGAAATAGCGGTCGAGCGTCAACGCCGCCTGCGGATCGGCGATGTGCGTCGCTTGCCAGGGCGAGCGGATCTTCATGCCCTCAGGCATGTGGTGGCGCCAGAACGACATCGGCTCGCCGAACACCCGGACCTCGAGTCCGGCCGCGCGCAGATGTGCGGCGGCGGCAAGCCCGTAAGGGCCGGCGCCGATCACGGCCACGTCGCATTGCAGACGGCAGCGGAACGGGACGACGGCGATGTTCATGGAGCGCGCCTCGGCGGAAAAACACGGTTTGCGCCGTTGTCTTAGCAGCATCCGCAGAGGCTTGGACGGGCGATCGGCGGTTAAGCTTAATCGGGCGGGATCGCCTCGATCGCCGCCTCGCCGTCAAGCGGGCATGAGCGCGAGGAGAATGTCGGTCACTTGCTCGGGCTCATCGAGCATGACGTGATGACCGCAGGCCAGGCTATGCGTGACCCAGGCCGGATCGTTCCTGGTCCGCTCATAGAAGCGTTGGAACGGACTTTCGCGCGGCAGCACCGTGGCGTGGACATAGGCGCGCCTGGCGATGCTTTCCCACTTCCCGGTCAACTTGATTTTTTCCGTGAAGCAGCCGAGCGGGAAGGGGGTTGCCAGCCGGTCGACGCGCGCCGCGTCGGCGGCATTGACGTTGAAGAACGCGGCCGGCGGGGGCGGGACGGCAAGTCCGCCGAGGCCCCCCGCCGCGGCGATGAAGCGTTGCGTATTGGCCGGTAGATTGATGTCGAACAGCGACTGGTCATGGTGGGGAAGGAACGCGTCGAGATAGGCGAGCGCGGCGATGCGTTCGGCCGCGCGGTCGGCAACGCCGGTGATGACCATGCCGCCATAGGAGTGGCCCGCGAGCACGACTCCGGTGAGTTCCTCGTAGTGCAGAACGTTGAGCACGTCGGTGATGTGAAGGCTGAGATTGATCCTCCCGTCCAAAAGATGCGCACGCTCCCCTTGCCCGGTGAGCGTCGGCGTGAACACGCGATGGCCAGCCGCTCGCAGCCGTTCAGCCACCTTGTGGTAGCACCAGCCGCCCGACCAGGCGCCGTGCACGAGCACGAATGCGGCGGGCGGCGGTGCCATTGTCCCGGCTCAGGCGGAATAGGCGAGGGCCGCGGGGTCGCGTTGCTTGAGATATTGGTCGAGACCCCAGCGCTCGACCTGTCGGAAGACCGCGTCGAACTCCTCGCGCGGCAGCGGTGCGTTGACGAACCGTTCGCCGCGGCCGAATTGGCTGAAATCCCAGGGATGGAACGTCTCGAATTCCGGCGGCACCGCGAGCTTCCACAGCGGGAGATATTTGGGAAGATCGGCCTCGAGCGCCTGCTCGGCGCGATCGAGCGCGCGCATATAGCCGCGCACCACCTCGGGCGGCGCGTTTTCCGGAACCCACCACAGCGTCTTGAAGGTATCCTCGATGATCTTGCGCAGGCCGAGCTGCTCGGCCATCGCGATCTGCGGCGGCAGCAGGCTCGCCGCCTCGACCTCGCCGTCGAGCAGCGCTTTGAGCCGCGCCCCGAAGCCGCCGGTATTGACCGTCTTGATATGATCGAGCGGCAGATATTTTTCGAGCCGATAGGGCACGTTGAAATGGCTGCCGGCCCGCATCCCGACCGCAATGGGCACGTCCTTGAGATCCTCGGGCTTGCGGATCGTCGAGTCCGGACGCACGAAGATCGCCCACGGCGAGACGCCGTAACCCTCGGTGACGACGCGCCCCATGCCGGCGCTGGCATTGCAGATCGTTCCCCATAGGCAGGCACCCTGCACGACCTCCTGCTTGGTCTCGGTATAGGGTCTGTCCTGCGGCCGCTGGAAATAGTCGAGGTGTTTCCAGCTCGACTGGGTGCCGCGGAAGATCTGCCAGTCAAAGGCGACGTCGAGACCTTCGGCGGCGAAGAAGCCTTCCTGCATTGCGACAAAGTCGTTGAGACCCATGCCCTTGGGCGCAACTTGCACCGGGACCGGACGGCGAGCCATGGCGAACCTCCCCCATTGTCGTTGTCATCGTCGTCCATGATAGCGCATCAATGCCGCGGAGGGGCGATCACAATTCGCCGAGGGATTGCTGCGGCAAGGCGCGAGGGCGATGCCGCGCCGGCGCCGGGTGCCCGCCCGCGCGGTTGTGCGGAAAGTGGCGCTGGGCTAGGTTTCATGAGGTATATCGGAGCGATCGCGCCGACGCGATGTCGCGCGAACAGCGGAAGGGACGGTCGATGCGACGCAGTCTGGTGCCAATGGTGGCCGCGGCCGTGACGGTATTGATGCCGCTCGGCGTGCAGGCGCAGAAGAAGGCGAGCCCGGCCGACGCAGAACGCGTCGTCAAGCTGATCAGCGCCGACAAGGCCAAGATCAAGACCTATTGCGACATGGTCAAGCTCGGCGATGCGGTGCAGGAGGCCGAACAGAAAAAAGACAACAAGAAGATGGAAGAGATCGGCAAACGGATGGACGAGATGAGCCAGCAGCTCGGTCCGGAATACGTCGCCCTGATGGAGTCGATGGAGAACCTCAGCGAGAAGGAAGCCGAGGCAATCGGCACGGTGCTGGAGAGATTGGACAAGCTCTGCGCGGATTAGCCCGGCGCCAACGCCTGCGCTCGTCGTCGCGAGCGGTACCGGCGGCAGTTACGTCAATTTTTAGCGGTTGGTCGAAGAATGAATTTGCCGACGGGGGCTACAGACCGTATCCGTGAATACCGCCAGCATCATCGCCGTCTCCGGGATGCAGGCGGCGGCTCTGCGCCTGCAAGGCTCGGCCGCCGCGATCGCCGGTTTGCGATCCGGCCGGACCCCGGCGGCGAGCGGCCCGTCGGCGCCGGCCGATGTCGACCTCGCCGTCGCGGTCACGCGGGCGCTCGAGGCGCGCGTCGCCTTCGCGGCCAATGCGGCGGTGTTCCGCGGCGAGGCGCGCATGACCGCGGCGCTCCTCGACGTCACGGCCTGAGCGTCGCGACCGGCTTGCGCGGTGGCCGGGCGGTCCGGCGATCGCTCGCGCGGCTTGCCGGCTCGGCGATTGATTGATACCTAACCGCCGGGTTCGTGGTGGCCGGGTCCCGCACCCGGCCATGCTGTCTTTGGCCGACGGCTCGAAGTGGACGAAGCGGACGATGCGCCAGGCCGGCAAGCGAGGAGCAGGAACGACGTCGCGGCGCAAGCCTCGTGCGCGACGCCTCGCCGCCGGCAAAACAGGCAGGGCGCGCGCGGCGGCCGGCAAGAAGCGCAAGACACGGACGGCGAAGGTTGCGCCGCAACGCGTAAGACGGCCGCGCGCGGCGAATGCCGGCAAGGCGCGCGATACCGCCCGGCGACGGGGCAGGGGAGCGGGCGGTGCCTTGCCCTCCTACTATGTCACGACCGCGATTTCCTATCCCAACGGGCCGCCGCATATCGGTCACGCCTATGAGGCGATCGCGACCGATGCGATAGCGCGCTTCATGCGGCTCGACGGCTACGATGTCTATTTTCTCACCGGGACCGACGAACACGGGCAGAAGATGCTGCAGACGGCGGCGCGCGAAGGTCTGACGGCGCGCGAGCTGCGCGACCGCAACGTGCCGCTATTCGAGCGGATGGTGCGGCTTCTCGACTGTTCGAACGACGATTTCATCCACACCACGGAAGAACGGCATCACCGCGCATCGGAAGCGATTTGGCGCCGCATGGAAAAGGCGGGCGACATCTACCTCGGCAAATATGCCGGCTGGTATTCGGTGCGGGACGAGGCCTACTATGCCGAGGACGAGACCCGTCTCGATGAACAGAACCGGCGCGTGGCGGTGAAGACCGGCACGCCCGTTGAGTGGGTCGAGGAGGAGAGCTATTTCTTTCGCCTTTCGGCCTATCAGGGCAGGCTGCTTGAATTTTATGCGCGCGTGCCCGATTTCGTCCTGCCCAAGGAGCGCTTCAACGAGGTCGTAAGCTTCGTGCGCGGCGGGCTGCAGGATCTCTCGATCTCGCGCACGACCTTCGACTGGGGCGTCAAGGTGCCGGGCAATGCCAGGCATGTGATGTATGTCTGGGTCGACGCGCTCACCAATTATCTTACCGGCGTCGGCTATCCGAAGGTCGACAGCGAGAAATTCAGGCGTTATTGGCCGGCCGCGCTGCACGTCATTGGCAAGGATATCGTGCGCTTTCACGCCGTCTATTGGCCGGCATTCCTGATGTCGGCCGGCATCGATCTGCCGCGACGGATCTTTTCGCACGGATTCCTGTTCAATCGCGGGGAGAAGATGTCGAAGTCGGTGGGCAACGTGATCGACCCTTTCGCCATGGCGGCGACTTACGGCGTCGATCAGCTCCGGTATTTCTTTCTCCGGGAAGTGCCCTTCGGACAGGACGGCAGTTACAGCCACGAGGCGATCGTCAACCGCATCAACGCGGACCTTGCCAATGATCTCGGCAATCTGGCACAGCGCTCGCTGTCGATGATCGGCAAGGCCTTCGGCGGCCGCCTGCCGGCGCCGGGCCGCATGAGCGAGGCGGATCGGACCATGCTGGCCGCGGCCGACGCGCTGATCCACGCCGCGCGCGAGCACATGCGAAGCCAGCAGCTGCACCAGGTGCTCGGCGAGATCTGGGCGGTGGTGGCCGACGCCAACCGGTATTTCGCCGCGCAGGCGCCCTGGGCGCTGGCAAAAACGGACCCTGCGCGGCAGAAGACCGTTCTCTATGTGACGGCGGAAGTGCTGCGACGGATCGGGATCCTGATCCAGCCTTTCATGCCCGCTTCGGCGGCGAAATTGCTCGATCTGTTGGGCGTGGCGCCGGGCGAACGTTCCTTCGCGGCGCTTGCGCCGCGCAGGCGCATCGCCCCGGGCGTCGCTTTGCCGCCCCCTTCTCCGGTTTTTCCGCGCTATGTCGAAGCCGCGGTAGCGGAAAAGGTCTGATCGTGCTTGTCGACAGCCATTGTCACCTCGACTTTCCCGACCTTGCCGGCGAGGCGAAGGCGGTGGTGGCACGCGCCCGGGCGGCCGGCATTTCCCGCATGGTGACGATCTCCACGCGGGTGAAGCGGCACGCGCAGGTGCTGGCGATCGCGGAAGAATTTGCAGACGTCTTCTGCTCGATCGGCACTCATCCCCACCACGCGCATGAGGAGGCGGATGTCGATGCGCGCATGTTGGCGGATCTGGCGCGGCACCCGAAAATCGTGGCCATCGGCGAATCCGGCCTTGATTACTTCCGCAACAACAGTCCCCGCCCGGCGCAGGAGGCGAGCCTCAGGCAACACATCGCCGCCGCACGCGAAACCGGGTTGCCGCTCGTCATCCATTCGCGCGACTGCGACGCTGACATGGCGCGCATTCTGAAGGAGGAATGCGGGAAGGGGGCCTTCCCGGCGGTGCTGCATTGCTTCACCGGCGGACGCGACCTGGCCCTGACCGCGATCGAGCTCGGCTTCTATGTGTCGTTCACGGGCATATTGACCTTCAAACGCTCGGAACAGCTGCGGGCGATCGCCGCCGAGCTGCCGGCCGAGCGCATCCTGCTCGAGACGGATGCGCCCTATCTCGCGCCCGAACCCCATCGCGGCAAGCGGTGCGAGCCGGCCCATGTGGTCGAAACGGCGAAAGTACTCGCCGCGGTGCGGCGCGCGTCTTTTGACGAGATCGCGCGGCAGACCACCGAAAATTTCCATCGCCTGTTCGCGAAGGTGCCGCGCGCACTGCCGAATGCGGCATGAGCCTCACCTTCACCATTCTCGGCTGTGGTTCCTCGATGGGCGTGCCGCGCGTCGCGCTCGGCTGGGGGGACTGTGACCCGAACGAACCGAAGAACCGCCGCCGGCGCTGTGCGCTGCTGGTGGAGCGACGCGGCGCGCCGGGGCGGGTGACGCGCGTTCTGGTCGACTGTTCGCCCGACCTGCGCATGCAGCTTCTGGACGCCGAGGTCGATCGGCTCGACGCGGTGCTGATCACGCATGAACATGCCGATCATACGCACGGGATCGATGACCTGCGGCCGCTTTTCATCAGGAACCGCCGGCGCGTCGACATTTACCTCGATGAGCCGACCTCGCGCGCCCTGCATGCGCGCTTCGGCTATTGCTTCGCAACCCCGCCGGGCAGCGAATATCCGCCGATCCTCAACGAGCATCGACTCGAGGCGGGGCGGCGGATCGTGATCGACGGCGAAGGGGGCGCAATCCCGGTCATACCGATCCTGCAGCATCACGGCGATATGGCCTCGCTCGGATTCCGCTTCGGCGATGTCGCCTATTCCGCGGACATCAAGGGCCTGCCGGAGGAAAGCCTGCCGCTGCTCGAGGGTCTCAGCGTGTGGATCGTCGACGCGCTGCGCAGACTGCCCCATCCCAGCCATATGAACCTCGACGAGGCCCTGTCCTGGATCGCCCGCGTCAAGCCGAAGCGCGCGGTCCTGACCAATCTTCACTGCGATCTCGATTATGCCACGCTGCGCGCGAGCCTGCCGCCGCACATCGAACCCGCCTTCGACGGCATGCAGTTGGAAGGCGAGCTCGACTCCCCATGAAGGGGTGGCGGGCGCCCTTGGTGCCTTGCGCGGGCGCCCACCGCGGGCGGGCTTGTCCGGATCGGACTGCGGCGGGGAATGCGGGACCGAAGGCTTTGGCAGGGCCGGGCGCCATTCCGCCTCGCGGCAAGCCCGCCCGCGGCGACGGCCTCGGTCCCGTTCCCGGCCGTCTCGTCAACAGATTATGTGATACATTCGAAATGCCAGTTAGTTGATTGAAACACCGTGACATGATCAAAATATTCCATAATATATCTTCTGCGAATCACGCCACCGTGGGAGCCGGTCGCCGCCGGCCGGCGGATTTGCTAGGCTCGTGCCCCGCCTCTTGCCGCGGCCGCGTGCCGCTTTTCCCGCCATGCCCGTGCAGCCCAGTCGCGATATCCGCCGCCTGATCGAGATCATGGCGAGGCTGCGCACGCCGGGGAGCGGCTGCCCGTGGGACCTCGCGCAGGATTTCTCGACCATCGCGCCTTACACGCTCGAGGAGGCCTACGAAGTGGTCGACGCGATCGCGCGGGGCGACCTTCCCGGCCTCAAGGACGAACTCGGCGACCTTCTGCTGCAGGTCGTTTATCACGCCCGCATGGCCGAGGAGCAAGGCGCCTTCGATTTCGGCGACGTGGTGGAAGCGATCACCACCAAGCTGCTGCGGCGCCATCCGCATGTCTTTGCCGATGCGCCGGAACACACGCCGCAGGCGGTCGAGGGCCTGTGGGAGCGCATCAAGGCGCAGGAACGGGCGCAGCGCGGGGCCGCGGCCACGGGGACGCTCGAGGGCGTGCCGCTCGCTTTGCCCGCGCTGACCCGCGCGCTCAAGCTGCAGGAGAAAGCCGCCCGCGTCGGCTTCGACTGGAACGACATAGGCGCGGTCCTCGCCAAGATCCGCGAGGAGGTCGACGAGATCGCCGCGGCGCTCGATGGCGGCCGGCCGGACGCAGCGCGGACGGAAGTCGGCGACCTTTTGTTCGCCGTCGTCAATCTGGCGCGCCATCTGAAGGCGGATCCGGAGGGCCTGCTGCGGCTCGCCAATCTCAAATTCGTGCGCCGCTTCGGCGCCGTCGAGCGGGCGCTCGCGGTGCGAGGCAGGACGCCGCAGGAGGCAAGCCTCGCCGAGATGGACGCGCTGTGGGACGAGGCCAAGGCGGCCGAGAAGGCGCCCTGACCGCGGCCGCCGGCGTTCTACGCGCCGAATTTCGCCCGCAGCTGCGCCGCTTTCTCGGCGTCGGCGCGCACGGTGAGCGCGAGCCGGTCGGGGCCCGTCATCCGCCTGTCGAGGACCTCGACATGGCGATAGAGCCAGCTCAGACCCGCGCCGTCCGCGGCGTCGAGCGTCAGGCGCAGCGTTTGCCGTGCCGCCGAAAGACGCGCCTCGATCGCCTCGGCAAGACGATCGAACCCCTCCCCGCTTGCTGCCGACACCAGGACCGGACGAGATTCGGCGCGCGCGGCAAGATTGGCGAGGCGCTCGCGCGCGGCACCGTCCAGCCGGTCGATCTTGTTCCACACCTCGATCAGCCGCGGGTCCCGCGGTTCGATGCCGAGCTCGCCCAGCACGGCGACCACGTCCCGCGATTGCGCCGGCGCGTCATCGTGCGACATGTCGCGCACGTGCAAGATGACGTCGGCCTCGATGACCTCTTCGAGCGTGGCGCGAAAGGCCGCCACCAGCATGGTCGGCAAATCGGAAATGAAACCGACGGTGTCGGACAGGATGACGCGCATGCCGTGCGGCAGGGTGATCGCCCGCAGGGTCGGATCGAGGGTCGCGAACAGCATGTCGGCCGCGAGCACGCTCGCCGCCGTCATGCGGTTGAAGAGCGTCGATTTGCCGGCATTGGTGTAGCCGACGAGCGCGACGACGGGATAAGGCACGCGCCGGCGCGCCGCGCGATGCAGCTTGCGGGTGCGCTTGACCCTGTCGAGCTCGCTCTCGATGCGCGCGATGCGTTCCTCGATGAGACGACGGTCGGCTTCGAGCTGCGTTTCGCCCGGTCCGCCGAGGAATCCGAAACCGCCGCGCTGACGCTCGAGGTGGGTCCAAGAGCGAACGAGGCGGCTCTTTTGGTAGGTGAGGTGCGCGAGCTCGACCTGCAGCGCGCCCTCGCGCGTGCGCGCGCGCCGGCCGAAGATTTCCAGAATCAGGCCGGTACGGTCGAGGACCTTGGCATTCCAGGCCTTCTCCAGGTTGCGCTGCTGCACCGGCGAGATCGGGCAATCCATGACCACAAGCGAGATTGCGCGGGATCTCACCAGCCCGGCGATCTCGTCGACCTTGCCGGCGCCGATATAGGTGGCCGGGCGGATGCCGGCGAGCGTGACGAGCCCCTGCTCCACCACCTCAAGACCGATGGCGCGCGCGAGCCCCACCGCCTCCTCGAGCCGCGCCTGCGGCAAGCGCGCATGCTCGCTCGCCCGCGCGGCGCCAAGCCGCGACGAGGCTTTCAGCCACGGCTCGATCACGAGCGCACGCCCCGCCTCGCCCGGCTGCGGCGCCGGGTCCGATGTCAGCTTCCCCTGGTCCCGCCGTCGCGGTTCCAACTAGGCCTTCTCTGCGGCGGGAGATTCCTCGCCGCCTTCGAACAGTTGAATCGGGTGACCCGGCATGATGGTCGAGATCGCATGCTTGTAGACGAGCTGCGAATGCCCGTCACGACGCAGCAGAACGCAGAAATTGTCAAACCAGGTGACCACGCCCTGTAATTTCACCCCATTCACCAGAAAGATGGTGAGCGGAACCTTGCTTTTGCGAACGTGATTGAGGAACGTATCTTGCAGATTTTGCCCACGATCGGCTGCCATTGCCGTTGTTCCATTTTCGCCCGCGTCTTCATGCGCGAGACCTCGTCGCCTCGTATCCTCGACATGCGTTCCGCAGGCATTTGCCCCGTTCAACCCCACGCGCCGACATTCCGGGATTGAAGACGTCTATTAGATGGCAGGCGCCCGCGCCACGCAAGCAAAACTTATGGCGACGAATATCAAGCTATTGATATATTTTGCTCTTTGCCAGATGTGCGCATGCGGCCGAGCGCCGCGCCGACGGCTGCGATCGGGCTTTTCCAGTCGCCTTGCACCGGCTGGCGGAACAGGCGCGCGGTCGGATACCACGGACTGTCGCTCCGTCCGATCAGCCAGCGCCAGTCGAAAAAGAACGGGATGAGGATCCACACTGGCTTGGCGAGCGCCCCTGCAAGATGCGCGACCGCCGTGTCGACGGTGATGACGAGATCGAGCTGCGCGACCACCGCGGCCGTGTCGCTGAAATCGGCAAGCTGCGGCCCGATCGAGGCGATGCGCGGTTCGGCGGCAAGCATGGCGGCGTCGCCTTCGCGGACTTCCTTCACCAATCCGATGAAGTCCACCCCGTCGATATCGAGCAGAGGCGCCATCTCGGCCAGCCGCATGCTCCGGTTGTAATCATTGCTGTGAATTTTGTTGCCTGACCAGACCAGGCCGACGCGCAGCCCGCGCCGGGGCGGCAGGCGATCGCGCCAGGCCGCCACGCGCGCGGGATCGGCGGAGAGATAGGGAACGGTGGCGGGAATGCTGCCCAGATCGGTGCGGAAGGCTTTGGGCAGATGCATCATCGGGCAATGTAGATCGAAATCGGGCAGCGGCTCGCCGCGGCCTATCACCTGCGCCACGCCGGAAAGCGACCTCAGCAGTCCGGTCAAGGTCGGTTGCGCTTCCAGCAGCACGCGGCCGCCGCGCTGCGCGAGCAGCGGCACATAGCGCGCCATGTGAATGGTGTCGCCGAGGCCCTGCTCCGCGTGCACCAGAATGCGCCGGTCGGACAACGGTTCGCCGTTCCATACCGGCCGCGCGAAATTGCGCCGTTTGTATTCGACGGCTTCGAAGCGCATCCAGCCCCATTCGTATTTGTCGAAACCGCCGCGCAGATCACCGAGTCTTAGCCGCGTCAGCGCTTCGTTCCATTGCGCCTCCGCGTGATTGGGATCGAGGGCGACCGCACGCTGATAGGCTTCCAGCGCCTCGGCGTGGCGGCCGAGCCGCGCGAGCGCGTTGCCTCGGCTGTAATGCCCCGCCGCGGAGTGCGGATCGAGCGCGACGGCGCGTTCGGCCGCCTGCAGCGATTCCTGATAGCGGTGCAGCGCGTTGAGCGCATTCGCGCGGTTGTTGTGCGCCTTGACGTAATTCGGCCGTAGCGCGATCGCGCGGTCGGCATCCTTCAGCGCCTCGACATAGCGCCTCTGGCGGATATAGACGTTGCTGCGATTGAAAAAGGCCTCCGGATAATCGGGCTGGAGCGCGATGGCCCGCGCGTAGCTCGCGATCGCCTCGTCGAAGCGGCCGAGCTTGTTGAGCACGCTGCCGCGATTGTTGTAGGCCGCCGCGTCGGGTTTGATGGCAATGGCAGCGTCGAAACTGGCGAGCGCTTCGTCCAGGCGGTTGAGCGCGTTGAGCGTCAGCCCGTAATTGATGAGCACGTCGGGAGACCGCGGCTCGGTCTCGAGCGCGCGCAACATCAGCCGCAGCGCTTCGCCCAGTTCGCCGTGCTGGAGCTTGATGACGCCGAGCATATGCAAAGCGTCGAAATGATCGGGCTTGGCCGCAAGAACCTCGCCGTAGAGCCTGGCGGCCTGCGGCAGGCGGCCGTCGCGGTGGGCCGTGGTCGCGGCCTCGAACAGGTCGTCGACGAGGATCGGTGATGCGCCTTGTGCCGGTGCCATGAAGCCCCTCCCCTACCCGAGCATGTTCATTAGGACCCGCGGCGGTGAGTCGTCCATCCGTCTTTGCGGTTGTCGAATCACGAGAACTCGGCGTGGTCGTGGTAGGCCCGGCGCAACGCCGCGGCGATCGGGCCCGGCGCGCCGTCGCCGATAGGACGGCCGTCGATTCGCGTGACCGGCAGCACGATTTGACTTGCCGAGGTGATGAAGGCCTCGCGCGCCGCATAGGCCTCCGCCACGGTGAACGGCCGTTCGGCAAGCGCAAGCCCGCGTGCCTTGGCAATCTCCATCACCACCGCACGGGTAACGCCCGGTAGAATGTCGCTGCCCAGCGGACGCGTGATCAGCGTGCCGTCCGCGGACACGATCCAGGCGTTCGAGGATGCGCCCTCGGTCACGCGCCCGTCTTCGTCCACCAGCCAGGCCTCCCACGCGCCGGCCTCGCGCGCGGCCTGCTTGGCGAGCACATTGGGCAGGAGCGCGATCGACTTGATGTCGACCCGGCCCCAGCGGATGTCCGGCATGGTGACGACGGCAATGCCCTTCGCGGCCATGGCCTCGAGCCGCGTGCGGTCGCTGCTCCGCGCCAGCACGACCAGGGACGGCTTCACGGCGGGCGCGGGAAAGGGAAAATCGCGGCGCGAGACACCCCGGGTGACCTGAACATAGACGATCCCGTCGCTCACGCGGTTGCGACGCACGGTCTCGTGCATCACGAGCGACAACGCGGCCATCGACATCGGCAATGCAATGCCGAGTTCGCCGAGCGAACGCGCAAGGCGGGCGAGATGACGCCGTTCGTCGACGAGCCTGCCGCCGCGTACCTCGCAAACTTCATAGACGCCGTCGGCAAATTGATAGCCGCGGTCTTCAACCGCGATTGCCGCCTTCCTGGCCGGCCAGAAACGGCCGTTGACGTAGACGATGCGGGACATGGTGCGATTCTACCGCCGCTGCGGGCGCCGGCAGCAGGCCGAGGCCCGATCACGCTTGCCGGAGCAAGGCCGCTCCGGCCCCCGACACATGTGGGATGTCAAGCTACCCGATTCCCAGCGCTTTGAGCTTGCGATGCAGCGCCGAGCGTTCCATGCCGACGAATTCCGCGGTGCGCGAAATATTGCCGCCGAAACGGCTGATCTGCGCGATCAGGTACTCGCGCTCGAAGGCTTCGCGTGCGTCGCGCAGCGGCAGGCCCATCAAATATTCGCCGCCGTTCCCGTTCGGCATGGTCGGGACCATGGAGCCGACGTCGGGCGGCAACATGCCGGCATTCAATACCGCATCCGGATCCCCGCCGGCGAGAATCATCAAACGTTCGATATTGTTGCGCAGCTGGCGCACATTGCCCGGCCAGTTGTGCGATTGCAAAACGGCCATGGCATCCTCGCCGATGCGCCGCTTGGGCAGGCCGGTGGCCAACGAGATCTGTTCCATGAAGAATTCGACCAGCGCGGGGATGTCTTCCCGGCGCTCCGCCAACGGCGGAACCCGGATCGGCACGACCGATATCCGGTGATAGAGATCTTCGCGAAACTTCCCCTCCGCGATCAGCGCTTCGAGATTGCGTGACGTCGACGAGATGACGCGCACGTCGACGGCGACCTTGCCGTGACCGCCGACGCGCTGGAAGGTCTGGTCGACCAAAACGCGCAGGATCTTGTTCTGCGTCTCGCGCGGCAGGTCGGCGATGTCGTCGATGAACAGCGTGCCGCCGTCGGCCTCCTCGAGCGCGCCCGCCTTGCGGTGTTCGGCGCCGTTGCCGCCGTCGACGCCGAACAATTCGATTTCCATGCGGTCCGGGGTGATCGCCGCGGCGTTGATCACCACGAAGGGACCGTTGGCGCGCGCGGAAAGATGATGGATCATGCGCGCCGTGAGCTCCTTGCCGGCGCCCGAAGGTCCGACGACGAGAACGCGGCTGTTCGTCGGCGCCACCCTCTCGATCGTCTGCCGCAATTGCGACACGGCCGGCGACTGCCCGATCAGCACCGGGATCTGGCTCGCCTTCTGCTTGAGCTGCTTGACCTCGCGCTTGAGTCGCGACGTCTCCAACGCGCGTTCGGCAACAAGCACCAGTCGATCCGCCTTGAACGGCTTCTCGATGAAATCATAGGCACCGTGCTTGATCGCCGCGACCGCCGTCTCGATGTTGCCGTGGCCGGAAATCATCACCACCGGTACGTCGGGATGCTCGTGCTTGAACGCATCAAGCAGCTGCAGGCCGTCGAGCTTGCTGCCCTGCAGCCAGATGTCGAGGAAGATGAGGTTCGGCCGCCGAGCCACGACTGCAGCCAGCGCTTCGTCGCTGTTGCGTGCGGTGCGGGTGACGTAGCCCTCGTCCTGAAGGATACCGGCCACCAGATCGCGGATATCCGCTTCGTCGTCGACGATCAATATGTCGGCGTTCATGCATTCACCGTGTCGTTCAAGTCTTCTGCAATTCCGCCTCCGCGGCGCTTGCGGGCTTGCCCTTGGCCGCGATCCGCAGCCGCACCATGGCGCCGCGTTGACCGGGGATGCGCTCGCAGGCGTCGCGCAGCTCGATCCGGCCGCCGTGCTCCTCGACGATGCGGCTGACGATGGCAAGGCCGAGCCCGGTCCCCTTTTCGCGGGTCGTCACGTAAGGCTCGAGCAAGCGGCTGCGCCTTTCCTTGGGCAGCCCAATCCCGTTGTCGACGACGTCGATGACGATGTCCTCGCCGTGCCGCTCGGCAAAGACGCGGATCGTCCCCTTGCCGAGTTCGGCGGGCGGCACGGCGGCGATCGCCTCGGCCGCGTTCTTGATGATGTTGGTCAGCGCCTGCGAGATGAGGCGGCGATCGAACCGCGCCGGCATCGGGTCTTCGGCGATTTCCGCGTCGATATCGATATCGGCATTGCCGACGCGCATCAGGAAGACGGCCTGCCGGATGGTGTCGGCGAGATCGTCGGCCGCGAATACCGGCTTGGGCATGCGGGCGAAGCGCGAGAACTCGTCGACCATGCGCCGGATGTCGTCGACCTGCCTGATGATCGTCTCGGTGCATTGTTCGAACACGTCGCGATCATTGCCGATGGATTTGCCGTATTTGCGCCGCAGCCGTTCGGCCGACAGTTGAATGGGCGTCAGAGGGTTCTTGATCTCGTGGGCAATGCGCCGCGCGACGTCCGCCCAGGCGGCCGTACGCTGGGCGGCGACGAGCTCGGTGATGTCATCGAGCGTGATCACATAACCGCGGTCGGAATCGGTCGATTGCTCGCTGGTCACGCGCACCGAGAGATTCCGCTCGCGACCGTGGCGGGTGATCGTCACCTGGTCCTGGCTGCGCAGGCCGGTGCGCGCGGCCGCGAGAATTTCCGCGACCTCCGGCAGGATTTCGGTGAGCGGCCGGCCGAGCGCCTCCGCTTCATTGCAGCCGATGAGTTTTTCCGCCGAGCGGTTGACGATGCTCACCCGCCCCTGGCCGTCGATGCCGATCACGCCGGCGCTGGCGCCCGCCAGCACGGCTTCGGTGAAGCGACGGCGGCTGTCGATCACGTCGCGCGCCCGCATGATGTCGTCGCGTTGCGTGCGCAGCTCCTGCGTCATGCGGTTGAAGGTCTCTCCCAGACTCGCAAGGTCGCCTTCGGACTGATGGACGGGCACACGCACGTAGAGATTGCCGGTGGAAACGAGATTGGCCGCGCCGATCAGGCGACGGATCGGCGCGATCAGCCATTTGGCGAAATTCAGGCCCACCCAGACGGCCGACAGCAGAACGGTCAGCGCGATCACGGTGTACATCAGGGCGAAGGCGACCTGCACGCCGAGGCGCCGCGCCTCGAGCGCGGCATATTCCTGCGCGCTCTCGCGCGTGGCCTGAAGTTGCGGCACAACGCGCGGATCAAGCAGGCGCGCGACGTAAAGATAATAGTCGTCATATTTGTCGATCTTGACGATCGCGGCCACGTAGTTGGTATCCGGCAGGAGAACGACTTGCGGCTCCGTCGTGGTCACGTGCGGCAGCGCCTCGCGCGGGGGAATCGCGAAGGTCTGGTTGGTTTCGAGATCGGCGTGGGCAACGACGTTTAGATCGCGGTCGAATACGATCGCCGCCGCAAGCCCGCGCACCGAGGCCTGGAAGGTGAGGAACTGCCGCAGCTTGTCCCTGTCGTTCTTGAAGATCGGCTCGGCGCGCGCGAGGTCGAACGCCATGACCATGATGTCCGAACGCACGATCTGCGCATGGTCACGCAGATAGGCTTCCGCGACGATCAACGAGTTTTCGATCGCGGCGCGCGTGCGCGTCGAGAACAGGCGGTCGAGGCCGCGATCGAGCGTGACGCTGGCCACGACGGCGACCAGGATGGCCGGCGTGGCCGCAATGATCGAGAACAGGCCGACGATGCGCACGTGCAGCCGCGAGCCGGCGCGGCCGCTGCGCCGCGCCTGCACCACCTGCCAGACTTCCCGCACGATGACCGCCAGCAACAGCACGACGGTTGCGGCATTCACCAAAAGCAGGGTGACGACGACATTGTGGGTGGGCAGCAGCGGCGTCAGATCGGCAAGGACGACAAAGGTGACGAAGGCCGACAGCAGCGCCAGTCCCACGGCCAACGGACCGAGCAGGCGCGAATCGCCGCGCTTGGCCGGCGTCCCGGCAAGAACGGTCTCGGCGGCGGCGGCTGGGTCGGCGTTCATGAACCCCCGCGGTGCGTCCCGCCGGAATGGCCAGGCGGATCAACAAGGCGGGCGCCTGCATGTCCTTCCGGCGACTGATGCATTTGTACAACAATGTTGCCGGATTGCGACAAATCCGGGGCGTAGGGGCTCAGGCGTCGCGGGTGCGGCGTCGCCGGAGTGGAAGGATTGAACCGCTTCGGCTTGCGGTCGATTGGTGGGGCATTATGCGCGATATCGGTCGTCGCGGTGGGGAGAGCTGGGCATGACGCGGCGCGTCGGGATGGCGATCCCGCCAGCTGCTTTTTTAGTCCTTCGCACGACCTTGCCGAGCGGAACGCCGGCAATGCACATTCTTCAATTCTTTTCTTTATGTCCCATTTTGCCGGTTGCGCGGACGCCCGGAAAGCGGGGTCGTGGTCGGCCGTCCCATCGCCTTCGATCTCACCCGGCGACGCGGCGGACGGCAAGACCTGCAACCCGCCGATCGATCTGCCGCAGCAGGCGCCGAAGGCTCTGGTCGCCGTCCCCGCGGGGGTTCATGAAGGCCTAACGATTCCGATCCGATCCGCGATGGCCTCAAGAAGCGCGGCATCAAAGCCGTCATCCCGCCGACGTCGAACCGCAAGCTCGCGATCCGCTGCAACCGAGGGCGCTATCGCCAGCGACATTGGATCGAGCGGGTGATCGGCCACCTCAAGATCGATGGCGCGCTCGCTACCCGATCCGATCAACTCGCCGATCGCTTCCTCGGCATGCTACTCGGCATGCCAAATATCGCAACCGCGCGGTAGTCGACCAAATTTGTCCGCGCCGCCCGGATTCTTCCGGGCTGCTGTTTGTCTCGGAGTGGCGGCGGCACCCGTTCAGTCGAGATAAAAACCGGCGCCGATGACTCCCGGGACGCCGTCGAACTTAACCGCCTTTACGTAGCTCCACTTTGGCGAGGGACTGGCCTTTCCCGGTCTCGCGATCAGGTAATCCACCCATCCTGACCCGTTGACCCGTCCCATCTCGATCAGCTCGTGATGAAACGCCTTTCCGTTCCTGTCCCGCTCGTCGTGCGGATTGGTCCCGACGCGACTGGGAACGGCCGGGTTCAGCAGCACATTGCCTTGCATGTCATAGGCAAACAAGTACGTGTCGCCGTACCACCACTCGCTGTCGCGTTTTCCGAATTCCGCAAACGCTGCGGCCTTTCCTTTGCTCTCCACCAGCGCCGCAGCTCTCTCCACCAGTGTCTGAATGCGGTTAACGTCCTTCGGGCTCGGCGCGCACTGCTGTGCGGTTGCTGGACTGACGATGAGAATTCCAGCGAGAGAAAAGCAGAACCAGAGGTATTTCAACATCGGCAACCTCCCGGCTCGGAATTAAAGAGGCAAATACAAAATTCAATTTTCGCAAATCTGGTTGTTCAGGGCAAGATCCTCAAGCGATCGGCAAGGTCAATTGCTCTGGGTCGTCAGGAACGGAGTGCCGACGCCCCGTGACGCGTTCTCGTAGGTGAAGACGGCGAACAGGATGCGGTCCATGCCGGTTTTGTCCTGGAAGCCGCCCGTGCGCCCGGTGCGTCGTCTCACTTTGCGGAACCGCCGTTCGACGGTGCTGGTGGTGTGCAGGGGCCGGATGTCCGGCTTCGGTTTTGCAGCGCAAGCGGGCCGGCAACTCGCGCGTCATTGCCGGCGTCTACCACAAGAGCGCGCGCCGACGGGATTGCTTCGCGCCCGGCACGGGTCCTCTGCCCTCCGCTCCACCGCGGTCATTGGCCGCCGCGAAACACCTGGATGTCGAGGTCGCGGATCTTCTTGCGCAAGGTGTTGCGGTTGACGCCGAGAAGATCGGCCGCACGGATCTGGTTGCCGCGTGTGGCCGCCAAGGCCGCGGTGAGAAGCGGGTATTCGACCTCGCGCAGAATCCGGTGATAGAGCCCGGCCGGCGGCAGTCCGTTCGCAAACCGCGCAAAATAGGCGGCGAGATGACGTTCGACCGCCGCGGCCAGCGACTCTTCGACCCGCGATTCCTGGCCGCCGATTGCCGGCGCAGGCTGCGCCAATTCGGCATCGACCACGGCGGCGGTGATGGTCTCCTGCGGGTACAGCGCGGCAAGGCGCCGCGCGAGGTTCTCGAGTTCACGCACATTGCCCGGCCAGCGGTGCCGCATGAGTCGCTCAATCGCCTCCTGGTCGATCCGTTTCGCCGGCAGACCCTCCCGCTGGGCCTGGGCGAAGAAGTGGCGGATCAAGTCCGGTATGTCCTCGAGCCGTTCGCGCAACGGCGGCAGCCGCAACGGCACGACGTTGAGGCGGAAGAACAAGTCTTCGCGGAACAGGCCCTGCTGGATGAGCAGCCGCAGATCCTTGTTGGTCGCGGCGATGATGCGCACGTCGCTCTTGATCGGCGTGCGGCCGCCCACCGTCATGTATTCGCCCTGTTGCAACACGCGCAGCAGGCGGGTTTGCGCCTCCATCGGCATGTCGCCGATCTCGTCGAGGAACAAGGTGCCGCCCTCGGCCTGTTCGAAGCGTCCCGAGAAGCGCGCATTGGCGCCGGTGAAGGCGCCTTTCTCGTGGCCGAACAATTCGGATTCGATGAGATCGCGCGGGATCGCGGCCATGTTGATGGCCACGAACGGTCCCGCGCGCCGCTTGCCGTAGTCGTGCAGGGCGCGGGCGACGAGTTCCTTGCCGGTGCCCGATTCGCCGCTGATCATCACGGTGAGATCGGTCTGCATGAGCCGCGCGAGCACGCGGTAGATCTCCTGCATCGCCGGCGAACGGCCGACGAGCGGGATGGAGTCGAGATCCTCGCTCCTCGCCGGCGGCGGCTTTTTGTCCTTCGGTTCCGCCAGCGCGCGGCCGACAATGCCGATGAGCTCCTTGAGATCGAACGGCTTCGGCAGATACTCGTAGGCGCCGCGTTCCGATGCGCGGATCGCGGTCATGAAGGTGTTCTGCGCGCTCATCACGATCACCGGCAGATCGGGCCGCAGCTTGCGGATGCGCGGGATCAGATCGAAGGCGTTCTCGTCCGGCATCACGACGTCGGTAATGACGAGATCACCCTCCCCTTGGCTGATCCAGCGCCACAGGGTTGCGGCATTGCCGGTGGAACGCACCTCGTAGCCCGCGCGCGAAAGGGCCTGATTGAGCACGGTGCGGATGGCGGCATCGTCGTCGGCAATCAGAATGCTTCCTGTCGGCATGGCGCTACCTCGCCTCCGCGACGGAAGGCGTCTCGCCGACGCCCTTGTCGTCGCCGCTATAGACCGGCATCAGCACGCGGAACACGGTGCGTCTCGGCGCGGATTCGCATTCGACGATCCCGCCGTGGTCGCCGATGATCTTCGCGACCAAGGCAAGACCGAGTCCGCTGCCCGTCGGCTTGGACGTGACGAAGGGATCAAACAGATGCGGCATCAGATCCTCCGGCACCCCGGGACCGTTGTCCTTGACGCAGAACTCGAGCGGCAGCGACACGCGCGTCTTGCTGCCCGGTGCGGCCAGCCGTACGCCCGGTCGAAACGCGGTGGTGAGTTGGATCTCGCCGTCGCTTGCGCCCTCCCCGATCGCTTCGCTGGCATTCTTCACGAGATTGAGGAACACCTGGACGAGCTGGTCGCGGTTGGCCAGGACCGGCGGCAGCGACGGGTCGTAGTCCTCCACGAAGCGGATGTGGCGGGCGAAGCCGGATTGCGCGAGACGCTTGACGTGATCGAGCACGACATGGATGTTGACCGGTGCCCGCTCGACCGGCCGCTCGTCGGCGAAGACTTCCATCCGGTCCACGAGCTTCACGATGCGGTCCGTCTCCTCGCAGATGAGTTTGGTCAGCGCGCGGTCTTCGTCGGCGGCCGACTGCTCGAGGAGCTGCGCGGCGCCGCGAATGCCCGAAAGCGGATTCTTGATCTCGTGCGCCAACATCGCCGCGAGCGCGATCACCGATCGTGCGGCGCCGCGGTGCGTGAGTTGCCGATCCATCTTGTCGGCGATGGTGCGCTCCTGCAGCATCACCACCACGTGGCCCGGAAATTCCGTCAACGGCGCCACGTGGAGATCGACCAGGCGCTCGCCGGGATTGCGCGGGGTGGCCAAATCGACCTTGTATTCATTGACGGCCGCCCCCCGCGCGCGCACCTGCTCGACGAGGGCCAGCAGCGGCGATCCGAACGGCACGAGATCGCGCAGCAAATGGCGACGCAGCAGCGCCGCCGACGCGTCGAAGAATTGTTCGGCCGCCACATTGGCGTCGACGATATTGCCCTCCGGTCCCACCATGATCACGGGATGCGGCAGCGCGTGCAGCATGGCATCGGCCGGCGTGCCGGCCGTTTTCGACAATGCCGGCGTGCGGCTCATGCGGCGCTCCTCCATGTGCCGGCCTGGAAAGCCTCGTAGGCCTCGCCGAGCAGGGTGCGCGCGCGACACGGCTCCTCGGCCGTGAGCACGCGCGCACGGTGTTCCTTGAGCATCGCCGCCGGCGCGCCCACCGTGGCCGCGGCCGTGTCGAGCGCCCAGCCGAGATGCTTGCGCGCGAGCCGGCCGCCGACGGCGGGGCCGTGATGATCGATCATCTCGTCATAGACGGCTTCGATGAGGGCACGCTGCGTCGCCAATGCCGGCGCTGGCTCGCGTCGACCGGTCGCGAGGAAGCGCGCCACTTGGCCGGGAAACCAGGGACGGCCGCGCGCGCCGCGCCCGATCATCACCGCGTCGGCGCCGGATGCCGCCAGCGCCGTAAGCGCGTCGTCGAAGCTATCGATGTCGCCGTTGACGACGACGGGAACCGATACGGCTTCCTTCACCGCCCGCACCGCGGCCCAGTCGGCCTTGCCGCCGTAGAACTGACAGCGCGTGCGGCCGTGGACCGTGACCATCCGCACCCCGGCTGCCTCCGCGCGGCGCGCGAGCGCGGGCGCATTGATGCTCGCCGCATCCCATCCCAGCCGCATCTTCAGCGTGACCGGAATCGCCACCGCCGCGACCACTGCCTCGATCAGCGCGAGCGCGTGATCGAGGTCGCGCATCAGCGCCGAACCCGCCGCGCCCCCGGTGACCTGTTTCGACGGGCAGCCCATGTTGATGTCGACAACATGCGCGCCCTGCGCTTCGGCAATGCGCGCGCCTTCCGCCATCCAGTGCGGCTCGCAGCCCGCGAGCTGCACCACGCGAATGGCGATCCCACGGCCGTCGCTGCGCAGCTGCGCCTCGCGCTCGCGGCGCACGAGGCCGGCACAGGCGGTCATTTCCGACACCACGAGGCTCGCCCCGAGCCGTTCCGCCAAGCGTCGGAAAGGCGTATCGGTGATACCCGCCATCGGAGCCAGGAAGGCCCTGCCGGGCACGCCCACCGAACCCAAGTCGAGGCCCTTTGCCGGGAAATCCATGCGCCCCGCCGATGCCTATGTTTTAGGCGTCATCGAAATATGCCTATAGTTTAGACAAACCCTTTTTGCGGCGCAAGTATTGCGCTGCAAGATAAAGGTCGATGGCGCGGCCATGGATCGGGGGCCGGTTTTCACGCTGCCGCCGAACGCGCTAAAGCCACGGCGGCGATGCGGCGACATCCTGCGTCGGGGTGGAAGGTCATGGCAGCGACGGCGGCGGTAGTTGTGGCGGCGGGACAGGGCCTCAGGGCCCCCGGCCCCGTGCCCAAGCAATTTCGGCTCATCGGTGCCGAAACCGTATTGGGGCACGCGCTGCGGGCGCTGCTCGCCGCGCCCGGGCTCGACCTCATCCAGCCGGTGATCCATCCCGACCATGCCCCCTATTACGAGGCGATCGGCCGCGATCCGCGCGTCCTCGATCCCGTCTTCGGAGGCGCGACCCGGCAAGCCTCGGTACGCGCCGGGCTCGAGGCGCTGGTGCGCCACGGGCCGGATCTCGTCCTGGTCCACGACGCCGCCCGTCCTTTTGCGAGCCGGGCGCTCATCGAGCGCGCGATCGAGGCCGGAGGATCGTGCGGCGCCGCGGTGCCGGGCTTGCCCGTGGTCGACACGGTCAAGACGGTCGCCGCCGACGGCACCATCGACCGCACCCTCGATCGCGCAAGCCTGCGGCTCATTCAGACCCCGCAGGCCTTCGCCTTCGCCGCGCTGCTCGAGGCTCATCGGCGCGCCATGCGCGCCGGCCGCGAGCATTTCACCGACGATGCCGCGCTCGCAGAATGGGCCGGCATGAAGGTGCGCGTGTTTCCCGGCGAGCCGCGCAACATCAAGATCACCGGTCCGGAGGATTTCGATCGCGCGGCCGCGATCCATGCCGACTCGCTCGGCGACGTGCGCAGCGCTTCGGGCTTCGACGTGCACGCCTTCGGCGCAGGCGATCACGTGGTACTGGGAGGCGTGCGCATCCCATATGAGCGGGCGCTCGCCGGCCATTCCGACGCCGACGTCGTGCTGCACGCGGCCACCGACGCGGTGCTCGGCGCACTCGCCGACGGCGACATCGGCACGCACTTCCCGCCGAGCGATCCGCAATGGCGCGGCGCGAGTTCGGATCGCTTTCTCGCCTTTGCGGTCGAGCGCGTGAAGGCGCGCGGCGGCGTGATTGCGCATCTCGACATCAACGTCGTTTGCGAAGCACCGCGCATCGGCCCCTATCGCGACGCGATGCGCGCCGCCATCGCGCGCATCGCCGGGATCGACGTCGGCCGCGTGGCCGTGAAGGCAACCACCAGCGAGAAACTCGGCTTTATCGGCCGCGGCGAAGGCATTGCCGCCTTCGCCACCGCCACCGTGCGGCTTCCCTGGAGCGCGCCGTGACCGACCGCGACGTGATTGCCGCGGCCGAGGCGGTGCTCGAGCTCTGCAAGGCCCGGCGGCTCAAGCTCGCCACGGCGGAATCCTGCACCGGCGGTCTCGTCGCGGCGGCGCTGAGCGAAATTCCCGGTTCATCGCTCGTGCTCGACCGCGGTTTCGTCACCTACTCCAACGAGGCCAAGCAGCAGATGCTCGGCGTCGCCGCCGCAACCATCGCGCGTTACGGCGCCGTGAGCCACGAATGCGCCCTGGAGATGGCCGAAGGCGCGCTGGCCCGCGCGCCGGTCGATCTTGCGGTCGCCGTCACCGGCATTGCCGGACCCGGCGGCGCGGTGCCGGGCAAGCCGGTCGGGCTCGTCTTTTTCTGCGGCCTTGCGCGCTCGGGTCGCCGCATCGCCTGCGAGCGCCGGTTCGGCGACGCGGGGCGAGCGCATGTGCGACGGGCCTCGGTGCTGCAGGCGCTGGCGCTGTTGGAGGACCTTGCGGCCACGGAAACGGCGGACCGCCCGCAGGATTGAGCCGCCATGCCGCGCGGGCGAGCCTGACCGCCCGCGGCGCGGGGCCGACCGTGACCGGCGCGGGCGAGGTTCCCGGCGCGAGGCCGCGCAGGCCGCGCCATTCATGGCCCGTTCAGGAGTGATGGGCCACCTAGAGGGCCCGGGGTCCCCGCATGCTGCAGCCGAACAAACCCATCATTGCCGCCATGCCGCCGCTGCGACGGCGCAGTGCGGGATTTTCCGGGCCGCAGATCGCGGTGCTGTTTGCGGCGCTGGTGATGCTGATCTCGGTGCCGATCCTGACCCATCCGCTGCCGCCGCTTTCCGACTACGTCAACCACCTCGCCCGCATGCAGGTGATCGCGACGCTCGCCAAGAACCCGTACCTCGCGAAATTCTATCAGATCGACTGGCAGATCATTCCCAATCTCACGATGGACCTCATCGTGCCGACGCTGGCGCGTTTCATCAGCGTTTATCTCGCCGGCCAGCTTTACATCGTCACGATGTTCGCCCTGATCATTTCGGGAACGCTCGCGCTCAATCGCGCGCTGATCGGACGCTGGACGGTCTTGCCGCTGGCGGCCATCCCGCTGCTGTACAACTACGTGTTCCTGGTTGGCTTGATGAACTACCTGTTCGGCGTCGGTATCGCGCTGTGGGCGCTTGCCGGGTGGATCGCCGCGCGCGAGCGCGCCTGGCCGCTGCGCTTTGCGCTTTCGACGCTCTCGGTCGGGGTGCTGTTCTTCTGCCATCTCTCGGCGCTCGGCATATACGGCGTCGGCGTGCTCGCGTTCGAGCTCTGGCGGCTCTGGGCTCGGCGTACCGAGCCATGGCCCGGCCGTCTGGCGGAATTTGCCGCCGCGGGGCTTCCGTTCGTCGCGGTGGCACCGCTGCTTGCCGTGAGTCCGACCATGGATCTCGTCGGCGGGATCCATTGGGAGCAGGGCGGCAAGATCGACGGCCTGATGTACGTGATCTCGGATTATTCCGACGTCGTCGCATTCGCGCTGATCGCGGTCATGGTGGCGAGCTTGGTATGGGGCATGCGCCACCGCGTCCTTCGGTTTCATCCGTTCGCGGTCGCTTTGCTCGCCGTCGGCGGCGCCGTCTACCTCGCGCTGCCGCGCCTGATGTTCGACACCTACATGGCCGATCAGCGCGTGCCTATCGCCATTGCCTTCATGCTGTTCGGCTGCGGCGATCTCGACCTGCGCCAACGTCTTGTGCGCCGCGCCTTCATGGTGGTTCTGCTGGTGCTGATCTCGGTGCGGCTCATCGAGATCGACTACAACTGGTCGCAGCTTGCGGATGCGACCAGCGAGTTCCGCTCCTCCGTGCGTCGCATCGCGCCGGGCTCGAAAGTGTTCGTCGCCTATGCCGACCGCTCCTACGGCGACGACGTGCGCGAGCTCGGCCTCGTGCATGCCGCCTGTATCGCCACCATCGAACGCTCGGCGCTCGTCACCACCCTCTTCACCGTGCCGGGCAAGCAGATCGTGCATGTCCGCCAGCCCTACCAGGATTATGCCGATACCCGCGACGGCACGCCGCCGGCGATCGCCCAGCTCATTCTAGCCGCCGACCATCCGACCCGTCAGGAGCCGGCCTTCTGGCTCAACTGGACGAAATTTGATTATCTCTACGTCTTGTTCACGGAAGACGATGCGCCCAACCCCGACCCGCGCCGCCTCCAGCTTGTCGCCGACGGCGACGGTTTTCAGCTCTATCGCATTCTCAAGACGCAGGCGCGCGCCGGCGATTGATGGTCACGCCCCGCCGTAGACCGCGTCGGCGCGGCGTTCAAAGGCCGACGCCATCCGGCGGAAGACGACATCGAACAGCGACCCGACCAGCATGGCCAGCGTGCGGCTCCGGAATTCATAGTCGATGAAAAATTCGACCTCGCACGCCTTTTCGCCGAGAGGACGGAACATCCAGCGGTTCTGCATGTGCCGAAACGGGCCGTCGAGATACTCGACCAGGATCCTGAGATTGGGCCGATCGAGTGTGGCGCGGCTGGTGAACGTCTGCCGGATCAGCTTGTAGGCCACCGTCATTTCCGCGACGATGACCGTGACACCCGCACCTTTGTCGACGCGGCTGCGCAGGTGCATGGCGCTGCACATCGGAACGAAGTCGGGATATCGCTCGACGTCCGCGACGAGGTCGAACATGTCACCCGCACCGTGACGAACACGGCGCTTGGTCGAGAACCGCGGCATCAGCGACGGCGGTCGCGCGCGGCCCGCAACCGCGCGAAATCTTCGCCGGCATGGTGCGAGGACCGCGTGAACGGCGAGGACGCAACCATCAGAAAGCCCTTCGCATAGGCGATCTTCTTCAAGGCCTCGAACTCGTCGGGCGGCACGAACCGCTTGACCTCGTGATGCTTGCGCGTGGGCTGGAGATATTGGCCGATGGTGAGGAAATCGACGTCGGCCGAACGCAGGTCGTCCATGACCTGCAGGATCTCGTTGCGCTCCTCGCCCAGCCCTACCATGAGGCCGGATTTGGTGAACATTGCGGGATCGAGTTCCTTGACCCGCTGCAGCAATCGCAACGAGTGGAAATAGCGCGCGCCCGGACGCACGGTCAGGTAAAGCGAAGGCACCGTTTCCAGATTGTGATTGAACACGTCGGGCCGCGCCGCGACGACGGTCTCGAGCGCGCCGTCTTTTCGCAGGAAATCCGGCGTGAGCACCTCGATCGTCGTGGTCGGGCAATGCGCGCGGATGGCGCGGATCGTGTCCGCGAAATGCCGCGCGCCGCCGTCGGGCAGATCGTCGCGGTCGACCGAGGTGACGACCACATGCGCCAGGCCGAGCCTGGCGGTGGCGCGGGCGACATGTTCGGGCTCGTGCGCGTCCGGCGCAGCCGGCAGCCCCGTCTTGACGTTGCAGAAGGCACAGGCGCGCGTGCAGGTATCGCCCAGGATCATGAAGGTGGCGTGCTTCTTCTCCCAGCATTCGCCGATGTTCGGACAGCCCGCCTCTTCACAGACCGTGTGCAGCCCGTTTTCGCGCACGATCGCGCGGGTGGCGAAATAGCCGGGCGATACCGGCGCCTTGACCCGGATCCAGTCGGGTTTCGGCGGCCCCGCACGATCCGGACGATGCGCCTTCTCGGGATGGCGCGGACGCGGGTTGCTGATCAGGTCGAGTACCACGGCCATGAACCTTACTTACGGCCGCGCGGGCTCGGCCGCAAGGCGCCTCAGGCGTTGCGGATGGCGCGCCAGACCAGCAAAAAGATGATCGCACCGACGGTGGCGGTAATCAGATTGCCCCAGACGTCCGGCATGACATTGAGGCCGAGCTTGCGGAACAGAAATCCGCCGACGATCGCGCCCATCAATCCGACGGCGGTGTTGCCCAGAAAGCCGCCGCGCCCGCCAAGAACCGCGTGCGCGATCCAACCCGCGACCAGGCCGACGACAATCCAGGCGACGACACCCATGAGTCCACCTCACATCCGCCCGCATGCGCCCATGCCCGCTGCGTGCGAACGCTATCCGCGCCGCCGCATCTCCGCGTCGCGCCGCAGGCCTTGCATCTATATATTCAAGGCCCTTCCATAGGCGTCCAACACCGCCTCCTTTATCATTTCCGACAAGGTCGGGTGCGGAAATACGGTGTGCATGAGCTCCTCCTCGGTGGTCTCGAGGTTCATGGCGACGACATAGCCCTGGATCAGTTCGGTGACCTCCGCTCCGATCATGTGGGCGCCGAGAAGCTGGCCGCTTTTCTTCTCAAAAATGACCTTCACCAGCCCCTGATCCTCGCCGAGCGCGATCGCCTTGCCGTTGCCGACGAAAGGAAAACGTCCGACGCGGATGTCGAGCTTCCTTTCCTGCGCCGCCTTTTCCGTCAGCCCCACCGAGGCGATCTGTGGCGAGCAATAGGTGCAGCCGGGAATCATCGCCTTGTTCAGCGGCTGCGGGTTCAGGCCTTTGATCGCTTCGATGCAGACGACGCCCTCGTGCTCGGCCTTGTGCGCGAGCATGGGCGGACCGGCGACGTCGCCGATGGCATAGATTCCGCCTATGCTGGTTTTGTTGAATCGATCGACGACGATCAAACCGCCTTCCGTCTTCACTCCCAGTTTTTCGAGCCCGAGATTTTCGATGTTGCCGGTCACGCCCACGGCGGAAATGACGCGCTCGACCGTGATCTGCTCGGACCTGCCGCCGGCTTCGATCGTGGCCACGACATGGTCGCTTTTCTTGTCGAGCTTGGCGACCTTGGCGCCGGTGTGGATCTTGATCCCCTGTTTCTCGAAGCTGCGGCGCGCCAAGGCCTGGATCTCGTGGTCCTCCGCCGGCAGAATCTGCGGCAGGATCTCCACCAGCGTCACCTCGGCGCCGAGGGTGCGGAAGAACGACGCAAATTCGACGCCGATCGCGCCGGACCCGATCACCAGGAGCGATCGCGGGATCGACGGCGGCACCATGGCCTCGAAATAGGTCCACACGAGATTCTTGTCCGGCTCGAGGCCGGGCAGCACGCGCGGACGCGCGCCGGTGGCGATAATGATGTGCGCGGCGCGATAGCGGCCGGGGCCCAACGCGCCCTTCGGCGCTTGCGACGCGGACGCTTTGACGGTCACCTCGCCCGGCGCGTCGATCGACGCCTCGCCCCAGATCACCGCGATTCCGTTCTTCTTCATCAGGAAACCGACGCCGTCATTGAGCCGCTTGGAAACCGCGCGCGAACGCTGCACGACCGCCTGCGCGTCGTAACCGACATTGTCGGCCGTAAGCCCGTAATCTCTTGCATGCCGCAAATAGTGGAACATCTCGGCCGAACGCAGCAGCGCCTTGGTCGGGATGCATCCCCAATTGAGGCAGATGCCGCCGAGATAGTCGCGTTCCACGATCGCCGTCTTGAAACCGAGCTGTGCCGAGCGGATGGCGGTCACATAGCCTCCGGGGCCGGAACCGATGATGAGCACGTCAAAGGCGGTGTCAGCCATGCTTTACCCTAGGCATATCGCGCGTTGCCGTTGCGAAACGGCGAGTTCGCTTTGGCAATCGCGACGGGGTTCGTGAGCGCCTGCTCGGCGCGCACGGCGAAACGTTCCGCCGCCCCGGCGGCAGAACACGCGAACAAGGCCTTCTTCGGCTCCGCGGTGCGGGTACTGACGACCGCATTCCGGGTGACGAGGCGATGCCCGCGGCCCGCGACGCCGCGATCGCCGGCACCGCCGATCACTCCGCCGGCGTCGCGTGCGCGAAGAAGCATCGGGCGGCTTCGGCCCGAGGCGGGTTCGCCGCTGCGCAAGTCGATTGGCACCGGCGGCATCAGACGACCATCATCACGGGGTTCTCGATCAATGTTTTGAATACATTGATCAATTCGGCACCAAGCGCGCCGTCGACCGCGCGGTGATCGCAGGAAAGAGTGACGCTCATGATCCGCGCGGGGACGATCTGCCCGTTCTGGACCACCGCGCGCTCCTGCGCCGCTCCGACCGCGAGGATCGTCGACTGCGGCGGATTGATCACGGCGGTGAAGTCCTTGATGCCGTACATGCCGAGATTGGATACCGACGATGTGCCGCCCTGGTATTCATGCGGTTTGAGTTTGCGGGCGCGGGCGCGGGCCGCGAGATCGCGCATCTCGTTCGAGATCACGGACAGCGGCTTCGTCTCCGCCTTGCGCACGATCGGCGTGATCAATCCGCCCGGGAGCGCCACCGCAACGCCGATGTCGGAATGCTTGTGCCGCAACATGCCCGCCTCCGTCCAGCTTACATTGGCGTCGGGTACGCGCTGCAGCGCGAGCGCGAGCGCCTTGATGACGAAATCATTGACCGAGAGCTTGTAGCTCGCCTGCCCCTTCCCGTCCTTGGGTGCGGCGGCATTGATCTCCTCGCGGGCGGCGAGCAATCGATCGATGCGGCAGTCGAGCGTCAGATAGAAATGCGGAATGGTCTGCACCGACGCGGTAAGGCGCTGCGCAATGGTGCGGCGCATGGCGTCGTGCGGCACGAATTCATACGAGCCTTCGTCAAAGAGCGAGCGGATCTGCGCGTCGGACAGCGCGGATGCGACGGGGGCCGCGGCGGC
>JADGGK010000032.1 GCA_019689975.1 Pseudolabrys sp.
CGGTACCTGGATTGCTTCGTCGCCGCTTGCGCGGCTCCTCGCAATGACGGCCGTGGGTCGCGTCGCCCATTCGCGGCTCCTCGCCGCGACGAGGCCGATTCAATCAGATCGGAACTTGCGCTAGGGTCGGCCCGAAGCTGCGAGGACGAAGGATGAATGTCATGCCAATCCGTGACGGGGTCGTCGACGCCATCGGCAATACGCCGCTCATCAAGCTCGAAACCGCTTCGCGCGCCACCGGCTGCACGATCCTGGGCAAGGCCGAATTCATGAATCCCGGCGGCTCGGTCAAGGACCGCGCCGGGCGCCAGATGATCCTCGAAGCCGAGAAACGCGGCGAGCTCAGGCCCGGCGGACTGGTGGTGGAGGCCACCGCCGGCAACACCGGTATCGGTCTTGCGGTGGTCGCCAATGCGCGCGGCTACCGAACGCTCATCGTCATACCGGAGACGCAGAGCCAGGAAAAGAAGGACATGCTGCGGCTTTGCGGCGCGGATCTTGTCGAGGTGCCGGCCGTACCCTACGCCAATCCCAACAATTATCAGCATGTCGGCCGGCGGCTGGCGGAACAATTGAAAAAGACCGAGGCCAACGGCGTCATCTTCGCCGACCAGTGGAACAATCTCGACAATCGCAAGGCGCATTACGTGTCGACCGGTCCGGAGATCTGGCGCGACACCGGCGGCCGGATCGACGGCTTCATCTGCGCCATCGGCACCGGCGGCACGGTGGCCGGCGTCGCGCGCTACCTGCGCGAGCGGAAGCGGGACGTGGTGATCGGCGTCGCGGACCCGCGCGGCGCCGCCATGTACAACCTGTTCACGCGCGGCGAAGCCAAGGCGAGCGAAGGCAGTTCCATCACCGAGGGCATCGGGCTCGGACGGGTGACGCCGATCATCGAGGACCTCAAGGTCGACAAGGCCTATCTCATTCCCGACGAGGAAGCGCTGCCGGTCATCTTCGATGCGCTCCGCTATGAAGGCCTGTGTCTCGGCGGCTCCTCGGGCATCAACATTGCCGGCGCCATGCGCCTGGCGAGGGACCTCGGTCCCGGCCATACCATCGTGACCATCCTTGCCGACGGCGGCGCGCGCTACCAATCGAAGCTGTTCAACCCGCAATTCCTTCGCGCGAAGAACCTGCCGGTGCCCGAATGGCTGGAGCGCAGGACCGACATCAAGCCGCCGCTGGTCGGGACATGACGCCCGATTTCCGCATATCCGCGCGCGGCCGGGCAAGACTGCCGCGCCGCAGCCCGAGGCACGAGCTTTCGTCCGCCGCGCCGGCGCATGACCCGAGGCGGGGATGAGCACGGACTGCCTGTTCCGCGACGATGCCTATCTGCACACCTGCGAGGCGCAGGTGGTCGCCATCGCCGGTGACGGCGGCATCGTGCTCGATCGCACCGTGTTCTATGCCATGTCGGGCGGCCAGCCCGGCGATAGCGGCACGCTGACCACGCCGCAGGGCGACACGGTGCCGATTGCGACCGCCCGCTACGCCGACGCGGCAAGAACGGTTGTCGTGCACATGCCGGTTGCCGGCGCTCTGCCGCTTTCGGTCGGCGATCGCGTCGTCGCTCGGATCGACTGGGCGACACGATATGCACACATGCGCATGCACACCGCACTGCACCTTCTGTCGGCGGTGCTGCCCTATCCGGTGACCGGCGGCTCCGTCGGCGCGGCCGAGAGCCGTCTCGACTTCGACATTCCCGAGGCCGGTCTCGACAGGGAGGCCATCGGCGCGGAACTGAACGCCATGATCGCCCGCAATGCCGTGGTGACCAGCCGCTGGATTACCGAAGCCGAACTCGCGGCCAATCCCGACCTCGTCAAGACCATGTCGGTGAAACCGCCGACGGGCACCGGCCGCGTGCGGCTCGTCGAGATCGAAGGGCTCGATCTGCAGCCGTGCGGCGGCACGCATGTGCGCAATACGCGCGAGATCGGCCGGGTGCAGGTCACGCAGATCGACAAGAAAGGCAGGCATAACCGCCGCGTGCGAATAGCGTTGATCTGAATCCGTCCTCAAGGCGACAGGAGGCATTGATGAACGATACCGAAACGCCGGCGAGCCCATGGCTAAGATCAACGCAATGGCTCGCGGATCATCTCGACGCGGTCGCGGTCGTGGACGGTTCCTATTACCTGCCCACGCAGAGACGCGATGCGCGCGCCGAATATGTCGCCGCGCACATTCCCGGCGCGGTGTTCTTCGACATCGACGCGGTTGCCGACACCACGACCGGCCTCCCGCACATGCTGCCGAGACCCGAACAGTTCGCCGCGGCAGCGGGAGCGCTCGGCCTCAGCGAGCAGGATACGATCGTCGTCTATGACGGCATGGGTCTTTACGCGGCGCCCCGCGTGTGGTGGACGTTTCGTGTCTTCGGCGCGCGCAGCGTGTTCATCCTCGACGGAGGCCTGCCTGCCTGGAAGGCCGAAGGCCGCAGGCTCGAGAGCGGCGAGGTCCGGCGGCCGCCGCGCCGGTTCAATGCCACGATGAACCATGCGGCGGTCGCGACGCTTGCGGATGTGCGGCTCGCGCTGGAAAGCGGCAGCGCGCAGGTGGTCGACGCCCGTTCCGCCGGTCGCTTCCGCGGCAGCGAACCGGAGCCGCGAGCGGGCCTGCGCGCGGGTCACATGCCGGGTGCGCTCAATCTTCCCTTCAACGAGATCGTCGCCAACGGCCGTCTCGCGCCGCCCGCGCGCATCGCGCAGGCCTTCCGCGACGCCGGCGTCGACCTCGACAAGCCGATCATCACCACCTGCGGCTCGGGCGTGACGGCCGCGGTGCTGGCCTTCGGCATCGACGCGCTCGGCAAACCGCTGCCGCGCATCTATGACGGCTCGTGGGCGGAATGGGGCGCGCGGCCCGATCTGCCCGTGGCGAAAGACTGAGCAGCGGCGGCGCGTATCATTCGTTGCGATCGAAGCGCCACGCACCGGGATGGCGGACGACGGCCGCACGCGCTTCGGCAAGCGAGCGGGCGCCAATCTGACCGAGCGAGGAACGCAGCTCGTCGATATAGAGATCGATGAGATGGACGGGGCCCTGCTCGCCCAGGGCGCCGACGGCCCAGAGAAAAGATTTGCCGGCGAAAGCCGCATCGGCGCCGAGCGCAAGCGCCCGCATCACGTCCTGGCCCGAACGGATGCCGCTGTCGAGCACCACCGTGGCCTTGCGGCCGACCGCGGCGACGATCGCCGGCAGAACATCGATCGAAGGCGCCAACGCCTCGATCTGCCGCCCGCCATGGTTCGACACCCAGATCCCCTCGATGCCGAGCGAAACCGCTTTCTCCGCGTCGGCGGGGTGCAGGATGCCCTTGACCAGCATCGGACCCTTCCACTTGTCGCGATAGCGCTTGACCTCTTCCCAGGAGAAGACGCCGCCCATGTTCCTGCGCGCGAAGGCGATAACGTCGTTGGTGCTGGCCTTCTCGCCGGCATATTGGCGCAGGGTGGCGAAGCGCGGATAGCCGTGGCGCAGCAGCGCCCACAGCCATTTCGGCCGCACCAGCATCTCGTAGATCATGCGCGCGTTGGGCCTGAATTCACGACCGAGACCGGCATAGCTCTCGCGCGTGCGCGTGGTGCGCACCGGCACGTCGACGGTCAATACGAGCGCCTTGACGCCGGCCGCGCTTGCGCGACGGATCAGGTCGAAGCCGATGGCGTGGTCGTTCTGATAGAAGCGGTAGAGCTGGAACCAGAAGACGTCGGGTGCGACCTCCGCGACCTCCTCGATCGTGGCGCCGCCCGCCACGCCGAGCGTATAGGGGATGCGCGCGCGCTGCGCGGCGCGCGCCATCATCAGATCGGCCCCCGGCCAGACCAGCGACGGCCCGCCCATCGGGGCAATGCCGATCGGCGCGGCATAGCGCACGCCGAAAAGCTCCACGTCGATCGGCGGCACGGTCGTGATGGCGCCGTAGCGCGGCACGATCTTGATCGCATCGAAGGCTGCCCAGTTGTCGCGGATGCCGATATCGGCGCCCGCGCCGGTGTCGCCGTATTCGAAGGAGAAGCGCGGCACGTTCTTCGGCGCGCGCGCCCGCAGATAGGCGGAACTCGGATAAAGCTTGTGCAGCGCGTCGAAATTCGGATTCATCCCGGATGGCAGATGGGGGAGTTCCTGCCGTGGTGCCGTCGGGTCGCGCATCGCGTTTCCTGCTCCTTCCTGTGCCCCTCGCAAGGGGCCTATCGTGCCGCCGCCTCAGAAATGGCTGTAGGCGGCGCGCTTGAATAGGATCGCCTTGCCGTCGGCATCGAGGCAACGCACGTTCGCGCCCGGCTCGATCGTGCCGATGTCGCTCACGGCCACCCCGGCCGCCGCTGCCGCGGCGCGGAAGCCGTCCGCCTGACCGGGCGGAACCGTGCACAGCACCTCGTAATCGTCGCCGCCGGTAAGGACGATCTCGAGCGCCGCCGGATCGGCCGCGACCGCTCGCGCGGCCGCCGCCGACAACGGCACGCGCCCGGCCCTGACCACCGCGGCCACGCCCGAGACCCGGCACAGCTTGGCGAGGTCGCCGATGAGCCCGTCCGAGACATCCATGGCCGCGGAGGCGTAAGCGCGCAGCGCCTCGATCAGCGCGAGCCGCGGCTGCGGCAAAGTATAACGGGCGCGCAGATGCGCGCTCAGCGCTTCGTCCAGTGCCCAGGTCGCGCCGCGACGCAGGGCAAGACCGAGCGCCGCATCGCCGATCGTGCCGGTGACGAAGACAAGATCCCCCGGTCTTGCGCCGGCGCGGCGCACCATTCGCCCCTTCGGTACGCTGCCGATCACGGCCACCGAGACCGTCGTCGGCCCGGGCGTGCGAACCGTGTCGCCGCCGAGCAGCGGGCAACGGTAATGCGCGCAATCCGCGCGCAATCCTTCCGCGAAAGCCGCCAGCCAATGCTCGTCCGCCGTCGCAGGCAGCGCAAGCGACAGCAAGAAGCCGAGCGGGCTTGCGCCCTTGGCCGCAAGATCCGACAGATTGACGCGCAACGCCTTGCGCGCCACGTCGCCCGCGTCGTCCGCGACGAAGAAATGAACGCCGCCGACGATCGCGTCGGCCTTGAGCACGAGCTCGCAATCGGGCGGCGGCGCGATCAGGGCGGCGTCGTCGGCAAGGCCGAGCGCTCCCGGCGCGCGCGCGAGCGGCGCGAAGAAGCGGGCGATCAGACGATCCTCGCCGGAAAGGGAATCGCTCTCGGGACCCATCGCTGCTCGTCCTGCCCACCGGCTCGCCATGCCGCCGCCGCGCTCAGCGGCCGCGCGGGAGATCGGATGCGAATTCCTCCGCCCGCAGCCGCCGCGCCAACTGGTCGAGCACGGCATTGACCATCCCGGTCTCGTCGCGCTCGACGAAGGCGGCGGCGACATCCGCATATTCCGCGACCGCGACGCGCGCGGGTACGTCGCGGCGATGGATGAGCTCGTAGCAGCCCGCGCGCAGCGCCGCGCGCAGCACCGCGTCGACGCGCTGCAGCGGCCAACCCTGGCTCAGCGCCTCGTCGATCAGCGGATCGAGCACGCGCTGCTCGCGCACCACGCCGGCGACGATGTCGCGGAAGAAGCTCTTCTCGGCCGGCAGATATTGCAGACCTTCCACCTCGCGGCCGAGCCAATGGTTCTCGAATTCGGCCAGGATCTCGTTCAGGCCCGAGCCCGCCAGGTCCATCTGGTAGAGCGCCTGCACGGCCGCGAGCCGCGCGGCGCTGCGCGCCCCGGCCCTGCCCTTCTCGCGCGCTGCCGAGCGGCTCATCGGGAGACTTTCAACGTCTGTCGGAGCCTCGCCAGCGCGAGCGCAGCGCGCGCGGCATCCGCGCCCTTGTTGCCTTTGGCGCCGCCCGAGCGCTCCAGCGCCTGCGCCTCGTTGTCGACGGTCAGAATGCCGTTGCCGATCGCCAACCGCTCGGCCCGCGCAAGGTCCATGAGTCCGCGCGCGGATTCGTTTGCGACCACCTCGAAATGATAGGTGTCGCCTTCGATGACGCAGCCGAGCGCCACGACGCCGTCATAGGGCGCGCGCTTGGCTTTCGCCGCATCGACCGCGATCGCGACGGCGGGAGGGATTTCCAGCGCGCCCGGCACCGAGACGCGGGTATAATGGGCGCCCGCCGCCTCCAGCACCTCGACCGCGCCCGCAAGCAGACGGTCGGCGATATGCTCGTAAAAGCGCGCCTCGACGATCAGCATGCGCAGCCCCCTGGTCGTCGGCATGCTCTTGCCGCGCGTGATCCTGGCCATGGCCGGTCCTTGGTGCCTCGGCGTGGTAGCAAGGGGCCGGCACCGCGACAAGATGGAGGCGGCGGTGCTGCGGCCGCGCGGCACGCCTGCACCGGCAGCCTCGTCCGTCTCCCCGTCGCCCGGCAAATCGCCCGAAGCGACCTACCGCGCATCCAGCAGCCGCGCGACGTAACGCGCGACGGCATCGACTTCCAGATTGACGTCGTCGCCCGGAGCGAGCGCGCCCAGCGTCGTCACTTTCAGCGTGTGGGGGATGATCAGCACCGAGAAGCTGTCGTCCTCGACGGTGTTGACGGTGAGCGAAACGCCGTCGAGCGCGACCGAGCCCTTGGGCGCGAGCAGGCGCGCGAGTTCGCGCGGCACGCGCAGCACGAGACGCGCGCTGTCCGTCAGCGGCTCGCGCGCCACCACGCTTGCCAGCCCGTCGACATGGCCGGCGACCAGATGCCCGCCGAGCTCGTCGCCGAGCCGAAGCGGACGCTCCAGATTGACGCGCGTGCCCGGCCGCCAGCGCCGGGCGGTCGTGCGCGCCAGGGTCTCGGCGGCGGTGTCGACGGCAAACCAGGAACCGCCGCCCGCCTCGCCCGCGGCGACGATGGTGAGACAGATGCCCGAACAGGCGATCGATCCGCCTTCGGTCAGCGCGTCGCGCGGATAGCGGCAGCCGATGGTGATGCGATGCAGGTTTTCCGTCTGCCGCTCGACCCGACGCACTTCGCCCATGTCGGTCACGATGCCGGTGAACATGGTCAGCAACGCCGATATCGTTCCAGCGAGTCCGCGCCGAGCGACTCGCGCTCGGCCATGGTCATCCGCGCCACGAGCGCCTCGAGCGGCAGGCCCTCGAGCGGCGCAATGCCTTCGCCCATGGCCCGTTGCGAACGCAGGAGCACGAGCTCGTCGACGAGATCGGCGGCCGCGAAACTCGCCGCGACGCGCGGGCCGCCCTCCACCATGAGGCGGGTGATGCCTTCCTCCGCGAGGACCCGCAGCACCTGCCCGAGATCGAGCCGGCCGTCGGCCTGCGCGTCGACGCGGAAGACGCGGCAGCCGCGTTGCTCGAGGATCTCGCCGGCGAGCTGCGAGGCTGCACGCGATGCGAAAAACCAGGTGGGAATCTCGCGCGCGGTCGCGATCACCGGCGTGGCAAGCGGCGCACGCAGACCGGCATCGAGCACCACCCGCACCGGCGAGCATGCCAGCATGCCCGGCAGGCGGCATGTCAATTGCGGATGGTCGGCGAGCACGGTGCCGATGCCGACCAGGATGGCGTCGCTCTGCGCCCGCAGTTGGAAGACGCGGGCGCGCGCCTGTTCGCCGCTGATCGCCGCCGGCCGCCGGCCCGGTCGGCCGGCCTTGCCGTCGGCCGAAACCGCGAGCTTGAGCAGCACGTGCGGGCGCCGCTCGGTGACGCGCAGAACGTGGCCCACATGCATGTGTCGCGCGGCGTCGGCAAGGAGCCCGACCTCGACCGCAATGCCGTGCGCGCGCAGCGTCGCGTGGCCCCGTCCCGCGACCTGCGGATTGGGATCCTCGAGCGCGGACACCACGCGCGCGATGCCGGCCTTGACGAGGGCCTCGGCGCAGGGCGGCGTCTTGCCGTGATGCGCGCACGGCTCGAGCGTGACGTAAAGCGTCGCGCCACGCGCCGCCTTGCCGGCGCGCCGCAGCGCCTCCGCCTCGGCATGCGGGCGGCCGCCGGGCTGCGTCCAGCCGCGCCCCAAAATCACCCCGTCCTTGACGATAACGGCGCCGACCGCCGGATTGGGCCAGGCGCGCCCGAGACCCCGACGCCCGAGATCGAGCGCAAGACGCATCAGGCGTTCGTCCTCCTCGCGACCGGGTGCCGTCGCGGCCTCGGCTGCCTGTCGCGTCTCCATGGTCTGCATGTCCAGGCCTTCACTGCGTGCGCGGGCGAGAGCGCGCGTCGATCCGCGCCGTTGCGGGAGGAACGATCGGAACGGACGTCATTTGCGCGGCGCGGCCTTGCCGCCATCTTCGCCGGAAAGCTCGTCGACCGCGGTGCGAAAATCCTTGGCTTCGCGGAAATTTCGGTAGACCGAGGCAAAGCGCACATAGGCGACGTCGTCGAGTTCGCGCAGATGCTCCATCACCAATTCGCCGATCGTCTCGGAGGACACCTCGCTCTCACCCTGGCTCTCCAGCTCGCGCACGATCTTCGAGACCATCTTCTCGATTCGCTCCGGATCGACCGAACGCTTGCGCAGCGCCACCTGCACGGAACGCAGGAGCTTGTCGCGATCGAAGGGCACGCGCCGGCCGTTGCGCTTGATCACGGTGAGTTCGCGCAACTGCACGCGCTCGAAGGTCGTGAAGCGGAAATTGCACGCAAGGCATACGCGGCGACGGCGGATGACCGCGGAATCCTCGGTCGGACGCGAATCCTTCACCTGGGTGTCGAGGCTTCCGCAATTGGGACAGCGCATGATCCCTCCTCGAAGGGCGACGACCTCAAGCCCGGACTCATCGAGCGGCGATCCCCGATCGCGACCATGCCCATGTCGTCCTCACTGATAGATCGGAAAGCGTGCGATCAGCGCCCTCACCTTTTCGCGCACCGCCGCCTCGATGAACGAGTCCTCCTCCGTCTTTTTTTGCGAGAGCACGTCGAGCACCTCCGCGATCATCTCGCCCACCGCCCGGAATTCGGCGATGCCGAATCCGCGCGTGGTGCAAGCCGGCGTGCCGAGCCTGATGCCGGAGGTGACCGTGGGCTTCTCCGGATCATAGGGAATGCCGTTCTTGTTGCAGGTGATATGCGCGCGCCCGAGCGCGGCTTCCGCCACCTTGCCGGTCAGGCGTTTCGGCCTCAGATCGACAAGCATCAGGTGCGTGTCGGTGCCGCCGGAGACGATGTCCAGTCCCCTCGACTTCAGCGTCTCGGCGAGCGCTTTGGCATTTTCCACCACGTTGCGCGCATAGGCGCGGAAGCTCGGGCGCAGCGCCTCGCCGAACGCGACCGCCTTGGCGGCGATGACGTGCATCAAGGGACCGCCCTGCATGCCGGGGAAAACGGCGGCATTGATCTTGCGCGCCATCTCCTCGTCGTTGCACAGGATGACGCCGCCGCGCGGCCCGCGCAGCGTCTTGTGTGTCGTCGTCGTCACCACATGGGCATGCGGGAACGGCGAGGGATGCACGCCGCCCGCGACAAGTCCCGCGAAGTGCGCCATGTCGACGACGAGACAGGCCCCGACCTCGTCGCAGACCTCGCGGAACGCGCGGAAATCGATGACGCGCGGATAGGCCGACCCGCCGGCGATGATGAGCTTCGGGCGATGCGCGCGGGCGAGGCGGCGCACCTCCTCCATGTCGATGCGATGGTCGTCGCGGCGCACGCCATAGGGTACGGCCTTGAACCACCGGCCCGAGAGGTTAACGGGCGAACCGTGCGTCAGGTGCCCTCCGGCCGCGAGATTGAGCCCCATGAAGGTGTCGCCCGGTTGCATCAGGGCGAAGAAGACCGCGGCATTGGCCGAAGCGCCGGAGTGAGGCTGGACGTTGGCGAATCTGCAGCCGAACAACTTCGTCACGCGCTCGATCGCGAGACGTTCGACGACGTCGACGAATTGGCAGCCGCCGTAATAGCGGCGGCCGGGGAGACCTTCCGCATATTTGTTCGTGAGCACCGAGCCCTGCGCTTCCATGACCGCGCGCGAGACGATGTTCTCCGACGCGATCAGCTCGATCTCGTCGCGCTGACGGCCGAGTTCGAGCCCGATCGCCTCGGCGATCTCGGGATCGCTTTCCTTGAGGCTCCTCGAGAACAGCGCCTCGGTCTCGAGCGATGGTCGTGGACTGCTGGTTGCCGACATCACGGTCTCCCGCTGCGGCCGCGGTGCGGCGCTCAGTGGCGACATCTGGGATTGGGTCCGCCATATCACATCGTCCGACGAGCGCCAAGTTGTGGGAGCGCGCCTCCACTCTGCCGCAATATCTAGCGGGTTCCGGGCCGAGAGATCCGGCCCCGCCCGGGCAGGGAGCCCGCAAGCACGACCGCACGACCCGGCCCTTGCCTTGCCTTGCCGGGCGCACCCTGCGCCGATGCGCGGCTTGCGGCGCCGGGTCTGCCGCCGCTCGGGCGACGCGCCGGCCGAGGCGATGTCAAAAGAGAAGCCGGCCGCGGCGCGGCCGGCGGAAAAATCCTGCGCGGCGCGTCAGAGCCGATAGAGGATCTGATCCGTCCAAAAGCGTTCAAGCCGGTGCAGCGACTTGTTGAGCGTGGTGAATTCGTCGGCATTGATGCCGCCGACCTGCTCCACCGTGCGCACGTGCTTCTGGTACAGCGCCTCGACGATGTCGCGCACCTCACGGCCCTTGTCGGTGAGTTTGATGCGCACAGAGCGCCGATCGACGCGCGAGCGCTGATGGTCGAGGAAGCCCATCTCCACGAGCTTCTTCAGATTGTAGGAAACATTGGAACCAAGGTAGTAGCCGCGCGTGCGCAGTTCGCCGGCGGTGAGTTCCTTGTCTCCGATATTGTACAGCAAGAGCGCCTGCACCGAGTTGATGTCGGCGCGCCCCCGGCGATCGAACTCGTCCTTGATCACGTCGAGCAGGCGGCGGTGCAGCCGCTCAACCAGCGTCAAGGCTTCCAGATATAACGGCCGGATGTGTTCGAAGCGCGCATCGCGCTCCGATGCTTCCGCCGTCTTCGCAACGGCCTTCATGTTCAACGCCCCTTCGTTTGCGTCTTATTCGACGACCCGGATGTCGCCTCGGCAGCGAGACCCTGTCTTCCCCGCTCCGGATTGCCGCACGCTAAACGGGGCAGTCTAAAATCGGCTTAAATAACACCATAAAGATTAGGTTTATTTGCAACGGTGAACGTTCCCTTGAACCGGCAATTGTGCCGATCGATGCAAGATTCCGTTCACCCTGCCCCGCGCTTGCGGGCTCGCCCAGGTTCCGATCGGCTCGAATCGGCCTCGCCCCGGTCGGCCGCCCCGCAAGGGCGACGTGGTCCACCATCGTCATTGCGAGGAGAGCCCCGAAGGGGCGACGAAGCAATCCAGTCTCTGTGCCATGCCGCAGGCACAGCGCGCGCATCGGGGCACCGCATCTCCGCCGTCATTGCGAGGCGGCGCAAGCCGCCGAAGCAATCCAGGCCTTGCGGTGCCACAGGCGCGGCGCGCGGTCGTTGTGGCACGGCGTCTCCGCCGTCATTGCGAGGCGGCGCAAGCCGCCGAAGCAATCCAGTCTCTGTCTTGCCACAGGCACGATGCCTGCATTCGTGGCACGGCCGTTTCTGGATTGCTTCGCCCTCGCTTCGCTCGGGCTCGCAATGACGGGGAAGGTGCGCTCGGGCCTGCAATGACGGCGGAGAATGCGCGCGGGCGCGCCATGACGGGGAATGCGACCCGTCATTGCGAGGAGCCGCGCAAGCGGCGACGAAGCAATCCAGTCACGGCCCGCGCCACAGGCGCGGCGCGCGGTCATTGTGGCACGGCATGTCCGCCGTCATTGCGAGGAGCCGCGCAAGCGGCGACGAAGCAATCCAGGCCTTGCCATGCCGCAGGCGCGCCGCCGCTCAACCGCGCACGAAGCGGATGATGCCGGAAAAATCCCGGCCGGCCTCGCCGCCCGCCACATAGCGCGAGTAGATGGCCGCCGCCGCCGCGCCGAGTTCCGTGCGGGCGCCGACGGCCTGCGCCGCATTCTGCGACAGCATGAGGTCCTTCAGCATCATGGCGGCGGTGAAGCCCGGCTGATAGTCGCGGTTTGCCGGCGATGTCGGCACCGGACCGGGGACCGGGCAATAGCTCGTAAGCGACCAGCACTGGCCGGACGATTTCGACGCGATATCGAACAGTTTCTGATGATCGAGCCCGAGTTTCTCGGCGAGCACGAAAGCCTCCGCGACCGCGATCATCGAAATGCCGAGGATCATGTTGTTGCAGATCTTGGCGGCCTGGCCGTTGCCGGATCCGCCGGCATGCACCACGGTCTTGCCCATCGCCTTCAGGATCGGCTCGGCGCGCGCGAATGCCTGCGTCGAACCGCCCACCATGAAGGTCAATGTCGCCGCCTGTGCGCCGGCCACCCCGCCGGAGACCGGCGCATCGAGCATCATCAACCCCTTCTTCTCCGCCTGCGCGGCAACCGCGCGCGCGGTCTCGACGTCGATGGTCGAACAGTCAATCAACAAGGCGTCGGCATTGGCGTTCTCCACCACGCCCGATGCGCCGAGATAGATCTCGCGTACCTCCTTGCCCGAGGGCAGCATGGTGATGAAGATCTCGGCGCCGGAGGCCAGGGCCGCAGCCGACTCGCCGGCGGCGCCGCCGGCGGCTTTCAGCCGCTCGACGGCGGCGGCATTGATGTCGAGGCCGGCGACCTGATGGCCCGCCTTGATCAGGTTCTGCGCCATCGGCAATCCCATATTGCCGAGCCCGACAAAACCGATGCGAGCCATGCCGCCCTCCCCGCGATCGTGCCGCTCAGGCCGGATGTTCCTGCGCCGCCTTCAAGGCCAGCACGAGATAGGCCATGAGCAGCAGGGCTTCCGCTCCGCCCACGATGACGCCGCCGCCGAACACGTGCGGAAAGGCTATCTCCACAGCCAGCATGGAGGCAACCGCCATCAACCAGATGACCGCGCCCCAGGCGGCCGCGAGCCACAATCCGACCGCGGCGACGAGATCGAGCACCGCAAAAAATATGGTCGCGGCCTGCCACGCGATCGGCTGCACGTCGAAGGGAGCGCTGTCGTCGCCCGCGATCCCGCACACATGCGCCCAGTGATAAAGGCCCTTGAGCAAGGAAACGATCGCCATCGCGCGCAGGAAGAATACCAGCCGGCGCGTCCACCGATCCGCCGCCGCGCCGACGACCTGCTCGTGCACCGGCTCCAGACCGTCGCGCTCCTCGTGAATGAACCGCCCGCTCATGTCACAGCGTCAATTCGCGCGCCAGGGGCGCGAAATGCCGTTCGACTTCCGCCGCGCTCACTTCGGCAAGCGTTGCCGGCTGCCAGCGGGGCGCATTGTCCTTGTCCACGATCACGGCACGCACGCCCTCGTAGAAATCATGGCCTTCGATGATGCGCGAGACGATACGGAATTCGGCGCGCATGCAGGAGGCGAAGTCCCAGTATGCGCCGCGCCGCACTTGGGCCAGCGCGATCTTGAGGCTAAGGGGTGATTTGGTCCGCATGGTGGCCGCCGTCTCGGCCGCCCAGCGCGCGTCGGGCGATTCCGTCATCGCCTCGCGATCGAGGTCGGCCAGGATCGCCTCCACGCTCGCGCCGGCGAAGAGACGGTCGATCGCCTGCTTGCGCGCCATGACCGATCCTCCCGGCGGCGGTTGTTCGCCATGGGCGGCAAGCGTCGCATCGATCGGAGCGCCTTGCGCCAGCGCGTCGAGCAGAGCCGGGAAACGGGTGCTCGGCACGCAGTGCGTCGCAACGCCTGCCGCCAGGGCGTCCGTGCGCTCGAGGCGCGCGCCGGTGAGCGCGCAATAGGTGCCGATCTCGCCCGGCATGCGCGGCAGGAACCAGGTCGCGCCGACGTCGGGGAAGAATCCGATGCCGACCTCCGGCATGGCAAAGGAAAACCGGTCCCCGGCCACGCGATAGGCGCCGTGCACCGAGACCCCGACGCCGCCGCCCATGACGATGCCGTCGATCAAGGCGATATAGGGCTTGCGATAGTGTTTGATGGCGGCGTTGAGCGGATATTCGTCGCGCCAGAACGCCAGCGCCTCCTCGAGACGCCCCGCCTTGCCGAGCTCGTAAAGACGCCGGATGTCGCCGCCGGACGAAAAGGCGCGCCCGGGGCTTGCCGTGATCACGACGCGGGTCACGTCCGGATCCTTTGCCCAGGCATCGAGTTGCGCGCGCAGGCGTCGCACCATGTCATGCGTCACGGCATTGAGCGCCTGCGGACGGTTGAGCGTCACGACGCCCGCGGCGGCGCGGCGCTCGAACAGGATGTGCGCGTCGGCCTCCGCCATCGCGGCTCAGTTTCCGAAAATCCGGCGGCTCACGATCATGCGCATGATTTCGTTGGTGCCTTCGAGTATCTGATGCACGCGCACGTCACGCAGCACGCGCTCGATCGGATGGTCGCGGAGATAGCCGTAGCCGCCGTGCAGCTGCAGGCAGCCGTTGACGACCGCAAAACCGGTATCGGTGGCAAGCCGCTTGGCCTGCGCGGCAAGCGACGTGGCGCCGGGTTCGCCCGCGCCGACCGCGACGGCCGCGCGATAAAGCAGCAGACGGGCCGCCTCGAGCTCGGTCACATAATCGGCGACGCGAAACTGCAATGCCTGGAAATCGGCGAGCCGGCTGCCGAACTGCCGGCGCTCGCGCATATAGGCGACGGTCCGATCCAGGCAGAACTGCGCGCCGCCGATCGAGCATGCGCCGATATTGAGCCGGCCTCCGTCGAGCCCGGCCATGGCGATTCTGAAACCCTGTCCCTCCTCGCCGATGCGGTTGGAAACCGGCACGCGGCAATCCTCGAACATCACCATGGCGGTGGGCTGGGTCTTCCAGCCGAGCTTCTTCTCTTGCGCGCCGAACGAGAGGCCCGGCGTGTTCTTTTCCACCACCAGGGCGGATATGCCGCGCGGGCCCGCCTCGCCCGTGCGCGCCATGACGACATAGACGTCGGCGACGCCGCCGCCGGAGATGAACGCCTTCGTTCCGTTGAGCACGTAATGATCGCCGTTGCGCACGGCCCTGGTCTTCAAGCTCGCGGCGTCCGAGCCCGAGTCCGGTTCGGTCAGGCAGTAGCTCGCGAAATATTCCATCGCGCAGAGCTTGGGCAGATATTTCCCGCGCGTTTCCGGGCTGCCGAAAGCGTCGATCATCCACGCCGCCATGTTGTGGATCGAGATATAGGCGGCGGTGGAGGTGCATCCTTGCGCGAGTTCTTCAAAGATGAGCACGGCGTCGAGCCGGGTGAGCCCGGAACCGCCGACGTCCTCCCTCACATAGATGCCGCCAAAGCCGAGCGCGGCGGCCTTGCGCAACGCCTCGACCGGAAAAATCTCCCGTTCGTCCCATTCGCGCGCGTAAGGCATCATCTCTTCGCGCGCGAAGGCGCGCGCTGTTGCCTGAAAGGCGCGCTGCTCGTCGGTGAGCCCGAAGTCCATCGCGCATCCAACCCCTATTCGCTTACCAAGTGTCGGTTCCGCGGGCAACACGGCGGACTTGGAAATCGCCCCGCGCTGCGGCATGGTCCGCTTCCGGCGGCGACAGCGAGGAGATGCGATCATGGCGCAGGACGACAACAGGCCGAGCGGACCCGATCTCGCTCGGGGCGTCGACTCCTCCTCCCTGGCCGAAGGCGCCATGCTCACCGGCCGGGTGGGCGAGGAGGAGGTTCTCCTGATCCGCAAGGCCGGCAGGGTCTACGGCGTGAGCGCACATTGCACGCATTACCACGGGCCGCTCGCCGACGGCCTTCTCGTGGCGGGCACGCTGCGCTGCCCGTGGCATCATGCCTGTTTCGATCTCGACAGCGGCGAGGCGGTTGCCGCGCCCGCGCTGGCACCGCTCGTCTGCTACGAGGTCGTCGAGCGCGACGGGCGCATCACGGTCGCCGGCAAGAAAGCGCCGCCGCAGCCGAGGGTGGCCGGCGGAGCCGGCGGGCACGTCGTGATCGTGGGCGGCGGCGCGGCCGGATTCGCGGCCGCGGAGATGCTCCGCCGCCGCGGCTTTGCCGGCCGTATCACCATGATCAGCAACGACAGTGCCGCACCCGTCGATCGACCGAACCTGTCGAAGGACTATCTCGCCGGCACGGCCCCCGAGGACTGGGTGCCGCTGCGCGGAGAGGAATGGTACGCGGAGAACGGGATCGACCTGAAACTCAATACCGACGCGGTGGCGCTCGACGCCCGTGCGAAACGGCTCACGCTCGGCGACGGCGGGGAGCTCGCGTTCGACAAGCTGCTGCTCGCCACCGGCGCCGAGCCGATCAGGCTCGACATTCCCGGCGCGGAGCGCGCGCACGTGCATGTCCTGCGATCGCTTGCCGATTGCCGCGCCATCATCGCCGACGCGCAAAGGGCAAAACGCGCCGTCGTCGTCGGGGCGAGTTTCATCGGCCTTGAGGTTGCCGCCTCGCTGCGCACGCGAGGTCTCGACGTGCACGTGGTGGCGCCCGAACAACGTCCGCTGGAGCGGGTCTTCGGGCCGCAGCTCGGCGATTTCATTCGCGCGCTGCACGAGTCGCAGGGCGTCAGATTCCGGCTGGGCAACACCCTCGCGGCGATCGGCGCCGACCATGTCACGCTGCATAGCGGCGAAACGATCGCGGCCGAGCTCGTGGTGGTCGGCGTGGGCGTGCGCCCGCGCCTGGCTCTGGCCGAAAAAGCCGGCCTTGCGGTCGACAGGGGCGTGCTCGTGAACGAGCGTCTGGAGACCAGCGCGCGCGACGTCTATGCCGCCGGGGACATCGCGCGCTGGCCCGATCCCATTTCCGGCGAACGCATCCGCGTCGAACATTGGGTTGTGGCCGAGCGGCAGGGGCAAATCGCCGCGCGCAACATGATGGGGGAGCGGTGCGAATTCCGCGTCGCGCCGTTCTTCTGGAGCCAGCATTACGACGTTCCGATCAATTATGTCGGTCACGCTGCCTCATGGGACGACATCGCGATCGACGGCGATATCGGTCGGCGCGACTGCCTGCTGCGCTACAAAAAGGCCGGCCGGGTGCTGGCCGTGGCCTCGATCCACCGGGACCGCGACTGCCTGCGCGCGGCCGCGGAGATGGAAGCCGCGCCCGCCGCCTGATGCCTCGCCTCCCGCCGCCGAGCGAGGCGGCCGCGTGCGGGTAGCGATCAACGACGAGACCCGCTAAAAGAGCCGCCGGAGCACCGCCATGGCGATCACCTTCGGCCGTCCGATCGAGACCCGCAAACGCCTTGGGCCGGGCGCGGAGGTCGCCGCGTCGCGCCTCGATTTGCCCGTCCGTCCGCGCCGCAACCGGCGCGCCGAATGGGTGCGCCGGATGGTGCGCGAGCACGTGCTTGCGCCCGACCACCTCATCTGGCCGCTGTTCCTGATCGACGGGCAGAACGCGCGCGTGCCGATACCCTCTATGCCCGGCGTCGAACGGCTCTCGGTCGACCAATGCGTGCGCGAGGCCGAGCGAGCGGCGAGGCTGTCGATCCCCTGCATCGCCCTGTTTCCCTACACCGACCCGCAGCGGCGCGACGAGACGGGCAGCGAGGCGCTCAATCCGGACAATCTCGTCTGCCGGGCGATACGCGCCATCAAGAAAGCGGTCCCCGAGATCGGCATTCTCTGCGACGTCGCGCTCGACCCCTTCACCAGCCACGGCCATGACGGCATTCTGCGCGACGGCGTGATCCTCAATGACGAAACCGTCGCCGTGCTCGTCAAGCAGGCGCTGGTGCAGGCGGAGGCCGGCTGCGACATCATCGCCCCCTCCGACATGATGGACGGCCGTGTCGGCGCGATCCGCAGGGCGCTCGACGCGGCGAATTTCGTCGACGTATCGATCATGGCCTATGCCGCCAAATATGCGTCCGCGTTCTACGGGCCCTTCCGTGACGCGGTCGGCTCGGCCAAGACGCTCGTCGGCGATAAGCGCACCTACCAGATGGACCCGGCGAATTCCGACGAGGCCCTGCGCGAGGTCGCGCTCGATATAGAGGAAGGCGCGGACATGGTGATGGTCAAGCCCGGCCTGCTCTATCTTGATATCGTGCGGCGGGTGAAAGACGCTTTTCGCATGCCCACCTTCGCCTATCAGGTATCCGGCGAATACGCGATGCTCACGGCCGCCGCCCAGAACGGCTGGCTCGACGGCGAGCGAGCGATGATGGAAAGCCTGATCGCCTTCAAGCGCGCGGGCTGCGACGGCGTGCTCACCTATTTTGCTCCGCGCGCGGCGGAAAAGCTACGATCCGAGACCTAGCCCGCAATGTCTCTCCCACCGTCGGCTCATTCCCGAGCAAGCGGGAATCCGGTGCCGCCCTTGCGGACGCCCAAGGTCGCCGAGCTTTTCGCTTTTTCCTGCCGCGCGCGATTTCCCGTCAATGGTGGAGTGAAGCCGGAATTGGACCATGGGTGAATTCGCGATCGGTCAAGGCATCTCGCGCTTCGAGGATCCCCGCCTGCTGCGCGGCGGCGGACGCTATGTCGATGACATCAAGCTGCCGGGCATGGCGCACGGCGTGGTCCTGCGTTCGCCGCACGCGCATGCCCGGATCAAATCGATCGACACCGCCGCCGCCGCGGCGGCGCCGGGCGTGCTCTGCGTTCTGACCGCCGCGGATTTCGCGGCCGCCGGCTGGACCGATCTGCCGGTGCCGAGCGGCCTCAAGCGGCGCGACGGCGCGCCGATGTACCGCCCGCGCTATCCCATCCTCGCCGACGGGGTCGTGCGCTGGGTCGGCGACCCGGTGGCCTTTGTCGTCGCCGAGACCGCCGCGCAGGCGGCGGACGCGGCCGAGCTGATCGCCGTCGACTACGAGGAACTGCCGGCCGTCACCTCGACCGCGGAAGCCATGAAACCGGGCGCGCCGCGGGTGTGGGAGGACTGCCCGGACAATGTCTCGTTCGTGGAGCTGATCGGCGACAAGGCGGCGGTCGACGCGGCCTTCGCCGCCGCGGCCCACGTCGTCCGCGGTGATTTCGTCATCAATCGCGTGACCGCGGCGACGATGGAACCACGCAATGCCATCGGCGACTACAACGCCGCCGATCGGCGCTACACGCTCTATACCGCACTGCAGCGGCCGCACCCGGTCCGTACCGACCTCGCGCGGCTGATGAAGGTGCCGGAAAGCAAGATCCGCATCGTGACCGGCGACACCGGCGGCTCGTTCGGCATGAAATCGCCGGTCTACAACGAGATGCCGATGGTCCTCTTGGCCTCCAGACGCATCGGCAGGCCGGTCAAATGGGTCGCGAGCCGCACCGAATCCTTCCTCTCCGACGCGCAGGGCCGCGACAACGTCACGCATGCCGAACTGGCTCTCGACGGGGCCTATCGTTTCCTTGCCCTGCGCGTGACGACGACGGCGGCGATCGGCGCCTATCTGCAATCGGCGATGCCGGCCTTCGTTTTCAACGCCGGCACCCTGGCCGGGGTGTACAGAACGCCGGCCATATATGTCGACATCACCGCGGTGTTCACCAATACCAATCCGGTGCGCCCGTATCGCGGCAACGGCCGGCCCGAAGCCGCCTTCGTGATCGAACGCATGGTCGACCTGGCCGCACGCGAGCTCGGCATCGACGCAACCGAACTGCGCCGCAAGAACTACATTCCGCCCGACGCGATGCCGTTCAAGACCGGCCTCACTTTTACCTACGACTCGGGCGAGTTCGAAAAGAACATGGATCTTGCGCTCGCCGCCGCCGACGTGAAGGGTTTTGCGGCCCGCAAGGCCGAAGCGCGCAGGAACGGCAAGCTGCGCGGCCTCGGCATCTCCAACACCATCGAGCGCGCGGGAGCGGCGAGCCTGGAAGGCGCCGAGATCCGCTTCGACCGCTCGGGCAGCGTGACGCTCTATTCGGGCTCGAACAGCCAGGGCCAGGGCCACGAGACCGTGTTCAAGCAGCTCGTGTGCGATCGGCTCGGGCTTGATCCGGCGGACGTGCAATACATCCAGGGCGACACCGACGAGGTCTTTTTCGGGGAGGGAGCCGGAGGCTCGCGATCGGCCACGCTCGCAGGCTCCGCCTTTCATCTCGCCGCGGAGAAGATCGTCGCCAAGGCGCGCTTGATCGCCGCGCACATGTTGAAGGTCCAGGAAAGCGAGCTCAGCTTCGAAGAGGGGGTCTTCTCGACCCCGCGGACCAACCGCGCGCTCTCGATCAAGGAGCTCGCCGTCGCCTCGCTCGAGCCGCAAAATCTGCCGCCGGGCGTCGAGCCCGGTCTTTCCGCGAGCGCCGTCTATGCGGCGCCGGTCGCCAACTATCCGAACGGCTGCCATATCTGCGAGGTGGAGATCGATCGCGAGACCGGCGAGACGCGGATCGTGCGCTACACGGTGGTCGACGACGTCGGGACGGTGCTGAACGAAAAACTGCTGCACGGCCAGATCCATGGCGGCATCGCGCAGGGTGCGGGTCAGGCCTTGATGGAGGACATCCGTTTCGACCGGTCCGGCCAGCTCGTCACCGCCTCCTTCATGGACTACGCGATGCCGCGCGCGCATCACTTCTGCGGCTTCGACGTGGAGAGCAATCCCGTCCCCACCAAGACCAACCCGCTCGGCGTCAAGGGCGCCGGCGAGGCCGGTTGCGTCGGCGCCCTGCCCGCGGTGATGAACGCGGTCATCGACGCGCTTTCGGAATTCGGCATTCGCCACATCGAGATGCCGGCCACCCCCGAACGCATCTGGCGGGCCATGCGGCGCTGAACGGGGCGGAAAGAACTGCAAGTCGGCGCGGAAGGCAGTAAGCTAGCGCTGATTCGGCGATAGCCGCCGTCTCCTGCGTTGCGTTTCGGTGCCGTCCTGGTGAAAAACCGCGCCGAGCGCGCCTTGCGCGCTCGCGTGCAAGGAGACTTCCCATGCGCAATGTCGGTCGCAAGCTCGCGTTCGTGCTCGCTTCCTCCAACCACGGCACCATGATCGTCAACCGATTCGATTACCGCATGACGGGGCCGACGAGCGGCATCGGCGTGGGCTATCAGCTGCTGCAAAACGCGTGCTTCGATCCCATCGAGGTCGAGCTCGCCTTGCAGCTCCTCGACCAGCGGCGCCGGTTCCACGGCGACGGCGTGGTCGCGATCGACTGCGGCGCGAATATCGGCGTGCACACGATCGAATGGGCCACCGCCATGACCGGCTGGGGCTCCGTGATCGCCATCGAGGCGCAGGAGAGAATCTACTATGCGCTCGCCGGCAACATCGCCATCAACAACTGTTTCAATGCCATCGCCATTCACGCCGCGGTATCGTCCGAAAGCGGGATCCTGCGCATCCCGAATCCCGACTATTTCACGCCCTCGAGCTTCGGCAGCCTCGAATTGAGGCGGCGCGCCGGCAACGAGTTCATCGGACAGGCCATTGACTACGCCGAGGACAAGATGGTGCCGGTGCAGAAGATGCCGCTCGACGCCCTCAAGCTTGCGCGCGCGGATCTCATCAAGATCGACGTCGAGGGCATGGAACTCGAGGTCCTCGAAGGCGCGCGCGAGCTCCTTGCGACCAAGCGGCCGATCCTCCTCGTCGAATCGATCAAGGCCGGCCGAGACGCCCTCTGCGCGTTCCTCGGCGAGCGCGGCTACCACGTCGTGGAGGCGGGCATCAATCTGCTCGCCATTCACGAAAGCGACCAGACGCTGACGCAGCTCAGAATAGCGCCGCGCGAATCGCAGCCTTCCGCCGCCTGACATTCCGCGCTCGCGCCTACTCGGCGCGTCGCCGGTATGCGACGTTGCGCGGCAGATGCAGGCCGCACTCCCGGCTCGTCGCGTTCTCCCACCACCAGCGGCCGTCGCGCTCGGATTCGCCGGGCCCGATCGCGCGCGTGCAGGGTGCGCAACCGATCGAGACAAATCCCTTGGCGTGCAAGGCATTGACGGGAACGCCGTGCGCGTCGATCGCCTCGAGCACCGCCGCGCGCGTCCAGTCGAACAACGGATTGAGCTTGAGCAGATCGCGGCTCGTATCGTAGCTGACCATCCCCGCTTGGCGGCGCACCTCGGTCTGATCCGCGCGGGTGCCGGTGATCCAGGCCTGCGCGCCGGCAAGCGCGCGGTCGAGCGGCCTGACCTTGCGCACGTCGCAGCAGGCCATGCGCGCCTCGCGCGAAGCGTAGAATCCTTCGATGCCCTGCCGCTCGACGAGCGCCTCGAGCGCGCTCGCATCGGGATAGAACGCGCGGATGCGCCGTCCGTAGCGTCGTTCGGTCTCCGCCCACAGGGCATAGGTTTCGGGAAACAGTCGCCCGGTGTCGAGCGTGACGACGTCGATATCGAGATCGCGCTCGCAGATCCAATGAAAGATCAATTGCCCTTCGACGCCGAAACCGTGCGTGAACACGATCCGCCCGTCGAGCGCGGCGCGCAGGTAGGACAGGCGCTCCGGCGGCGACAAAGGCAGGAGCGCCTCGGCATGGCGAGCCGCATCGAACGCCTCGCCGCGCGCCGGCACGCAGACCGCCATCGCCGTCCCGCGCGCAACGCCCGGTTCCTCTGTTTCCGCAATCGACGGGCTTTCGAGCATGGCGCAGATATGGGCGCCGCGGCGCGTCCGTCAAACAAAAAATATTATTCGGCATCCGCGCCGAGTCGTGGCGCGGCTTTGCGGCAGGGGCGCAGGGAGAAAAACGGATGTTCTGCAGACGAGGCGCGACGCGACGGCAAGAAATTTATCGCCGATCACCATCGAGCGAGAGCAAAGCTGGCGCGCAACCGCAGGAAAAGGGAAGTTTCTTGCCGGGCGAAAGGAGATCGTCATGCCCTCCGACCTCGGCGCGACAAGAAATGCTTTCGATAGCGCCCCGCCGGGAAAGGTCTTTTCCCGCGCGTCACTGCAGCGCGCCGAGATCGATGCGCGCCGGCTCGAAGCCGTCGGCGGCAAGCGCCGCAAGAATTTCCTCCGCATGTGCGGCGTCGCGCGTTTCGAGGGTGATGTCGATCTTGGCGCCCTTGGCCGGGACATCGAGAAACAGTCGACGGTGCGCGACCTCGAGGATGTTGGCGCCGAGCGCACCGAGGCGGCTCGCTATGGCGCCGAGCACGCCGGGCTGGTCCGAGATGGTCAGGCGCACCGATATGATGCGGTTGTCGCGTTCGAGTTCCCGCACCGTGATCGAGGCGAGAATGCGCGGATCGACATTGCCGCCCGAGAGGATGAGCCCGACCCGCTTGCCGCGAAATCGCGTCGGCTCCTGCAGCAGCGCGGCAAGACCGGCGGCGCCGGCGCCTTCGGCGACCGTTTTCTGCAGCGTGGTGTAGGCGTTCACCGCCCGCTCGAGATGCGTTTCGTCGACCAGCACGATATCCGAGACGAGCTCCCGCACGATCGCGACGGTCGGACCGGTGACCTTCTTGATCGCGATCCCTTCCGCCAGCGTCGGTCCGGCCGCGAGGCGGTTCTCCCCGCGCAGCGCGTTGCGCATCGAGGGATAGAGCGCGGCTTCCACTCCGACCACGGCGATCGCGGGATTGACGGCCTTGGCCGCGATCGCGTTGCCGGAAATGAGTCCGCCTCCGCCGATCGGGATGACGAGCATGTCGAGGTCCGGAACCTCCTCCAGCATTTCAAGCGCGATCGTCCCCTGGCCCGCGATGATGTGGGGATCCGCATAGGGATGCACCTCGATCAGGCCGCGTTCGGCGATCAGTTGCTCGACGCGTGCCTGCGCCTCGCCGACCGAATCGCCGTACAGTTCGACCGCGGCGCCCAAGGCGCGAGTCGCGGCCACCTTCACGAAGGGTGTTCCCACCGGCATAACGATCGTTGCCGGAATGGCGAGCCGCGCGGCGTGATAGGCGACGGCCTGGGCGTGGTTGCCGGCCGACATGCCGACGACGCCCCGCGCGCGCTCGGAGGCGCCGAGGGAGGAGAGTTTCACCAGGGCGCCGCGGTCCTTGAAGGAGTTGGTGACCTGGAAATTCTCATATTTGACGAAGACCGTGGCGCCCGTGAGCGCCGACAGTTTCGGCGCCGGCAACATCGGCGTGCGCACCACCGCGCCGGCAAGCAGCCGGCGCGCATGCTCGATATCCTTGATCGTGATCATTGCAGCTCCCTACCGCGACCGGCTCCCGCCGCGGAACGGCGGATCGTCCGGATTGCACGCTGCCCCCTTGCGGCGGACCGATTTTTTCTCCATGTCGAACCCATCCGGTCTCCCGGACCCGACGGCCCGGAGTCAAGCCATGGCGATCGATATCAAGCCTCATGCCTACGACCCGACGCGAAATCCGGAACTGTTTGAAGGCGTCCTTGCCCGGCGGGTGATCGCCTTCGCGATCGATTTCGTTCTCATCGCCATTCCGGTGGTGGCGGCCGCGATGCTGATCTTCGCCTTCGGCATCGTCACGCTGGGGCTCGGCTTCGCGCTTTATTGGCTTTTGCCGCCGGCCACGGTGATCTGGGCGCTCGTCTATTTCGGCATGACGCTCGGCGGCCCGCATTCGGCGACGATCGGCATGCGGGTCATGGAGCTGGAAATGCGGACGTGGTACGGCGCCCCCGCCTATTTCGTGCTCGGTGCCGTGCACGCGGTGGTTTTCTGGGTGACGGTGTCGATGCTCACGCCGCTCGTTCTGCTGGTGTGCTTCTTCAACGAACGCCGGCGCTTGCTGCACGACATTCTCCTCGGCACCGTCATCATCAACAATCCGCAACGGGCGAATGCCCTGCGCGCCGCGACCGCCGGCGCCGGCGGCTTCTGAAGGGCTTTGACGCGCGCCGCGCGCCGCGCGATGCTATAGCACGACCGACCGAGGCGACGTGACCAACGACGATCAGTGACCCAGCATTCTCGCGATACGCCGCAGTTCTATCTGACCGCTCCTTCCCCCTGCCCCTATCTGGAAGGCCAGCAGGAGCGCAAGGTCTTCACGCATCTCGTCGGCGAACGCGCCGCCGAGCTCAACGACCTGTTGACCCATGGCGGTTTCCGCCGCAGCCAGTCGATCGCCTATCGTCCGGCCTGCGAGACGTGCCGCGCCTGCGTGTCGGTCCGCGTGCTCGCCGCCGAATTCCGTCCCAGCCGCGGCATGCGCCGCGTCCTGCGCCGCAACCGTGACGTCGTCGGCGAAATGCGGCCGCCGCAACCCACGTCGGAGCAATACTCGGTTTTTCGCGCCTATCTCGATGCGCGTCACCGCAACGGCGGAATGGCCGACATGACCGTGCTCGACTACGCGATGATGGTCGAGGACAGTCATGTCGACACGCGTATCATCGAATACCGCCAATACGGGCCCGGCGCGCGGACGAAGGGACGCGGCGGCGGCGCCTTGCTCGCGGTCGCCCTCACGGACGTGCTCGCCGACGGTCTGTCGATGGTCTATTCGTTCTTCGAACCCGGAGCCGGCGACCGGTCGCTCGGCACGCTCATGATTCTCGACCATATCGAGCGCGCGAGGGCCATGGGGCTTGCCTATGTCTATCTCGGCTATTGGGTGCCGGGCTCGCGCAAGATGGATTACAAGGCGCGGTTCCTGCCGCAGGAGCGGCTCTTACCCGGCGGCTGGACACGCATCGCGCGGTGAACGGTCGATCGCGCCGGCGCGGGCGAAACCCGGCCTGCGCCGCGGCGATCCGACGAGATCCGGCCTCAGCCGCCGATTCCGACGCCCGCCAGCGACAGTCCCAGTGTCTGCAGGATCAGGAAGAGATTGAGACACACGACGACCGCCGCCCCCGCGATGGCGGCGATCTGGGTCATGCGGCCGTTCACGAACGGTCCCATGACGTCGCGTCGGCCGGTAAAGAACAGGAGCGAGACCATCGGCAGGGGCAAGGCGATGCTGAGCACGACTTGGCTGATGACCAGCGCATTCGTGGCATTGACGCCGAGCGCCACGACCGCAAAAGCCGGTAGCATGGTCACCAGCCTGCGGACCCAGATCGGGATCCGGAATCCGACGAAGCCTTGCATGATCATCTGACCGGCCATGGTCCCGACGGTCGAGCTCGATATTCCCGATACGATCAGCGACAGCAGGAAGACGCCGGCGGCGCCCATGCCGAGCAGCGGCGCGAGCGTATGATAGGCGGTCTCGATCTCGGCGACCTCGGGATGGCCGGCGTGGAATGCGCTCGAGGCCATCATGACCATCGCCATGTTCACGAGGCCCGCCACGGCCAAGGCGATGACCACCTCGCGATTGGAGAAACGCAGGATCGTCCGTCTTTGCGCGTCGTCGTCGGCCAGCATACGCGCCTGCGTCAAACCGGAATGAAGATAGACGGCGTGCGGCATCACGGTCGCGCCGATGATGCCGACGGAAAGAAGCAGCGCGCCGGCGTCGGGAAGTTGCGGCAGGAAGATTTGCTTCACCGCCGAGGCCCAATCGACCGGGACGATCACGAGCTCGACGACGTAACACAGCGCGATGATGCTGACCATGCCGCCGATGATGAGTTCGATCGGCCGGAATCCGAACGCCTCGAAGAACAAGATTCCGTAGGTCACGACGGCAGTGACCGCCATTCCGGCAAGAAGCGGCATCTCAAATAGCAGCGAGAGGCCGATGGCACCGCCGAGGAATTCGGCGAGATCCGTCGCCATGGCGGCGATCTCGCTCACGATCCACATGACGACGACCACCGGCCGCGGAAAATGCTCGCGACACATCTCCGCCAGGTTGCGGCCGGTGACGATCCCGAGCTTGGCCGAGAGCGCCTGGAACAGCATGGCGATGAGATTGGCGGCCAGCACGACCCACAGCAGCGTGTAGCCGTATTTCGCTCCCGCCTGGATGTTGGTCGCGAAATTGCCCGGATCCATGTAGGCGATGGAGGCGATGACGGCCGGCCCGGCGAATGCGAGATAGGCGCGCATTCCCGCCGGCCGGCCGGCGAGGACATGGCGCGCCGCGGCGACGGTCCGTTCCGTCAGGGATTTCTCCGGCGGGGAAGCCGCTTCCATGCTCTTGCACCGCCTCGGTTGCACCGCGCCTCGCCGCCCCGTTACATAGAGTAGTTGCGACTAATTTGCAATTGCATCTATCCTCCGCCGGCCATCCCCCCGCGAAACCATGGCGCTGGGCCCGGCCCTATGCGCCTTCGGCCGCGTCGTTGGCCGCGATCGGGGGGAAGCGACCGAATTTGTTGTTCTTGGGAAAACCCCGCGGCGCGATGCGGCCGGCATCGGCGCGGTTGCCGCGCCAGTCGGCAAGATCCTTGGCCGACAGGGTGAAGGTGCGCCCGGCCGCGTCGGTCCAAGCCATGCCGTCCTTGGCGGCGAAGGTGGCGATGTCCGAAAGCCCCTTCTCCCGATAGCGCTGCAACCGGACCCCGCGCCCGCGCGCCATCTGCGGCACCTGGGCGAGCGGGAAAACGAGCAGCTTGCGATTTTCGCCTATGACGGCGACCTGTTCGCCGACAACCGGGGTCATGGCCGCCGCCCGGTCCGGCGGCTTGAGGTTGAGGACCTGTTTGCCCTTGCGCGTCGTGGCAAGACATTCCTCTTCCGGCACCACGAAGCCGTTGCCGGCGTAACTGGCGACAAGGAATTTGCGTCCGCCCTCGTAGGCGAGGGCCGCGACGATTTCCGCCTCGTCGAGATCGATGAACAGGCGCACCGGCTCGCCGTGGCCTCTCCCGCCCGGCAGCCGCGCCGCCTCGAGGGTGTAGAAACGGCCATTGCTGCCGAAGATCAAAACCTTCGCCGTGGTCTCGGTGAAGAACGCGAATTTCAATCCATCGTCGGCCTTGAAGGAGATGCCGGAAAGATCCCCCACGTGGCCGCGCAAGGCGCGGATCCAGCCCTTGCGCGATACGACGACCGTGATCGGCTCGCGCACGACCATCGCCTCTTCGATCGCCGCTTGGTCGTGCTCGGGCGCACGGTCGAAGGCGGTCCGCCGGCGCCCGAGATCGGTGCCGGGTCCAAATCTCGCCTTCAATGCTTTGATCTCGTCGGCGATCTTCTTCCACTGCCGTTGGCTCGACCCGATCAGGGCCTTGAGCTCTTTCAGTTCGTCGCGCAGCGCCCGATCCTCGGCCTTGATCTCCATCTCCTCGAGGCGGCGCAAATTGCGCAACCGCATGTTCAGGATCGCGTCCGCCTGCACGTCGGAAAGGCGGAAGGTCTTGACCAGAACCGGCTTCGGCTCGTCCTCCCGGCGAATGATTTTGATCACCTTGTCGAGGTTGAGATATGCGATCAGAAGACCGCCGAGCACCTCCAACCGGTGTTCGATCTTGCCGAGCCGATGGCGCGCGCGGCGTACGAGCACCTCGCGGCGGTGCTCGAGCCATTCACCGATGATTTCCGCCAAGCCCAGCACTTTGGGGACGCGGCCTTTCGACAGCACGTTCATGTTGAGCGGAATGCGCACCTCAAGCTCGGTGAGCTTGAACAGCGACTCCATCATCAGGCCCGCGTCGACGGTACGCGCGCGCGGTTCGATCACCAGGCGGACGTCTTCGGCCGACTCGTCGCGCACATCGGCGACGAGCGGCAGTTTGCGCTCGTTGATCAGTTCGGCGATCCTCTCCACCAGCCGGGATTTCTGCACCAGCCAGGGGATCTCGGTAACGACGACGACATAGGTGCCGCGCCCCGTGTCCTCGGTGCGCCAGCGCGCGCGCACGCGAAACGCGCCGCGACCGGTCGCATAGGCCTCGGCGATGACCTCCGGCGGATCGACGATGACGCCGCCGGTCGGAAAATCGGGGCCTTTCACGTAACGCAGCAGCGTGCGGCTTCGCGCGTTGGGATTTTGGATCAGGAACAGCGCGGCGTCGCACAATTCGGCGACATTGTGCGGCGGTATGGCGGTCGCCATGCCGACGGCGATGCCCTGCGAGCCGTTGGCGAGCAGATTGGGAAATGCGGCGGGCAGGACCACCGGTTCGGTGCTTCCGCCGTCATAGGTGGCGCGGAAGTCGACGGCGTCCTCGTCAATGCCGTCAAGGAGGAGCTGGGCCACGTCGGTGAGCCGCGCTTCCGTGTAACGCATGGCCGCGGCATTGTCGCCGTCGATGTTGCCGAAATTGCCCTGCCCGTCGATGAGCGGATAGCGTTGCGCAAAACCCTGCGCCAGCCGCACCATGGCATCGTAAATCGCCTGATCGCCGTGAGGATGGAAATTCCCCATCACGTCGCCGACGACCTTGGCCGATTTCTTGAACGCCGCGCCGGGATCGAGGCGCAGCAGCCGCATGCCATAAAGAATGCGCCGGTGCACCGGCTTGAGGCCGTCGCGCGCGTCGGGCAAGGCGCGGTTCATGATGGTGGAGAGCGCGTAGGCGAGATAGCGCTCCTCCAGCGCCTCCCGCAACGCGATCTCTTCGATCTCGCCTTTCTCGGGGGGAATCAGCCGCTTGTTCATGACAACGGGTTACTGCACTTGCGTTACATGAACAACTGATGAATGATCGACTCAGCCCGCGTGCCGGCGTCACGCCGTATCCTGACCCGGTCAGTCGATCGCGGGACTTCGCGTATCAGGCTGGAACCAAATGCTGCAAAGGGTCATTTATAACTCCACTAACGGTCAAGGAGCAGAGGAGAAACGAATGCGTTCGATAGCGTTTGCGGTCTTGCTCGCGGCCGGCCTCGGCCTGATCGGGGCGACGACGGCGTCGGCGGCGCCGGCCAGCGGCACCGCCATCAACGACGCCGCCCAGGTGACGAGCGGCCATGTGGTGAAGGTTCAACACTATTGGCGGCGGAGCCGCTGGTGGCGCCATCGTCACTGGTATCGCTGCCACTATCGGCATCGGAGTTGGGGACGCTGCTGGTGGTAGGCGGGTTTCGCGTGCCGGCGACCGAGAACGAGTCGCCGCGCGAGCCTCGCACGTTCCCGGCGCGTGAACCCTTCCGAACAAGGACGCGTATCGTCAGGCGCGCCTCGTCAGGGATCGTGCGTCGGCGCTGATGCGGCGGGCCGGAGGTCGTCTCCGGCCCGCTCTGCTGTCGGCAACGGCGTCGGCGCTAACGCGACAGGCCGCTCTCGCGCCGCGAGGGCCTCGCGTTGAGGTTCTGCCGCTCGGTGTAGAAGATGAAGCAGCGGTAGTAGGCCGCTTCCGACCGGCGCCGGCGCTCGGCGCAGCGCTCCGTTGGCCTGAACTCGTCGATGCGCCTGTAGAGCTTGTAAGGCGCAATCAGGTAACGCAGCTCGCCGCCCGGCACGCCGCCGAAGCGGTCGATCTTTCCCTTGAGATCGGGCTGCACCTTGAGGATTGCGTCGCGCAGCGCATGACCCTCGATGAAATTGTCCGGCAATTGGTCGAATGGCCCGTCGAGATAGTTGTTGACGCGGACATTCTCCTCATAGGCGCCGATCATGATCTTCCTGTCGAGACGATGGTCGCGATAGAACACGAAGCCCGTGCGCTTTCCGACCAGGATGCGGTCGCTGAACGCCGCGCGGAAGAATCCGTCCGCCACGTCCACCGTCTCGTCGAGGATGAACAGGAAATTGTTCAGCGCCGCGTTATAGACGAGAAAAAAGCGGATGCCCGAGTCGTCGAAGACCGGGCCGATGAACGTCTCATGCGGCGAGAGCGATCCCGCCGGCGGCTTCACGCCCGAAAGGTCGTTGAGCTCGAATACGACACTCTTGTTCCGGTAGGTAACCCGATAGCGCAAGCGCGCGATCCGTTCGACCGTAACGCCGTTCGATTGATCGAGCGTCCGGAATTCGCCCGGCGTATCCTCGCGCCAGCCCGTCGTGTCCTCATAATAGTCGAATTCAACCTTGCCCTGATCGCGATTGCTGGCGTCGAGCCGGATATTGCCGGCATAGGCGACGCCCTTCACCATGAAGCGGAAATAGTAGTAGTTCTCGGTCGGATAAACCTTGACCGTGTCGGGCAGGCTCGCGAACACGAACGCGAAGACGGCCATGGGATCGTTGACGTCGAGCGCCGGCCGCGCGAGCGCCTCCTCGATGTAGGTTTGATGCAGCTCCAAACGGGGACGATCTCCCGTCTGCGCCGGTGCGGACTGCGCGATCGTCCAAGCGAGCGCCGCCAGCACCGCCGGGCGCATGATGCCGATCGTGCGCCGTCGTCCTCGCATCATGCCGCCTCGATGAGAGCGCGTTCGAGCGCGGCGATGAAATGGGCGCGCTCGCCGGCGAATGCCAATCCGCGCGGCTCGAGAACGTGCCGCGTAAGGAAAAAACCGGTGAGGGCGAAGCCGTCCACAAGATCGGCGAGCGTCGCCGCCGCATCGGCTTGGCGCAGGAAGGCCGGCAGGCGCAGCATCTTGTCCGCGTAGGCCGCGCCGGCCGCGCGCGAGACCGCGCGACCCGAACGGGGCGATACATAGACGAGATCGGCGGTTGCGCCGGTGACCGCGCAGGTTGCCAGATCAAGACCGAAGCCCAGCTCCGCGAGCATCTGCAGCTCAAAACGCGCCACCATGATCGCCGCCGACAGCGGCACCTCGAGCCGGTCGAGGATCGATTCGAGCATGGCATGCAGGTTTTCGTGCGGATCGCGTTCGGGCAGCAGGCGCATCAACGCCGCCAGATGCGTGACGCCATAGACCGCATGCGGCCGGTTGAAAAATCCCCCGGCCCGCAGCCGCAGTCCCTCGACAAGATAATGACCGAGCTGCTCGTCCAGGCGCGCGCGCCATGTCGCCCGCACCGTGTTGCCAGGCTGCAGGACCGGCCGCAGACGGCTGCCGGAGCCGCCATAGACCAGCCCGAGGTGCCGGCCGTGCGCCCGCGTCATCAGTTCGAGCACGGCGTTCGCCTCCCCGTGCCGCCTCATGCCCAAGACGATGCCTTCATCGGTCCATTTCATTGCCCGACATCAATACTCCCGGCGCGCGCGGATTGCACGGCCCCGATCGCGCTCACTCCTTCGGAAACTCCAGGCCGATCGCGCGATAACGCTCCGGGTCCTCGCCCCAGTTCTCGCGTACCTTCACGAACAGAAACAGGTGCACGCGCATCTCCAGGATGGCCGCGATTTCCTTGCGTGCCGCCTCCCCGATCTCCTTGATGGTCCGGCCGCCTTTGCCGATTACGATCTTGCGCTGGTTTTCGCGTTCGACATAGATCGTCTGCTCGATGCGAACCTCGCCTGCGCGCAGTTCCTTCCAGATGTCGGTCTCGACCGTCGACTGATAAGGCAATTCCTGGTGCAACCGCTCGAACAATTTCTCGCGCGTGATCTCCGCCGCAAGCTGCCGCAAGGGCGCATCCGAGATCTGATCCGCGGGATAGAGCCAGGGACCGGGCGGCATCCGCTGTGCAAGCCAGGCCTTGAGATCGCCTAGCCCGTCGCCGGTCAAGGCGGATACCATGAACGTGGCCTCGAAGGCGACGCGTTCGTTCGTCGTCTTGGCCAGCGCCAGCAATGCGGTCTTCGGCGCGGCGTCGATCTTGTTCAGAATCAGCACCTTGGGCCGGCTCACGCCGGCGAGCCGGCCGAGGATCGTCGCGCTGTCGTCGTCGAGGCCCTTGCCGGCATCGATCAGCATTGCGACGAGATCCGCGTCGCGGGCCCCGCTCCACGCGCTGCTCACCATGGCGCGGTCGAGCCGGCGGCGCGGCGAGAAAATACCGGGCGTGTCGACGAAGACGATCTGCGCCGGACCGTGAGTCGCGATCCCGCGCACAAGCGTGCGCGTCGTCTGCACCTTGCGCGAGACGATCGACACCTTGGAGCCGACCAGCGCATTGGTCAGCGTCGACTTGCCCGCATTGGGCGCGCCGATCAGAGCGACGAATCCGCAGCGCGTCGCCTGCGCCGGCGTCTCAGCCATTCGTCTTGTCCACGGACACGCCGACGCGCTCCAGCATCGCGGCCGCCGCGGCCTGTTCGGCGGCCCGCTTGGACGAGCCGAGGCCTTCGGCCGGCGGCTGGTCCGCCAGGGCGACGGCGACGCGGAACTTCGGACTGTGGTGCGGCCCGGTGCGGGCCAATTCGCGATAGTCCGGCGTCGGCAGACCGCGCGCCTGCGCCCATTCCTGCAGCATGGTCTTGGGATCGCGCAAAGCCCGCAGCGGTTTCCGCATGCGCTCGCTCCAGAAGCGGTGCACGAAGTCGCGCGCCGCCGCATAGCCGCCGTCGAGATAGACCGCGCCGATCAGCGCCTCGCAGGCATCGGCCAGAATGGTCACGCGCAACCGCCCGCCCGCATTCGACTCGGAACTGCCGAGCCTGAGCGCGGACCCCAGGTCCATGGCGCGGGCGACCTCGGCGCAGGTCTCCTTGCGTACCAGGTCGGCGAGCCGGCGCGAGAGTTCTCCCTCGTCGGCACGCGGAAAGGCGCGATAGAGCATGTCGGACACGATGAGACCGAGGACATGATCGCCGAGGAACTCCAGCCGCTGGTAGCTGTTCGTGCGGCTGGCGCCGGAAAGGGCGGAAATATGGGTGAGCGCGCGCTCGAGCAGGGTCTTGTCGGCGAACCTGTAGCCGATCCGTTCCTCGAGCGCGGTTTTCTCCTTCGCCCTGTTGCGACTCATCTGACGATCGTGAACAACCTGTTCCAGCGCACCGAGACCGGCCATCGCCAGAATTCCCAGGCGCGCTCGCCTTCGTAAACGGAAAAGAAGATGATCTGCGCTTTGCCGACGATGTTCTCGAGCGGGACCATCCCGACCTGGCTGAAACGGCTGTCGGTCGAGTTGTCGCGGTTGTCGCCCATCATGAAGTAATGGCCGGGCGGCACGGTATAGACTTGGGTGTTGTCGGCGAACCCGTTGTCGACGAGGTCGAGCGTATAGTAGCTCTTTCCGTTCGGCAGCGTCTCCTTCCAGCGTTTGACCGGCGCCTCGCGCACGCCCTCCTCGACATCGACGAAAGGCGGCGCCGGTTCGCGCTTGACCGCCGTTCCGTTGATATAGACCTGTCCCTCGATGACCTGGATTTTGTCGCCGGGAAGCCCGATCACCCGCTTGATATAGTCGGTGGACGGATCGCGCGGCAGGCGAAAGACGACGACGTCGCCCCGCTCCGGCCCCAGCCCGCCGGGGATGCGTCCGGAGAACAGCGGCGGCGACAGAGGCAGCGAAAAACGGCTGTAGCCGTAGGAATATTTCGACACGAAGAGATAATCGCCCACCAGCAGAGTGGCCTTCATCGACCCCGAGGGAATGTTGAACGGCTGAAACAGGAACGTGCGTATCACCAGCGCGATGATCAGCGCATGCACCACGACGCGCAGGACCTCGCCTGCGCCGCCTTCTTTCCGCTTGACACCGGATGTCACGCTCATTTGGCCTTTTCGTCCCGCGCCAAAGGCGCCCACACCCCCGATGAACTTGTAGCGGCTGCCGTGCGGGGGCGCAATCAAGCCCGCCGAGACGCGGTCTTAACTCTCTCTGCCGGTTGCGATTATTCCGCCTGCCCCGTGCCCCCTCGCCGGATCGCGGTGATCAGCACGATCGCCTGGGCCGTCGGTCCTTCGTCGGTGAGCGTGACGTCGATACGGGCCTCGCATCCCGCGGGCGTGATCGCCTTGAGCCGCGCAAGCGCTCCGCCGGTCAGCATCATCGTGGGTCGCCCCGAGGTGAGATTGACGACCCCCATATCGCGCCAGAACACGCCGCTGCGGAAGCCGGTGCCGAGCGCCTTGGCGCAGGCCTCCTTGGCGGCGAAGCGCTTGGCATAGGTCTCGATCCGGTTGGCGCGCCCTTCCGCCTTGGCGCGCTCGACCGGCGTATAGATGCGCGCGAGAAAGCGCTCGCCGTGGCGTTCGATGACCCTGGCGATGCGCCTAACGTCGACGATGTCGGAGCCGAGGCCGATGATCATGCCTGTCCCTTGGCCCGTCCGCGGTCCATGGCCGCGCGCATCGCCTTGACCGCCTCGGCAAGGCCGTCGAACACCGCTTCGCCGACCAGGAAATGGCCGATATTGAGTTCGACCACGTCCGGCAGGGCCGCGATCGTTTCGGCGGTCGCGTAGTCGAGCCCGTGGCCGGCATGGACCTCGAGTCCGAAGGACTTGGCCAGCGCGGCGCCGGCGCGGATCAACTGCCATTCCGCCTCGGCCCGCGCCGCGTGCCCCTGCGCCAGCGCCTCGCACCAGGCGCCGGTGTGCAACTCGACGACCGGCGCGCCAAGCGCGGTCGCGGCCTCGATCTGCGCGGCATGGGCGGCGATGAACAATGACACGCGAATGCCGGCCTGCCCGAGGTCGCGTATAATAGGAGCGAGCTGGGCCTTCTGCGACGCCGCGTCGAGCCCGCCCTCGGTGGTGCGTTCGCTGCGCTTTTCCGGGACGATGCAGACGGCGTGCGGTCGTATCCGCAGCGCGATGTCGGTCATTTCCGGCGTGGCCGCCATCTCCATGTTGAGCGGCCTATCGATCTCGGCCCTCAAACGCGCCATGTCGTCGTCCCGGATATGGCGCCGGTCCTCGCGCAGATGCGCGGTGATCCCGTCGGCGCCGGCGGCGATCGCTCGCTTGGCCGCGCGCACCGGATCGGGATGGCGTCCGCCGCGGGCATTGCGGATGGTGGCCACGTGATCGACGTTGACGCCGAGGCGGATGGGCGCGATCATCTAG
>JADGGK010000004.1 GCA_019689975.1 Pseudolabrys sp.
GGCGGCATGGGGCCTCGCCGCGTGCAACCGCCACGTCGGCACGCGGCAGCATCGGGCGCATTGGCGGCGCTCCGCCTGCCGCGGTTCGCATGCGCGCGCGCGGGCGCGGTCACGAGCCCGCCACGAAATAGGACGCGAGGCGATTGCGGATATTGTCCGCGATCACCTTCGCGGCGCGGTTCTCGGCGTCGCGCTGGCCGCGCGCGGCAGCGAAACGCTGCTCCTGGCCGGGAATGTTGTAGGACACGCGCGAGAAAGTTCTGCCGGTGATGACCGGCTTGCCGGTCTGCAGGTCGACCAGCGTATAAACGGCGTCGATGCCGTAGTTCTGGATCTCGGGCCGCGCGCTGTTGATGTCGACGATGACCTGGAGCTGGGTCGGCGCGAGCTTGATGTCGAGCCTATGGGTGGGAGGACCCGCGCTGTTGCCGCCGGTCAGGTCGAAGATCAACTGGTCGCGCACTTCGTTGGCCACGCGGGCGAGCCGGCTGCCGTTCGGGGCATCGATTTGCGAGACCTGAACGCCGGCGAGCCGCGGGCCGAGCGCCGGCGTTCCCGTGGTCTGGCTGCCGTACATGGGTTGGAAGCAGCCGGCCAGGACCAGCCCCAGCAGGAAAATGATCCCAAAGCGTAACATCATCGTGCGACCTCGTATGCGGAGGAACGAGGCAGGGCCGCCGACGGCCATCCCGACGCCTCGATACCCTGCGCCCGGCCCGCGCTCAACCGCCTTACGCGCGGCGGCGACAGGGGGCCGGGCTCCCCGGCCGGTAACGCGCAGTTCGGTCGAACGGAATCGCCGCGCGCCTCCCGTCTTCCCGGCCTTCCGGACGCAAGAGCCCCCCGGCTTCGCGCCCGTGAGGTGCATGAGGTGCAGGCTTGCGGCTCCCCGTTGGCAAAGGCAAGGACCGAGGCGAGGTCATGGATCACCAATCGCGATCCGGGCCTAGGCGACCACGTTCACGATCCTTTGCGGGACGACGATGACCTTTTTCGGGCTCCTTCCGGCAAGGGCCTTTTTGACCGCATCGAGGGCCAGAACGGCAGCTTCGATCTCGGCCGGAGGCGCGGATCGGGGCACGACGACGTCGGCCCGCTTCTTACCGTTTACCTGCACGGGCAGCGTGATGTCGGCCTCCACCAGCAGCTGCGGTTCGAGCGTGGGCCAAGCCTCGGCGGCGACCAGGGTCGAGTGGCCGAGCGCCGCCCAGCACTCTTCGGCCAGATGCGGCATCATCGGATGGAAGAGACGCACGAGGATATCGGCCGCCTCGCGCAGCGCCCATGCGAGGTCGGGCGCGACGGTCGTCGCGGTTGACCCGATCGCGTCGGACAGCGCATTGGCGAATTCGTAGATATGCGCGACGCAACGGTTGAAGCGGAGTTTTTCGATGTCTTCCGACACGTGGGCGAGCGCGCGGTGCGCGGCCTTGCGCACCGCGAGCGCGCGGTCTGCGAAAGCGGGCGGAGGTGCGGCCGGCGGCTGGATGTCGGCGATCACGCCGATGAGCCGCCATAACCGCTGCACGAAGCGCCAGGCGCCCTGCACGCCCTCCTCGGTCCAGATCACGTCGCGATCGGGAGGCGAATCCGAGAGCATGAACCAGCGCGCGGTGTCCGCGCCGTAGGCGGCGATGATGTCGTCGGGATCGACCGTGTTCTTTTTCGACTTCGACATCTTCTCGATCGGACCGATGTCGATCGGCTCGCCCGTCGCAGCAAGAACCGCACGCCGCCGCTCGCCGTCGACCTCAATCCTGACGGCGGCCGGCTCGACCCATTCGCCGTTCTTGGCACGGTAGGTCTCGTGCACCACCATCCCTTGCGTGAACAGGCCGTCGAACGGCTCGTCCATGCCGATATGGCCGCATTTGCGCATGGCGCGGGTGAAGAAGCGCGAATAGAGCAGGTGCAGGATCGCGTGCTCGATGCCGCCGATATACTGGTTCACCGGCATCCACGCGTTGGCAATCGCGGGAGTGGTTGGTGCCTCTTCGTTCCACGGATCCGTGAAGCGCGCGAAATACCACGAGGAGTCGACGAAGGTGTCCATGGTATCGGTCTCGCGCCGCGCCGGATTGCCGCATTGCGGGCAGGCGACGTGCTTCCAGGTCGGATGGCGGTCGAGCGGATTGCCCGGCTTGTCGAAGGTGACGTCCTCCGGCAGCGTGACCGGCAGATCCTTCTCCGGGACCGGCACGATGCCGCACCTCTCGCAGTGGATGATAGGGATCGGGCAGCCCCAATAACGCTGACGCGAGATGCCCCAATCGCGCAGCCGGTAATTGATCCGACGTTCGGCCACGGGCCGGGGCGCGGTCTCGGCGCCGCGGGGCGGACGCCGCGCCCCTTCGAGACGCCTCGCCACCTCCTCTTTCGCCTGCGCGACGGTCATGCCGTCGAGGAAACGCGAGTTGATCATCGTGCCGTCGCCGTCATAGGCGATGTCGGTGATCGCGAAGGTCGTTGCCTCCTGTCCCGGGGGACAGACGACCGGGGTGTTGCCGAGCCCGTATTTGTTGGCGAAGTCGAGGTCGCGCTGATCGTGCGCGGGACAACCGAAGATCGCGCCGGTTCCGTACTCCATCAGGATGAAATTGGCGACATAGACCGGCAGCTTCCACTCGCCATCGAACGGATGAATCGCCTTGATGCCGGTGTCGAAGCCCATTTTTTCCGCGGTATCGATCGCCGCCTGCGCGGTGCCGATCCGTTTGCAATCGGCAATGAAGGCCGCGAGCCGCGGGTCCCTCTTCGCTTGCGCCTGTGCCAGGGGATGATCGGGCGCGATCGCCATGAACCTGGCTCCGAACAGGGTATCGTGCCGCGTGGTGAAGACCTCGAGTTCCGTTTGACCGCCCGGTGCGGTTGCAGGATCGAGCGCGAAGCGGATGAGCAGACCTTCGGAGCGGCCGATCCAGTTCCGCTGCATCAGCCGCACCTTCTCCGGCCAACGGTCGAGTCGGTCGAGCGCGTCGAGCAGTTCTTGCGAATAGTCGCTGATCTTGAACACCCACTGGTGGAGCTCGCGCTGCTCGACGGGCGCTCCCGAACGCCATCCGCGGCCGTCGATCACCTGCTCGTTGGCGAGCACGGTCTGATCGACGGGATCCCAATTCACTTTGCGATATTCACGCGCGACCAGTCCCGCCTTGAGAAAATCAATAAACATCTTCTGTTGGTGCTTGTAATAGCCCGGGTCGCAGGTCGCGAACTCGCGCGTCCAGTCGAGTGACAGCCCCATCGACTGAAGCTGTTTCTTCATCGTCGCAATATTGTCGTAGGTCCAACTCTTCGGATGCACCTTGCGATCCATGGCGGCATTTTCCGCCGGCATGCCGAAGGCGTCCCAACCCATCGGATGGAGCACGTTGTAACCCTTGGCGCGCATGTAGCGCGCGAGCACGTCACCCATGGTGTAATTGCGCACGTGGCCCATGTGGATGCGGCCCGACGGATAGGGGAACATCTCGAGCACGTAGTATTTGGGGCGAGGATCGTCATTCCGGGTCGCGAAAATTCCTCGCTCGGCCCAGATTTTCTGCCACCGCGCCTCCGCCTGGCGGGCATTGTAGCGGTCGTGTTTGTGCGATTCGGTGTTCATCGCCAGGTCTTTTACGAAGCCGGCGCCCCCCAGGGAAGGGGGCGCGCCTTAACCGGACGGCTTGACGGCGCCGCCCGATTTGCCCGCATTAACGGCATGACCCTGGGCTCCCCCGTCGACCCCGCCGAGCGCTTCGCGCAACTGCGCGCCGCCATCACGCGCGCTTGCCGCGACGCCAAGCGCGATCCGCGCGAGATCACGCTGGTGGCGGTCTCGAAAACCTTCGGCGCCGACGCCATCACGCCGATCATCGCCGCGGGCCAGCGCGCGTTCGGCGAGAACCGGGTGCAGGAGGCCAGGGCGAAATGGCCGCCGCTGCTTGCGCAGTACCCGGGCCTCGAACTGCATCTCGTCGGGCCGCTGCAATCCAACAAGGCGCGGGAGGCGGTGGCGCTGTTCGACGCCATCCATTCGGTCGATCGTCCCAGCCTGTGCGAGGCCTTGGCGAAGGAAATCGCGCGGCAGAAACGCACCCCCCTTCTCTTCGTCGAGGTCAATACCGGCGCGGAACCTCAGAAGGCCGGCGTCCTCCCGCACGAGGCCGACGCGTTTCTGGCCGCCTGCCGCGAGCGATATGGGCTCACGATCTCCGGCCTCATGTGCCTTCCTCCCGTGAACGAGGCTCCCGGCCCGCATTTTGCCCTCACGGCCCAGATCGCCAAGCGCAACGGCCTCAAGCTCCTGTCGATGGGCATGAGCGCGGATTTTGCCGCCGCGATCCAGCTCGGTGCCACGCATCTGCGCATCGGCACCGCGATTTTCGGCGAGAGGACGAAAGGAACTACCTGAAACGCGGCGGGACGCCGGTGGGCTGCGCCGGCGCGGCGAGGGAACCGACATCCAGCGGTTTCTTCAACAGGCCGGACCGAAGACCGTCCCCGCGCGGCATGGGCGCAGGCTGTGGCGCGGCCGGTTGCAGCGGCGAGGAGTCGAAGACGCCGTAGTCGCTCTCCTCGAGGTGATGGCTCATGGTGGCATGGCGCCAGCGGTCGACGACCGAGGCGATAAGATCCTGACCGAGCGTGTCGACGTCGGCATTCATGTTGCCCGCCGCCTCGCTGCGCGGGCGGCGTTCGGGCGCGAGTTCCTTGAACCGCAAGCGCGTGGGCAGTGCCACGCCGGCACCGAACGCGAAGACCTCGCGCGTGCCGAGTGAGGGAACGAACGACAACAGACCGGCTGCCGCGTCCGATACCGCGGAGCGGATCAAATCCTGGTCACGGTCGTTCGCGAGCCGCATGACGAAGAGCGTCGAGCATTGGGAGATGATGGTGGCGTCGATCTCCGCCGGGCGTTGGGTCACGAGGCCGAGGAACACGCCGTATTTGCGACCCTCCTTGGCGATGCGCGACAGCGCGCGCCGCGTCGGGCCGAAGCCGATCTTCTTGTCCGCGGGGGCATAACGATGCGCCTCCTCGCAGACGAACAGCAGCGGGGCGGCGCCTTCGCTCCACAGGCCGAAGTCGAAGGCCATGCGGGAGAGCACGGAGACCACCGCATCGATCACCTCGGCGGGAAACCCGGCGAGCTGCATGATGGTCATCGGCTTGCCTTGCGGCGGAATGCGGAACAACTGGCCGAGAGTCTCCGCCATCGTATCGCCGCCGAGATTGGCGTTCTCGAACATGAAGGCGTAGCGCGGATGATTGCGGACGGTTCTGATGCGTCCGATCAACCGGTGATAAACCGCGTGCGTCGCGCGATTCTCCAGTTTGCCCATACGCTCGTCGAGCAATCCGATCAAATCCTCGATGCGATAGGGCACCGGCGTGTCGGCGGTAAAACCGGCGTCGCGCGGGTCGCGGCGCTTGGCGGCAACGCCCGGCTTGTATTGCAGATAGACCGATTTCGCGAGCGGAATGACCTCGGCCAGGATCTCGACTTCCTCCTGGATGCCGGGGCGCCCGCCGAAGAAAACATCGACCGTTTCTTCGAAATTGAACAGCCAGAAAGGCAGCCTCAGATTACGGGGCGTAAGGACCTGCGCCCTGTCGCCGAAGCAGCGGGCATATTCGTTGTGGGGGTCGATCAGGAACACGCGCAGGTTTGGCCGGGTATCCAGTATTTGCTGCAGGATGATCGCGACGCCGCTCGATTTGCCGACGCCGGTGGTGCCGAGCAAGGCGAAATGGCGGCTCACCAGCGCGTCGATGTCAATGTGCACGCCGATCGCGGCATTCTGCTGCAGATTGCCGATATGGCCATGATCGGCGTCGGCGCCGCCATAAATCAATCTCAGCTCGCGCTCGCCGAGCAGGACCGCACTGCCGCCGATAGTGGGATATTCGCTGACGCCGCGCTCGAATCGTGCCTTGTCGCCGGCGGTCGATATTTCCCCGATGAGGTCGAGCCGCGCCATCTTGCGCGGCGTGGCCGCGGTGCCGACTGGCATTCGCTCGTTGATTTCGCTGATCAGACCGATGATCAGCGAGTTGCGCGCCGTCAATCCCATGAACTTGCCGACGGTCGCCGTCTCGTCGACGCCCCGGTTCAGCAGTTCCACGGTCGCCTGCGCCCCGCCGACCTCCGCCACGCGGCCGATCGCGTTCGACGAGCCGCTCGGCGGCGCGACGTGGGGTACGGCTGCGGGCTGGCTGTCCATGACGAACCTTCTGCGAGCGGCGTTCAAATCCCGCCTGGGCCGGGGGCTTTCACCGCGCCTCGGCGTTACCACAGCGGACCCCAATTTCCATTAACGGCCGGAAGGCTCGCGACCGCAGCCTTGCTCAATGATTAATCGATGGTTGGCAATTCGCCGTGTTAACGGTCAGGAAACCACGATGATGCTGCGCGGTTTGAGCCGCGCAAGCAGGCGTCTGAGCGTCTTTAACTCGAGCGCGATGCAGCCGGCGGTCGGGGCCAATCCGGCGCGCGCCGCATGAATGAAGATCGCGCTGCCGCGGCCGGCAATGCGCGGCCGCGTATTGTGATCGAGCTCCAGAACGAAGTCGTAAAGCCGATCGCTGCGCAGCAGACGATCGGCGCCGCTTGCCGGCGGGATCTTGATCGGCCGGTTATAGCGGCGGTCGGCGGGATCCTCGCACCAGGCGTCGTCACAAGCGATACGTCGCACCGGCAACAAGGTGGCGGGCCGCGGATGCCGGTCGGCGCGCCACCATAATCGCACGATGCGGAAGATGCCGCGCGGGGTGGCGCCGTCACCTTCGCGTTTGTTGGCTTTGACGCCCGCGCGACCCAGCGCCACGGGCACCGCCAAGCCGCCGGCGCAAAGCCAGCCCTGCGTGCGTCGGCCCGGACGTACCCGCACGGAAAGCCGGGACAAGGCGCGTTGCGGCATCGTCGGCGGATCCCCTTCGCGAGGCGTGGATTTGGCATTAAATATCAGTTCCCGCTTGCCCTTGCAGCGCCGGATGCTCTATTGCGCGACCACCGGCGGCCCCGGCTGTTGTTTTGCAGGTGCAAAAAAGAGGTTGACGAACCAATGGCCAGCAAGCGGACCATCCTTATCGTCGACGACGACGCGGAATTGCGCGAGGCCTTGGTCGAGCAATTGGCGCTGCACGAGGAATTCGATGCCCTTGCCGTCGATACCGGCACCAAGGGCGTGCAGGCGGTCAAGAACAGCACCGTCGACTTGGTCATCATGGATGTCGGACTACCCGATGTCGATGGCCGCGAGGCGGTACGCATCATGCGCAAGAACGGATTCAAGGCGCCGATCATCATGCTGACCGCCCATGACACCGATTCGGACACCATCCTCGGCCTCGAGGCCGGCGCCAACGATTACGTCGTCAAGCCGTTCCGCTTTGCGGTCCTGCTCGCCCGAATCCGCGCCCAGCTGCGTCAGCACGAAGCGAGCGAGGACGCTGTCTTCACCATTGGACCCTATATTTTCCGCCCGTCATCCAAGCTTCTTCTCACGCCCAAGGGCGGGAAAGTCCGATTGACCGAAAAGGAGACGGCAATTCTGCGCTATCTCTATCGCGCGGGACAAAAACCCGTATCGCGCGAAACCCTGCTGCAGGAAGTATGGGGCTACAATTCCGGCGTCACCACGCATACGCTGGAGACGCACATTTATCGTTTGCGACAGAAAGTGGAGAAGGACGCAGCAACCCCGGCAATCCTTGTGACGGAGGCCGGCGGCTACAAGCTGGTACCGTGATGAGCCGATTTTCCTTGCACGCGGGGCGCGCCTGCCGATGTGCGACATCCTCCTTTTCCGCGCCATGCGGTCGCCCCGAGCCGGCGTTGGCGCCTGCCGGGCGTCGCCTGATGACAGGTATCGACAATGTCGCTTGAAGACGACGTCGCGTTTCTTCAGCAGATCCCAACGCTGTCAGTGCTGGGCAGGCAGGCCTTGCGCGTGCTGGCCATCGGGGCGGAACTGCGGCGTCTGCCGAGCGGCGCGGTGCTGTTCTATGCCGGCGAGCTCGCCGACGGGGCCTATGTGGTGCGGGACGGCACGTTGCTGGTCGAGCCGGGAGGAGGTGCCACGGGACGGGATTGGACCGTTGGGCCCGGCGCGATGGTGGGCGAGCTCGCATTGATCACCGAGACGCTTTCGCCGGTCACCGCAATCGCGCGCGAGCCGACGACGGTGATCCGCATCTCGCGCAATCTGTTCCGCAAGACCCTCGAAGGATATCCGGCGGCGGCCTTGCGCCTGCGCGACATGATGGCCAAGCGCGCGGAAGCATGGGCGGAGGATCTCGCGGCGATAAGACGGCAACTGGCCGCGTCGCTGTGACGCCGCGCCCGGCCCATCTCGCGCCAAATCGCCGCGTGACAGCGGATTGCGACGACACCGATCCGTCATGAAAAGCGCAGGAAAGCAATCCGGCTTGACCATCTGACCCCGGATTCGTCGTCCCTTCGGGCCTCCTCGCAATGACGGCGGCGGGTCAAATAAATCCGATTCCGCGAACCCGGGCAAAACGAGGGCGAAACAATCCAGAATTGAACACACCGACGCCTCGATTGCGGCGTCGTCCCGCACGGCGACCGTTCGATCCGATTGCAAGCTGCGCTAAACTTCGAACCGAGCCGTCACCGGCACGTGGTCCGACGGGCGTTCGGCACCACGATAATTCTTGGCAATCGCGATTGAGGAAACGGCGCCGGCGATCGCATCCGAAGTCCAGACATGATCGAGCCTGCGCCCTCGGTCGGCCGCACGCCAGTCGCGCGCGCGATAACTCCACCACGTATAGAGCTTTTCCGGCTCCGGCACGAGCACGCGCATGGAATCGATCCAACCTCCCGCGACGCGCGCCGCGGTGAGTTTCTCGCATTCGATCGGCGTGTGCGAAACAACATTCAGCATCTGCTTGTGGCTCCATACGTCGTGCTCGAGCGGCGCGACGTTGAGATCGCCGACCAAGATCGCGCGCTCGTTGCGCGCCGGATGCAGATGTCGAGCGCGACTCATCTCATCGAGGAAAGCGAGCTTGTGCTCGAATTTCGGATTGACGGCGGGGTCCGGCTCGTCGCCGCCCGCCGGCACGTAAAGATTATGCAGCGTGATTGGGTCTTTCAGGCCTGCGCGTTCGCCCAGGATCACGGCCACATGACGGCAGTCCGTCTTGCCACAGAAACTCTGCACGTCGATGCCGTCGAAAGGCAGGCGCGAAAGCACGGCCACGCCGTGATATCCTTTTTGGCCGTTGAGCGCGGCATGCTCATAGCCGAGTTGCCTGAAGCGCCTGAGGGGAAACGCGTCATCAGGACACTTGGTCTCCTGCAGACATAAAACGTCCGGTCGCGCGCTTTTGAGGAATTTCGCGACCAGATCGATACGCAGGCGGACGGAATTGATATTCCAGGTGGTGACGGTCAGTGCCATGACCGGAAACATAAGCAATGGTCACACCGGGTCAAAGCGGGGCGCCCAATGTCCACAGGCGTCCCGCGGCTCGCCGCCCGAGCGGCCGCCGGACCGCGAACCTCAATTGTGGTAATTCGTATAATCGATTTTGAACAGACCTGGGTCCGGACGCTTGCTCGTATCGAGATCGTAGACGGCAACCGTCGTATCGTAACCCTGCGGATCGGTCACGGTCCATTGTTTGAGCTGCATGTCCTTGGCGCTGAACATGATCATCAGCCGGCTGGTGCCGACGATCGTATTCTTCTCCTCCAGCACGACGGTCACGTAGACGTCGTCGGCGTCAACCGCAATCAGCTTGGTATCCTTTTCGAGATTGACATTATTGGCGAGCAGAAACCGCAGCGGTGTTTCCGAAAGAGGGTAGATGTCCTGTTGCGCCAAGCGCTGGTCGCGTACCGCCACGGCTGATCCGTCGGCGATGACCGCGATTGGGCTCGGCGGATCGTACTCGAACCGGACCCGACCGGGCTTGGCGATGAAGAACTCGCCGGTGCTGCGTCGACCGTCGGGACCGATTTGCACGAACTTGCCGCTCAGCACTTGGATCTTCGACAGATAGTCGTTCACCCGCGCAACGATGGCGCGCTGTTTGTCGTCGAGGGTGTTGGCATTGGCCGGCTTGCCGAGCAGCGCCGCGAAGGGATTGTTGATCGGCGCGGGCGCGGACTGGGCCATGCGCGCCGGAGCAGACGAGTCCACGCGCAACGTGCCGGGGACCGGGGGATGCGAGGCATCATCCGTCTGGGTGCTCGCCACGGGCGCGCCCGCTGCGGATAGGATAAAGCCCGGCATGATCGGCGTGCCGCCGAACCAGGCCACGGCCGCCAATGCCCAACATGCCCCCGCGCTCTTCCGCTTCGCCGTCACGATGTCCACCCTTCGGGCCCCGCGCCTTGGTTAACCGCGGGATATGGCTATTTCGCGACCCCGCGTGGCGGGCCGTCGCTTGGTCGCGCGGTCGGGCTTATCCGCACCGTCGGCGATTCTCAATAGCGGTCCTCATCGTCCTCCGGAATAAGGATTTCTCGCTTGCCGGCGTGATTGGCCTGGCCGACAATGCCCTCCTTTTCCATGCGTTCCATGAGCGTGGCGGCGCGATTGTAGCCGATCTGCAGCCGGCGCTGGATGTAGGAGGTCGAGGCTTTGCGGTCCCGCTTCACGATGGCGACCGCTTGACTGTAGAGGTCGCCGCCGTCGGCGAGCCCCATGCTCGTCGAGTCGAACACGGCACCGTCGTCTTCCTCCAGCTCGTCGGACGCGGTCACCTCGTCGAGATATTCCGGCTGTCCCTGCGCCTTGAGATGCCGCACGACCTTTTCCACCTCGTCGTCGGACACGAAGGGACCATGCACGCGGCTGATGCGGCCGCCGCCGGCCATGTAGAGCATGTCGCCCTGCCCGAGCAGTTGCTCGGCGCCTTGCTCGCCGAGGATCGTGCGGCTGTCGATCTTGGAGGTGACCTGGAACGAGATGCGGGTCGGGAAATTCGCCTTGATGGTGCCGGTGATGACGTCGACCGAGGGTCGTTGCGTGGCCAGGATGACGTGGATGCCCGCGGCGCGAGCCATCTGCGCCAGACGCTGGATGACGCCTTCGATATCTTTTCCGGCGACCAACATCAGGTCGGCCATCTCGTCGACGATCACGACGATGTAAGGCAGCGGCTCGAGCTCGAGCTCCTCTTTTTCATAGATTGCCTGCCCGGTCTCCTTGTCGTAGCCGACGTGCACCGTGCGCGTCAGCCGCTCGCCTTTGCTGCGTGCCTCGGCGACACGCGCGTTGTAACCGTCGATGTTGCGCACGCCGAGCTTGGACATCTTCTTGTAGCGTTCTTCCATCTCGCGCACCGCCCATTTGAGGGCGACGACGGCCTTGCGCGGATCGGTAACGACGGGGGTGAGGAGGTGTGGAATCCCGTCATAGACCGATAGCTCGAGCATTTTCGGATCGACCATGATCAGGCGGCACTGGTCGGGGCGCAGGCGATAGACCAAGGAGAGGATCATGGTATTGATTGCGACCGATTTTCCCGAGCCGGTCGTGCCCGCGATCAACAGGTGCGGCATGCGCGCGAGGTCGACGATGACCGACTCGCCGCCAATGGTCTTGCCGAGGCAAAGCGGCAGCTTGGCAACGGTCTCGTTGTAGTCCTTGCCTGAAAGCAGTTCGCGCAAATAGACCTTCTCGCGGGTGGGGTTCGGCAGCTCGATGCCGATGGCATTGCGCCCGGGAACGACGGCGACGCGCGCCGAAACGGCACTCATCGAGCGGGCGATGTCGTCCGCCAGGCCGATCACGCGCGACGACTTTATGCCCGGCGCCGGTTCAAGCTCGTAAAGCGTCACCACGGGGCCCGGCCGCGCATTGATGATCTCACCGCGCACGCCGAAATCGGCAAGCACGCTTTCCAAGGCTGCCGCATTGGCATCGATGATGTCGCGCGAAAGCGTCGTGCGATCGCTGGCGCGCGGCGCCGCCAGCAGATTGAGCGAGGGCAATTCGTAGCCGTTGCTCGCGCGCCGCGGCGCGCCGCGTGCCGGCGCAGCACGCCTGCGCGGCCGCGGCTCCTCGTCGGCTTCCTCTCCGTGGTCGGAGTCGGGGGGAGTATTGGCCGGTGCGACGGATCCGAAGCGGTCGAAGCGCGGCTCGCGGCGTGGCTCCGCAGCCGCCGCGGTCGCACGCGCCGATTGCGGGACGCCCCTGAGGAGGCGGGTGCATCGCGCCTTCCAACTCAACAGCGCGTGCACGACCCAACCCACCAGGGCGGACGCATGTTCGCGCTTGTCGTCGAGCTCGTCGCCATCATCGACGTCCGGCGCGGGTTCGGAAAAGTCGTCCGCTGCGCGCCGACGCAGACCGGACGCCGCGATTGCGGTCGCGACGGCGGCGAGACCGAGCGCGCAGGCGGTCGCGATGAGCGGCAGCCCTGCGGGCCGCACGAACAGGCCCAGCAGGGCGAGAACGGCGTCGCCGCACACGCCGCCCAAGCCGGTTGGCAAGGGCCAGGAGCCGGTGCGCGGCAGCGTCGAGGCGAATCCCGCGAAGAGCAAGGTGGCGACGATCCACAACAGACTGCGCCACCGGTTGCCGAGCGGGCGATGCGACAGCAGTCGCCAGCCAAGCAGGGCCTCCGGCGCGATCAACATGACGCTGGCGAGACCGAGCAACTGCATGGCAAGATCGGCGAAGATCGCGCCGGGCAGGCCTAGCAGATTGTGTATCGGCTTTTGCGTCGCGTGGCTGAGCGAGGGGTCCTGCACCGACCAGGTCGCGAGAGCGATCGCGCCCGCCATCGCCAATATCAGCAATGTAAGGCCGGCCAGTTCGCTCAGGCGACGGCGCATGACATCGCGGAAATGATCGGCGATGAATGCCAGGATGTCGACGCCATGGTGCGTGGCGCGCATGATTCTCTCTCAGCCCAGAACGCGCACTAGGCGATGCAATGCTTCGGCGGTGGTACCCTCGTCCTGCACCATCGCCACGCGGATATAACCGGCTCCGGGATTGGAGCCGTCCGCCTGATCGCGCGCCAGATAACGCCCCGGCACGACACGCACGCCGGCCTCCTTCCATAGTCGCACGGCCGCGCTTTCGTCACCGCCATGTTGCGATACGTCGAGCCACAGAAAGAAGCCGCCGGCGGGCCGCCGATAACCGTAACGCGTGCCGATGATCTTATCGGCGAGGTCGAATTTCGCCGCATATAGCTTGCGATTATCCGCCACATGGGCCTCGTCGGCATAGGCGGCAATGCCGACATGTTGTGCCGGCGTGGGCACCTGCGGCGCCGCCACATTGCGCAATTCGAGAAAGCTCTCCAGGAAGCGCCTGTCGCCCGCGGCAAAGCCCAGACGCAGGCCAGGCAGATTGGAACGCTTGGACAGCGAATGAAACACGACCACGTTGGCGAAGTCCGCGCCCGCGACTTCCAGCATGCCGGGCGGCGGCGCGCCGCCGTAGATCTCGCTGTAACACTCGTCGGCGAAGACCAAAAAGCCGTGCTGCCGGGCGAGCAGCGCGAGTCGTTCGAGATAGGCTCTGCTCGCAACGGCGCCCTGCGGATTCGAGGGCGAAGCGATGTAGCAGGCGACCGTGCGCGCCAGCAGCCGCTCGTCGATCGCGCCGAGGTCGGGCAGGAAGCCGCTTTGGCGCGTGGCCGGCAGATAAACGGGTTCGCAATCGGCCGCGTATGCGCCCGCCACGTAGGCGGCGTAGAAGGGATTGGGAATGAGGACGGCCGGCCTGCCGGGACGCGGCCCGACCCATCGCCGCGCGGCCAGGGCGGCGAGGAACAGGCCTTCCCGCGTGCCGTTGAGCACGAGCACCTCGCAGGCCGCATCCACCGGGCGGGCAAGCCGGTAACGGCGGCCGAGCCACTGCGCCGCGGCCCGGCGAAACGGTTCGATGCCCCGGTTTGCGGGATAGCGCCCGAATTCGTCGATGTGCGCCGCGAGCGCCGGGCCCACGAAGGCCGGAACCGGGTGCTGCGGTTCGCCCACCGACAGGTTGATCGCGGGCAGGGCGGGTTCGATGCCGTCGAGCAGCTCGGTCAGACGCGCAAAGGGCGAGCGGGTGTCGACCGCCGGGGCAGGAGACGACATGGCTTCGGGCTGGGCGGCCGTCATGAGCATGGGACACGCGAACACGGGGCGCAGTACCATAAATGGCGCGAGGTTAAGGCGCCGTTAACCAATCCCGGCGCGAGCGCGCCCACGCGCTTGGGCAGAGACGAGACGACCCCGGTCGTTGCGAACCGGGGCCGCCTCGGAGGGGGCGCGCCGGCTGCGCGTCCCGATCCGCTCGCCGGTACTACTGGACCGCTTCTCCATGCAACGCGATGTCGAGACCCTCGCGTTCGACTTCGTCGGACACGCGCAGGCCGATGATCGCGTCAATGATCTTCAGGATGATGAGGGAAACGACGGCATCATAGGCGATGACGATGAGGATGCCTTTGATCTGGTTGAGCATCTGCGCCGGATTGCCCTCGATCAGGCCCGCGGTACCGCCGTATTCCTGGATGGCGAAGACTCCGGTGAGCAACGCGCCGACGATGCCGCCGACCGCATGCACGCCGAAGCAATCGAGCGCGTCGTCGACGCCGTGCAGTCGCTTGAGGCCGGTGACGCCCCAGTAACAGACAATACCGGCGGCCGCGCCGATGACCATCGAGCCGATCGGGCCGACGAAGCCGGAAGCCGGGGTGATCGCGACCAGGCCGGCCACCGCTCCCGAGCAGATGCCGACCACGGTCGGCTTGCCGCGCGCGGCCCATTCCACCAGCATCCAACTGAAGGCGGCGACCGCGGTGGCGATTTGCGTCACGGTCATCGCCATGCCGGCCTGAAGGCCGGCGGTCACCGCCGAACCGGCGTTGAAGCCGAACCAGCCGACCCACAACAACGAAGCGCCGATGAAAGTGAGCACCATGTTATGTGCGGGACCGCTGTCCTTGCGCTTGCCGAGCAGGATGGCGCACATCAGGCCTGCCACGCCGGCATTGATATGCACCACGGTGCCGCCGGCAAAATCGAGCACCTTGAAGACCGCGTCGCTGTTGCCGTTCGACATGAAGCCGTCGGCGCCCCATACCCAGTGGGCGATCGGCGCGTAAACGAAGATCGCCCACAGACCCATGAACCACAGCATGGCGGAAAACTTCATGCGTTCGGCGAATGCGCCGGCGATCAGTGCCGGCGTGATGATTGCGAAGGTCATTTGGAAGCACAGATAGACGGTTTCCGGGATGGTCACGGCGAGCCCGTTGGGATTGCCGATCCCGGTCGAAATGTCGCTCAGAATGCCCTGCAGGAACGCGCGACTGAGTCCGCCGATGAACGGCGAGCCGGTGGTGAAGGCGAGGCTGTAGGACACGACCGCGTAGACGATCGTCACCAGGCAGGTCACGGCGAAACTGGTCATGACGGTGTCGCCCACGTTCTTCTTGCGCACCATGCCGCCGTAGAACAGCCCGAGACCGGGAACGGTCATCATCAGCACCAGTGCGACCGACGTCAGCATCCACGCAGTGTCGCCGGAATTCGGCGTGCACTTCTCGAGCACGGCCTTCTTCGGATCCGGATCGTTGGCGCAGGCGGGAGGCGGCGCCGCCGGCGCCGCGGTCGTTGCGGCCGGCGCGCCAGGCGCCGCTTGCGCCAATGCCGCGCTATGGGTGAAGAGGCCGAGAAGGACGGCGAGCAGGATTCCGAAAGCGGGTGCAAGAAGGCCCGCACGGGAGAATTTCTTCAACGTCATGGTCGTAGCTCCTGTCGTGCTTGTTTGCTGTGCGGGGCCGCTAGAGCGCGGCGGCATCGGTCTCGCCGGTGCGGATACGCACCGCATGGTCCAAAGCGAAGACGAAGATTTTGCCGTCGCCGATCTGTCCGGTCTTGGCCGCGCCGGTGATGGCGGCGACCACCTTGTCGACCTGCTCGGAGGGAACTGCGACTTCAACCTTGAGCTTGGGCAGGAAGCTCACGGCATATTCGGCGCCGCGGTAGATTTCCGTGTGTCCCTTCTGACGCCCGTATCCCTTGACTTCGGTGACGGTCAGCCCTTGCACGCCGATCGAGGTCAGAGCGTCGCGCACCTCGTCGAGCTTGAAGGGTTTGATGATGGCCATGACGATTTTCATGGTTTGGATCCCCGCTTGGGCCCGTTTGATCGACTCATGCAGTGCGGGCGGGTTCACTGGACGCCAGCCCGCAAACGGCGGCTTGCAGGCTTGGCCACCGCAGCCTGAATCAAACCCCGTGCCAGGCCGCGCAATGGCGGCTATGATATTGATTCAATAAAGGAAACGCCGCAGCCCGCGGGGAGGTGGGAGCATCGTCATGGCCCGCCGCCTATTAAGGCGCCAGCGGGTTCGCGGCTTGCATAAGAATTAGTCAGCAAGAATTGGTCGGCAGCCTGGACCGTGCGCGCCTCGGTGGCGCGCCGGCTTGCGCGCGATGTCTCTGCCGCGCCCGATGGTCGGTCGGCCGCTGTGACTTTCCAGCTATTGCAGAGCCTCGCCGTGCTGGCTGACGTCGAGACCCATCACCTCGTCTTCATGGCGCACGCGCAGCGGAACCAGCGCGCCGACGATCCTGAGGATCATATAAGTGAGGACGCCGGACCAAATGATCGTGACGGCAATGCCGAAGAGTTGCGCCACCACCTGGTGCGGGTTGCCTTCGAGCAGCCCGCGCACGCCGCCCGGCAGGTCGGGACCCGCGGACATGGCGGCGGCGGCGAATATGCCCGTGAGCAGCGTGCCCGTCATGCCGCCGATGCCATGCACGCCGAAGACGTCGAGCGCATCGTCATATCCGCATTTGAGCTTGAGCCAGGTGCAGGCCCAGAAGCAGACCCCACCGGCAATCACGCCGATCAGGGCGCCCTCGAGCGGGAGCACGAAGCCGGAGGCCGGCGTGATGGTGCCGAGGCCGGCGACCGCGCCGGAGATCATGCCGAGCACAGACGGTTTGCCGCGCGTCCACCATTCGAGCGCCATCCAGGTGAAGGCGCCGGTGCTCGCGGCGAGATGAGTGGCGACGATCGCCATCACTGCCCGCGCATTGGCGCCGAGCGCCGAGCCTCCGTTGAAACCGAACCAGCCGACCCACAAGAGCCCGGTTCCGATCACCGCGAGCGACAGGTCGAAGGGCGCGAGATTCTCGCTGCCATAGCCGCGGCGTGCGCCGAGCACAAAGGCGGTCACGAGCCCGGCGATGCCCGCGTTAAGATGCACGACGAGCCCGCCGGCAAAATCGATCGTGCCGTAGGCGGCGAGGAAACCACCGCCCCACACCCAGTGCGCGATCGGCACGTAGACCAGGATCAGCCAGAATACGCAAAACAGAAGGAAAGCCGAGAAACGCAGGCGGTCGGCTGCCGATCCGGCGACCAGGGCGACGGTGATGACGGCGAAGGTCATCTGATAGATCATGAACAGTGCCTCGGGAATCGTCTTGGCCAGGGGCGAAACCGATTCCGGCACGAGGCCGTGGAGAAACACGCGTTCCAGCGAACCGATCACCGCGCCCTCGCCGGTGAAGGCGAGGGAATAGCCGAGGGCGGCCCACAGCACCGAAACCAGGAAGGTGGCGGCAAGCGATTGCGCCATGGTGGCGAGCACGTTCTTCTTGCGCACCATTCCCGCGTAGAAAAGCGCCAGGCCCGGGACCGTCATCATCAACACGAGGCCGGTCGCCCCCATCATCCAGGCCGTGTCGGCGCTGTCGATTTTCGCCTGCGCGAAAGCCGGTGATGAAACGAACGCGGCGAGCGCGGCCGTCAGGCCGGCGACGCGGATTGGCGCGCGGATCATGGTTCCCCTCCCCCCGAGATCGCTGCTAAAGGGCGGACATATCGGTTTCACCGGTGCGGATGCGCACGGCGTGTTCAAGCGGAAGGACGAAAATCTTTCCGTCGCCGATCTGGCCGGTCTTTGCCGCCGCGCCGATGGCTTCCACCACCTGCTCGACGCGATCGCTGGGAACCGCGATCTCCAGCCGCAGCTTCGGCAGGAAGTTCACCGCGTATTCCGCGCCGCGGTAGATCTCCATGTGTCCCTTTTGCCTCCCGTAGCCCTTCACTTCGGTCACGGTCATGCCGTGGACTCCGATACGGGTGAGCGCGTCGCGCACCTCGTCGAGCTTGAAAGGTTTGATGACGGCGATCACAAGTTTCATGCGTTGAGTTCCAAATGAATCGCAGACCGCGAACGGCGTGTCCCACAATGAAAACCCGCCCCGGTCTCGCCGGGCACGGGCCCTCGCTGCACCTCCGCTGCCTAAACTATCGACACCACGCCCGGAAATTAAGCGCCATCATCGCCGCGCCCACAGCCAAAGGCGGCGGAGCGCGGACCGCCTTAGGTCAGCCTTGCTGTCCGAGCGATGACCCGGGCGCCCCCCGCGAGCGATGGCAGGCTCCGAACCGATCGAATGGGCCCCGTCATGGCGAGGCGGCCGGCACCCGGCGCCGAGGCCGTCGAGAGACCGGCACGGTCACGTCCGGATCGCGTCGCGGCGCTGGCAGCGACCGGGTCACTGGCACTGAAATGAAATGGGCGCTAGGCGGGGGTCTCGCGACGCAGGCGCACCAGGCCTTCCTGGGCGACCGAGGCCACCAGCGTGCCGTCACGGGTGAAAATGAGGCCGCGCGAGTAGCCGCGTGCGCCGTGGAGATTGGGAGAATCCTGGGCGTAAAGCAGCCAGTCGTCGGCGCGGAAGGGGCGATGCAGCCACAACGCATGGTCGAGGCTCGCCGCCATGAATTCCTTCTCGAACAGCGTGCGGCCGTGCGGCGCAAGCGAGGCATCGAGCAGCGTCATGTCGGAGGCATAGGCGAGCACGCATTGATGGATGGCCGGATCGTCGGGTAGCCGCGCGGTCGCACGGATCCATAGATGGAAACGACCATCGGGATATTTCTTGCCGCCGTACCGGTCGAATTCCACCGGCCGCAATTCGATCGGCCGTTCGCGCTCGTAATACCGGCGCACCGGATCGGGCATGGTGGGCAGCATCTTGCGACGCATCTCAGCTTCGTTGGGCAGCGTTTCGGGCGGCGGCACATCCGGCATTTTGGCTTGGTGTTCGAGTCCCGGCTCGCCGGCGTGGAACGAGACGAGCATGGAAAATATCGGATGACCGTGCTGGCGCGCGGTGACACGCCGGGTGGTGAAGCTCTTGCCGTCGCGAATGCGGTCCACGTCGTAGATGATCGGCACCTTGGGGTCGCCGGGCAGGAGAAAATATGCGTGCATCGAATGGGGCGGCCGGCTCGCATCGACGGTGCGCACGGCGGCGACCAGGGCCTGCCCGATCACCTGGCCGCCGTAGACGCGTTGCCAGCCCGATTGTGGAGATCGACCGCGGAACAAATTGACCTCGAGCGGCTCGAGATCGAGGATTTCAAGCATTTCCTGGACGGCAGAGGACATTGTGAGTCATCCGTGCGGGTTAAGGCAGGCTCAACCTGCTATGGTTGAGCCTGCTTGACAAGGAGACGTCATGGACATCGGCTATGGTGCGGCTCAACGTTGCGATGTCGTGATCGGCGGCGCCGGTTTTGCCGGCCTCGCGCTCGCCGTGGCATTGCGCCAGGCGCTGGGCGATCCGTTCGCCGTCATGGTGGTCGATCCGACGCTGGCACAGGCCCGCTCGAGGGACCCGCGCGCCTCGGCCATCGCCGCCGCGGCTCGGCGCCTGTTCGAGGCAATCGGGGTCTGGCAGAGGGTCGAGACCGAGGCACAGCCGATCCTCGACATGCAGGTGACCGACTCCAAGCTCGAGCACGTGGTGCGGCCGACCTTGCTCACCTTTGGCGGCGAGGTCGACGCAGGCGAGCCTTTTGCGCACATGATCGAGAACCGATTGCTGATCGATGCCCTGGTCGAGAGGGCCCAAGCGCTCGGGGTGGCGCTGCGCGCCGAGGCGGTCGTCGGGTTCGAATCGCGCGCGCACGCGATCGATGTCGAATGCAGTCATGGCGGCGCGGTTTCGGCGCGACTTCTCGTCGGCGCGGACGGCGCGCGTTCGCGCATTCGCGAACAGGCCGGCATCGCGGTCCATGGCTGGCACTATGGTCAAACGGCCATCGTCTGCACCGTCGCCCATGAGCGCGACCACGGCGGTCGCGCCGTGGAGCATTTTCTTCCCGCCGGGCCCTTCGCGATACTGCCGCTGAGGGGAAGGCGCGCCTCGATCGTATGGACGGAGGAGCGCAGCGAGGCGGAGCGCATCATGGCGCTGTCGGATGCGGACTTCCTTGCCGAGCTGGAGAAGCGCTTCGGATTGCATCTCGGCGCGCTCGAGGTGATCGGCCCGCGGCGCGCCTTTCCGCTCGGGCTGTTCACCGCGCGCAGCTTCATCGGCGATCGCCTGGCATTGATCGGCGATGCCGCGCACATCATCCATCCCATCGCCGGTCAAGGCTTGAACTTGGGGCTGCGTGACGTGGCGGCGCTGGCCGAGGCGATCGTCGATGCGGCGCGGCTGGGACTCGACATCGGAGGGCAACCCGTTCTCGAGCGTTATCAGCGCTGGCGCCGTTTTGACACCATGACCATGGGCCTTGCCACCGACGGATTGAACCGCCTGTTCTCGAACAAATCGGATATATTGCGTCTTGCGCGTGACGTCGGCCTGTCCCTGGTCGAGCGCGCGCCGGCGCTCAAGCGGCTCTTCATCCGCGAGGCCGCCGGTTTCACCGGCGACGTGCCGAAGCTGCTGCGCGGGGAGGCGCTGTAGCGCGCACCGGCGCCAGACCGCGCCGGCGAATTCCGCATCCCGCAGATCTCGTCTCTCACGAGAGGGGTATGCTGCCGACGTGATCCTTGAAGGCGCGACGGGAGGAGACGGCCGCGTACCAGCGGTCCAAATGCGGCGTCGGCGGTCGATCCGGCACGAGCTGCACGTAGCGGTAGCACATGATGGCGACGGGGATGTCGCCATAAGTGAAATTCGGTCCGGCAACATATTCCGTCTTAGCAAGCTGCGCGTCGAGGATGGTCATGGCCGCGATGGTCTTTTCCTGCGAGGCCTTGATGGCGGCCATATCGCGCTTCTCGGCGGGCGTGCGGATCAGACCGAAGAAGGCCGGCGTGATCGCGGGCCCCAGAACGGACAATTGCCAGTCCATCCACTGGTTGGCCAACGCGCGTTGCCGGGGATCCCTGGGCTCGAGCACGCCCCCCGTGTCGTACTTGCCGGCAAGATAACGCACGATCGAGTTCGATTCCCACAATCTAAATCCATCGTCCTCCTCGAGTGTAGGCACGAGCCCGTTGGGATTCATGGCAAGATAGAATGCTTCCTTGTTGCGGCCGAACGGGCCGCCGATGTCGATGCGCTCATGCGCGAGACCGAGCTCGCCCACCGCCCACATCGTCTTTTGCACATTGGACGAGGTCTTGCGTCCCCAAATCTTGATCATGCGCTTCCTTCCTTCCTTCCTTTTTTCCACACCGTCTTCCGCGCACAGCGGGGCTAGGCCCGCGGTCTCAAGCGCGCAGGCGCGACGACCTCACACACCTCGCCGCCTGCGGCGCGATCCCCTCCCACCCTAACGCAAGAAGGCGCGGCGCGAGGAGCGTCCTGTCCGGGCATCTTCAGTCCAGCCTGCGCGCTTCCTCGGGCAGCATGATCGGAATGCCGTCGCGAATGGGATAGGCAAGCTTGGCTTGGCGCGAAATCAGTTCCTGCCGCTCGGCATCGTATTCGAGCGGCCCCTTGGTCAGCGGACAGACGAGAATTTCCAGCAGTTTGGGATCGACGCTGCTTGAGGGACGTTCGGAGGACGGAGGGGCGGACATGGATTGCTCTCGCGGCAATTCGCGACAGGTATAACCGAAGGCGGCGACGGCGGCTACGGCTACTGCAGCTTCGACTCGCTTACGGCGTTCTTCTTGGCCAGCTCGATCTCGGTGATCGCAATCAATATCTCGGCGCGCGTCTTCAGGTCGGGCGCCTCCAGGAGCGCCTGTTTTTCCGCCGTACCGTAGGGCGACATCATCGACAACGCGTTGACCAAGGCCTCGTTTGGCGCCTTTTGGATGCCTTCCCAATCGGCATTCAGGTTGTTCGCTTTGAGGAAGTCACGCAAGGCGGCAAGCAGCGCGTCGCGGTTGACCTCGCTTTCGCCCCTTCGTGCGATGAAATCGTCGGCGAAGGGGGCATAGGTGACGCGGCATTGGCGATAGGGTGTCGTGACCGCGAGTTCCTCGACCACGCGGAAACGTGCAATGCCCGTCAGCTCGATCAGGTAGCGGCCATCGCCGGTTTCCGCGAGCTGCGTGATGCGGCCGACGCAACCCACCTTGTAAAGCGCCGGCCGGTCGTGGCTGCCGCCAAGGGCGAGGTCGGGCTGGATCATGCCGATCAGGCGATGGCCGGCGCGCAGGGTGTCGTCGACCATGGCAAGGTAACGCGCTTCGAAAATATTGAGCGGGATTTGCCCTCGCGGCAGGAGCAGCGCGCCGGGCAAGGGAAACACCGGAATGATCTCCGGCAGATCGCTCGCGGCACGGTAGTGCACATTCATCGGCATGGGCGCTAACTCCCTGTCAACCTGGGTCAAGCCCACGGAGCCGGTCGGCGCCAAAAAAATAGGCGCATGGGGCACCGGCGATGGAAATATCAATGACCGCGCGTCTTCATCGTCAATCGCCGACCTTGCCGGCCGGACGGTGCCCGGAAAATCTCGTCACGAGAACAAAATCGACGACAGCTTTTTGCGGCCTTCGATGGTCGAGGGATCGGTCGGACCCCAGGCGTCGAACAGCTGCAGAAGCTGCTTGCGCGCGCCGTCGTCCTTCCATTTGCGGTCGCGTTTCACGATCGCCAACAGATGCTCGACCGCCTCCGCGCGCTTGCCTTTGGCGTTGAGCGCAGCGGCGAGGTCGAAGCGGGCCTGATGATCGAGCGGGTCAGCGGCGACCTTCTGCTGCAGCACATCAATCGGCCCGACTGATTTCGCCTGCTCGGCAAGCTCGAGCGCGGCGCGCGCGGCGCCGACCGCAGGGTCGTTACGTCCGCTTTCGGGCACCATCGCAAGCGTCTGCCTCGCCTGTTCCAGGGCGCCGGTCTTGACATAGCAGCGAGCGAGCCCGGCGATGGCCGCGACATTACCGGAATCCTGAGACAGGACGCGGCTATAGAGGTTGGCGGCGTCGGCGACATTGCCGGCCGCAAGGGCGCCGTCGGCGGATTTCAATAGGTCGCTTTCCTCGCCGCCGATCTTCTCCTTGGTCAGGCGTTCGATAAAAGCGACGACCTGACTTTCCGGCAAGGCGCCCAGGAAGCCGTCGATCGGCTTGCCGTTGGAAAACGCAATTACCGCGGGGATGGACTGGATCCCCATCTGGCCGGCGATCGTCGGATGTTCGTCGATGTTCATTTTCGCGAGCTTGACCTTGCCTTTGGCGGCTCGCACGGCTTTTTCCAGCACCGGGGTGAGCTGCTTGCAGGGGCCGCACCATTGGGCCCAGAAGTCGACCAGAACCGGCTGGCGACGTGATTCCTCGATCACGTCCTTCATGAAAGTCTGCGTGGTGGTGTCCTTGACCACCTCGGGTGCCGCGGTCGTTCCGCCGCCGTTCTGCAGCATGGGTCCTCGCTCTGCGATCACGCTTGGTTTTGCGCGGGTTCCATCCGATTAGATGGTCAATCCGACCCAAGAATGCAATTGCGTCAAGGGTCGTCGGGAAGGCCGGAAACACGGACGATCCGGGGGGCGTGGCCGGTGGCTTCCAGGAACCGGACGAGATCCTCCCTGGCGATCGCCGTGGTCATGGTGTTGACCAGCGGATGGAAGTTCAAGATTCGGTGCTCCATCAGGGCGGCGTCGACCACGACCGCGACGCGGCCGGCGCGATCGTTAATGGCCCCGAACGGGGTCACCGCGCCCGGTTCGACGCCCCATATCTCGCGCAGGAGCTCGGCGGAACCGAAGGAGAACCGGCCGCCGGCGCCGAGGCGCCGATGGAGACTCTTAAGATCGATCGCGGCATTTTCCTCGGCCACGACCAGATAAAGCGCGCACTTCTTGTCGCGCAAGAACAGGTTCTTGGTGTGCCCCCCGGGGATCCGCCCGCGCAAGGCTCGGCTCTGGGCAACCGTGAACAGCGGCGGATGGCTGACCGTCGAATGCCTGATGCCGAGCGCGTCAAGCGCGGCGAAGAGCTGTTCGGGGGTTGCTGGCATGATGTGTCCGGCCCAGGTGTTATTATCATCGTAGACCCGGAGGCCGAAGATGAGATGTCCTATCCTTGCCGCCGGCCTGGCGGCGGCCGTCCTCCTTTCCCACGCCCCCGCGCAGGCGGCCGGACACGCGCCCTGGTGCGCGGTGATCAACTTGGGGCGTGGCAGTTCCTACTGGGACTGCCAATACGCTTCGATCGAGCAATGCCGCCCCCAGGTGATTGCCGGCAACCGCGGTTTTTGCAACCCCAACCCGGAATTCGCGGCATTGTCGCCGCCGCCGCGCAAATGGCATCGCCGCCATGTCCGTCGCCATTGAGGTAGCCTGCCGCCGCGAGTTGCCAAAGGGGCGATCTTGCGGCTATAGGAGCGGTCGCGCGGGCGGGCCGGGAGCAAAACGGCCTTGCGCCCGGGGGATTTAGTCCCGGGGGACTTAATTGGGAATGCGGGTGTAGCTCAGGGGTAGAGCACGACCTTGCCAAGGTCGGGGTCGAGGGTTCGAATCCCTTCGCCCGCTCCAAACTCATCTTCGTTCGGTCCGACGATATCGGGGGATCGGGTTGCACCGCGGCCGTCGCGGACGAGCTCGTGCCGATCGCATAATCGATTTATCGATGGTTTGCGACGTTCTCGGTTGATGATCATAGAACCGAGATGGTCCGACGCGACGCCAAGGGTGACCGTGCGCGCCTGTTCCGGCCGGGGCAGGCCCGATCATAGAACTAATATCCCGCAGCCAAGCTGCCGCGCGTGCGGCGGTCGGCCACGCCGAGATAGCCGTCGGGGGTGACCAGGATCGAGTTCGCCGCGGTATGCGGTTCGGTCGCCACGATCACGTGGCCGCGCGCCCTGAGCGCATCGAGCAAGGCAGGAGCAAAGCCCGGCTCGACATAGACCGCGTCCGGCTCCCATTGCTGATGCAGCCGCGGTGCGGTCACCGCGCGCCCCAGCGGCATGCGGAAATCGATCACATTCACGATTACCTGCAATACCGCGCTGATGATGCGGCTGCCACCGGGCGAGCCGGTGATCAGGAATGGCGTGCCGTTCTTCAGCACGATCGTCGGCGTCATCGAAGATAGCGGCCGTTTGTCGGGAGCGGGCAGGTTTTTGTCGAAACCGACGAGACCATAGGCGTTGGCGGCGCCCGGCTTGGCCGTGAAGTCGTCGAGCTCGTTGTTGAGCAGCACGCCGGTGCCCGGAGCCACCAGACCCAATCCATAGGAGAAGTTCAGCGTATAGGTGTTCGATACCGCATTGCCGTCTCGGTCGATGACCGAAAAATGCGTCGTGTTGCGGCCTTCGCCGGTTTGCCTGCGGCCCGGAAGGATGGCGATTGACGGCGTTGCATGGGCACCGATTTGCGCGCGCAGCCGTGCCGCATGTTCCTTCGCTGCGAGATCGGCGACGGGAACGGGGACTTTGTCGGGATCGCCGAGAAAAAACGCACGGTCGGCATAGGCGCGCCGCATCGCTTCGATGATGCGGTGAAAGGCGTCCGCGGAGGGGCCGAGCTTCGCGAGGTCGTAGCCTTCCAGGATGTTGAGCATCTCGATCAGACAAAGACCGCCGGAGGACGGCGGCGGCATCGATATGACGTCATAGCCGCGATAAGTGCCGCGCAGCGGCGCGCGCTCGATCGCTCGATAATTGGCGAGATCGTCCGCGGTCATGATGCCGCCCGCTTCGCGCGCGGCCGCCGCAATACGCTCGGCGATCGGCCCGGCATAAAACGCCGCGGGGCCGCGTTCGGCCACGGCACGAAGCGTATCGGCGAGATCGTTTTGGATCAGGCGATCGCCTTCGCGCAATGGATCGTCGCCGACGAAAAAAATCGCTTTCGTTGACGGCCAGCGTGCAAGCCGCCCCTTTTCCGCCGGTAGAGAATCGGCAAGATCGTCTTCGACAGCGAAACCGTCCTTTGCCAGCGCGATGGCCGGCGCGAGCAGGTCGGCAAGCGTGAACCGGCCGGAACCATATTTGGCAAGCGCGAGGGCAAGACCTGCGACGGTGCCGGGCACGCCGACGCTGAGCCCCGAGTCGCGCAGCTTTGTCTGATCGGGATTGCCTCGTGCGTCGAGAAACATGGAAGCGGTCGCCGCCGCCGGCGCGGTTTCCCGGTAATCGATCGCGGCATCGCGGCCCGAGGCGAGATGAATGAGCATGAAACCGCCGCCGCCGAGATTGCCCGCACGCGGGTAGGTCACCGCGAGCGCGAATCCGACCGCGACGGCAGCATCCACTGCATTGCCGCCGCGGTCGAGAATCGTGACGCCGATGCGGGCGGCGCGGCTTTCCTGCGCCACCACCATGCCGTTGCGGCCGAGGAAGCTCTGCGCCGGCGGAATCGCCGTAACGGATCTCGGCGCGATCTGAGCAAGGGAAGCGGAACCGGAGAGCGTCAGCAGACACAGCGAGGCCAAACGCAACAGGGAGCGGCGGCTCACGAAGGCTTGCACGGATTGTCGCATCTTGCCGTCCGTGTTGATCGCCTCGGCATTGACGGTCTTTTCGCGCCGCGGATGCGGGCACCCCGAAATGCGCCCCGGAGGGATTGGCCGCACCAGCCGTACGACGCTTCCGCACCGACCATAACACGCCCTGCCGCGCAGGCGGTCATCGGGCTTGGCGATGATAGGGCATATTCGGCCGCATGTCGGTGGCGCTGGCGATTCGGTTCGACATGTTGAAGAACCCGACGACGGCTGCGATGTCCCATATGTCGCGGTCGGAAAAGCCGGCACGGCGCAGCCGCTCGCGGTCCTCCTCTTCCATTGCCCAAGGCTCGGCGGTGAGCTTCACCGCGAAGTCGAGCATCGCCCGGTGCCGTTCCGCGAGCCGCGCGGCACGATAGTTCATGACCATCTGTTCGCCGAGCACGGGGTTGCCCGAATAATGCCTGACCGCTGCACCATGCGCGACCAGGCAGTAATAACAACGATTCTGCGAGGAAACGGCCACGGCGATCATTTCGCGTTCGAGTTTCGACAGGCCGCTTTCGCCGAGCATGAGGTCGTTGTACATCGCCACAAAGGCCTCGAGCTTCGCATTGTCGAAGGCGTAAGCGAGCAGAACGTTGGGGACGAAGCCGAGCTTGTCCTGGCATTTGTCGAAGTAGGCGCGCATCGCCGGCGAGAGTTGCGCGAAAGGAAGGTCGAGCGCGGTGACCGGCGTGTCGTCGGCGGACGTCGCCGGCGCGCGGCCGGCGCGCGGGGTCGCGGGCCGCGCCGGCGGAGCCTTCCCCCGCTTGGCATGTCCGGATTTTCTGGCTGCCTTCGGAGCCTTGTCGAGCTTTCCCATGTCCCTCATCCTGTTGTCGCCCATCGTCCCTGCCGTGCAGACTACAAGTTCGATTGGCCCGCTGATACGGGCTGCCGCGGCGGTTTCATTTTCCGCATGAGTTGCGTTATACCATTCATGGCGCGGCGGCGTCGCTCGCAGACGAGTGTTCAAACGGTGGCGTGCTGATTTCGCGGCGATCGCGTCCATGGCGCGGGATTGCCGCCGTCGCGCGTCGCAAGGTTGCCGCTGCGAAGACGAGGTGTCATGGCCGCCGAACTGCCGCGCAGCGAGAGTCAGGACGCCGCCGCCGCAGTGCCACAAGCTACCGGCTCCAAGCCGAGTCGCTGCGAGGCCCCGGCGCAATTCGCCGAACTGCTGTTCGGCCGCGTCGTGCCCGAAGACCTGCGGCGCTATGGGGCGCCCGATCTCGCCATGCTTGCGCGCCGCGCGTGGGATTTTGTCGAACAACGAACGCCGGGCGCACCCAAAATTCGCTGCGAGACCGTGACGCTCGAGGCCTCGGGCGCGCGGCGGGCGGTCACGGTGGTCGAGATCGTCAACGACGATATGCCGTTCCTTGTTGATTCGGTGATGGGCGAGCTCGCCGCCCGCAAGCTCGAGGTTTGGCTCGTGGCGCATCCGGTCTTTGGGGTGCGTCGCCACGCCGAAAGGCTTGTTGCGCTCGACGAGACGGAGGCGGCGGCGCGCGAGAGCTTCATTCACATCCACCTTGCGCCGGTCGGCCCGGATGCGTGCGCGGATCTCGCCCGCGCGCTTGCCGCCGTGCTGGGTGAAGTGCGGCTTGCGGTCGGCGATTGGCGGCCGATGCTCGACCGGATCGAGGGGATCGTCGAGGAGTTGACGTCGAACCCCCCGCCGCTGCCCGTGGAAGAGGTCGCCGAGGCGATCGCCTTCCTGCAGTGGCTGCTGGCCGACAATTTCACTTTCCTCGGCTGTCGCGACTACCGCTTCGACGGCGAGAAACTCGAGCCGGACTTCGACAGCGCGTTGGGCATCATGCGCAGCAGGGAGCTGCGCGTGCTCAGGCGCGGCAACGAGCTTTTGGAGTATACGCCGGAAATCTTGGCGTTCCTGACGGAGCCACGCCTGCTGATCGTCGCCAAGGCCAATGTTCACGCCCGCGTGCACCGTCGCGTCTACATGGATTACATCGGCGTCAAGCGGTTCGATGCGACGGGTCGTCTCGTCGGCGAGCATCGCATCGTCGGCCTGTTCACCTCGACCGCATATACGCGCACGGCCCACGGCATACCTTATCTGCGACGCAAGATCGCATGGGTCGAACAACGCGCGGGGTTCGATCCGCACGGCCATTCCGGCAAGGCGCTGGCCAGCGTGCTGGAACATTTCCCGCGCGATGAATTGTTCCAGATCGACGAGCACACGCTTTATCGCTTCGCGCTCGCGATCCTGCAGCTCGGAGAGCGTCCTCGCGTGCGGGTGCTGGCGCGCGCCGATCGTTTTGACCGTTTTGTGTCGGTGATGGTTTTCGTTCCGCGCGACCGCTACGACAGCAACGTGCGCATCAAGATCGGCGACTATCTCGCCCGCGTGTATAACGGGCGGGTCTCCGCCTTCTATCCCTATTTTCCCGAAGAAGGCCCGTTGGTACGGGTCCATTTCATCATCGGTCGCTCCGGCGCCGCGGTGGCGCCCGTGGACCTCGAAACGCTCGAACGGGAGGTCGAGCGCCTCGTCCGTACCTGGACCGATGGTCTTGCCGAAGCGTTGAACGCGACCTACCCGCCGGACCGGGCGCGTATGCTTCTCGATCGCTATCGCACCGCGTTTTCCGAGGGGTTCCACGAGGCCTATGCGCCGCAGGTAGCTGCCGGCGACATCCGCACGATTGAAGGCTTGAGCGCGGAGCGCCCGTTGGGCGTCGATTTCCATCACCGGCGAATGGGCGATCTACGCATGGTCGGCCTCAAGGTGTGGAGCCATGCGCGCCCGCTGCCGCTGTCCGAGCGGGTCCCGGTACTGGAGAACATGGGCTTCAGAGTCGTCGACGAGCGTACCTTCCATGTTGCCGTCGACGATCCCGGCGTTTGGCTGCACGACATGCTGCTCGAGCGCCGGGACGGCGATGCCATCGACCTTGCTCCGCTCAAGTCCCGGCTTGAGACGGCTTTCCTGATGGTGATGCGGGGGATTGCCGAGAACGACGGCTACAACGCGCTGACCCTTGCCGCCGGCCTGGGATGGCGGGACGTCGCGCTCGTGCGCGCTCTTTCCCGTTTCCTGCGGCAGATCCGCGTGCCCTATTCGCAGGATTATATGTGGACGACGCTGGTCAAGCATTCCGCAATCACCGCCGATATCGTCGCCTTGTTCCACGCGCGTTTCGACCCGCGCGACGAGGGTGACCGCACGCAAAAACAGGACGCCGTTGCCGCGCGGATCGAAAGCGCGCTGGAGCAGGTTGAAAGCCTCGACGAGGATCGCATCCTTCGCCGTTTCGTGAATGCGGTGCGTTCGGCGGTCCGCACCAATTTCTTCCAGACCGAAGACGACGGCACGCCCAAGGCGCAGATCGCAATCAAGTTCGAAAGCCGCAAGCTGACCGATCTGCCGTTGCCGCGTCCGCTTTACGAGATTTTTGTCTATTCGCCGCGCCTTGAGGGCGCGCACATGCGGTTCGGCAAAGTGGCGCGCGGCGGCATCCGCTGGTCGGATCGCCCGCAGGACTTCCGCACCGAAATCCTCGGTCTCGTGAAGGCGCAACAGGTCAAGAACGCGGTCATCGTGCCGGTCGGCGCCAAAGGTGGGTTCGTGCCCAAGCTGATGCCGAAGGGTGCCGCGCGCGAGGTCGTTCAGGCCGAGGGCGTCGCGGTTTATCGTCTGTTCATCGCGGCGCTGCTCGACCTTACCGACAACATTGCCCCGGACGGAACAATCGTGCCGCCCGCCAATGTCGTGCGGCATGACGGGGATGACCCCTATCTCGTCGTGGCCGCCGACAAGGGCACCGCGACGTTTTCCGATATCGCCAACGCGATCGCCCTCGAGCGCGACTATTGGCTGGGCGACGCTTTCGCCTCCGGGGGTTCTGCGGGCTACGACCATAAGGCCATGGGCATAACCGCACGGGGCGCGTGGGAATCGGTCAAACGACATTTCCGCGAAATGGACATCAACATCCATGCGACGCCGTTCACGGTGGTCGGCGTCGGAGATATGTCGGGCGACGTGTTCGGCAACGGCATGCTGCGCGAGGAGACCATCAAGCTGGTGGCGGCCTTCGATCATCGTGACATATTCATCGATCCCGATCCGGATCCGAAGTTGAGTTTTGCCGAACGCAAACGGCTCTTCTCGCTGCCGCGATCGAGCTGGCAGGACTACGACAAGACGCTGATCTCAAGCGGCGGCGGCGTCTATTCGCGCACCTCGAAGGAAATCCGGCTAAGTGCAGAGGCGCAACGGCTGCTCGGCGTGGGCGAGCGGGTGACGCCCCCGGAGCTGATCAGAGCGATCCTGAAGGCTCCCGTCGATCTGCTTTTTTTCGGCGGCATCGGCACCTATGTCCGGGCGTCGTCGGAATCGGATGAGGCGGTCGGCGATCGCGCCAATGACGCCGTTCGCGTCACCGGCGCCGAGCTGCGCTGCAAGGTCGTCGGCGAGGGCGCCAATCTTGGGATGACCCAGCTTGGGCGCATCGAGGCCGCGATGCGAGGCATCCGTCTCAATACCGACGCAATCGACAATTCGGCCGGGGTGAACACCTCGGACATCGAGGTCAATATCAAGATAGCGCTGAGCGGTCCGCTGCGGGCCGGCACAATCAGCTTAGAGGCGCGCAATGCGCTGCTTGCGTCGATGCGTGACGAAGTCGCGCGCCTGGTGCTGCGTAACAACTATCAACAGACGCTAGCGCTTTCGCTCGCGGAGCGGCGCGGCCTCGAGGATTTCGGCTTTCAGCAGCGCTTGATGCAGCTCCTCGAGCGGCGCGGGGAGCTTGATCGTGCGGTCGAGTTTCTGCCCGATGACATGACGCTCGGTGAACGACGCAAGCGCAACGCGGCGCTGACGCGACCGGAACTCGCGCTGCTCCTCGCCTACGCCAAGCTGTCGTTATACAACGAACTGCTCGAGTCGCGCGTGCCGGATGATCCCTATCTCGGGCGCGAGCTGGATCGGTATTTTCCGCGCGAGCTGGTCGAGCGCTTCTCCGCGTCACTGCATGGGCACCGCCTGAGAAGAGAGATCATTGCCACGCAGTTGACCAATTCGATGATCAACCGCGGCGGTGCCACGCTCATCGTGCGCATGGCGGATCAAACCGGTGCGGAACCCGCGGCCATCGCCGGCGCATTTGCCGCGGTACGTAACAGCTATGATCTGGTCGAACTCAACAGCGAAATCGACACGCTCGACAACAAGATCTCGGCGAAGACGCAGATCGATCTCTATGCCGCGGTGCAGGATTTGCTACTGGACCGCCTCGTATGGTTCCTGCGCCACGTCGACCTCCGCCGCGGCTTGGAAAGCATCGTGACCCACTATCGCGACGGGATCGCCGCGGTCGGCGCGAACCTTGATACCGTGTTGTCGCCGCAGGCGGTCGCGGCGCGCGCCGCACGCGTGGCCGAACTCGCCGGTGCCGGCGTACCCGAGCCATTGGCGAAACGTATCGCCGGGCTACCGGCCCTGAAAGCCGCATCCGACATCGTGTTGATCGCTGATCGCACCGGCAAGCGGGTGGTCGAGGTCGCCGCGACTTATTTCGCCGCGGACGCCTTCTTCCAGTTCGAGCGGCTGGCCGGATCCGCTTCGGGCATCGTGGTGTCCGACTATTTCGATCGCCTCGCACTCGACCGGGCGCTCGATTCGATCGGCGATGCGGCGCGAAGGATAACCGCGGCGATGGTCGGCGACGGCGCGGTCGGTGGCGCGGCGGTCGCGGAATGGGTCAGGCTTCGGCAGGCGGAGGTCGAACGCATCCGCGCCGCGATCCATGAGATCGTCGCATCGGGGCTTACGCTGTCGAAGCTTTCGGTAGCGGCAAGCCTGCTCGGCGATCTCGCGCGAGAATCGGCCTGAGCGCCACCCGTCCGCGCCGCGGCCGGTGCGGGGAATCGGCAGCGCACCGCGCGTCGGATCTGCCCCGCCCAGGTTCATTCGCGCCGGCCGGCGAGCATATCCCGCATCATGCGCTAATGGCGGAAATGCCTGACGCTGGTGAACACCATGGCGACGTCATGCGCGTCGGCCACCCGGATGACCTCCTCGTCGCGCATCGAGCCGCCCGGCTGGACGACCGCCGTGGCGCCGGCTTCGATCGCCGCCAGCAAACCGTCGGGGAAGGGGAAAAAGGCGTCGGAAGCGACGACGGCACCCTTGGTCGGGGACGCCCGCAGCGCCAGCGCTTTCGCCGCATCTTCCGCCTTGCGCGCGGCGATGCGCGCGGCGTCGACACGGCTCATCTGGCCTGCGCCGATGCCCACGGTGGCGCCGTTCTTCGCGAACACGATCGCGTTCGACTTCACGTGTTTGGCAATACGGAATGCAAAGCGCAGATCGTCGAGCTCGGTTTCGCTCGGTGCGCGCCTGGTGACGGTTTTAAATTCCATCTCATCGACGGTGGCATTGTCGCGTGTCTGTACCAGCAGGCCACCGGCGACCGATTTTACCGTTAGCCCGCCTGCCCGTGGATCGGGCAATCCGCCGGCCAGCAGCAGCCGCAGGTTCTTTTTCGCGCCGACGATCCTGATCGCTTCCTCGCTGGCATCCGGCGCGATGATGACCTCCGTGAAGATTTCGGTGATCGCCTTCGCGGCCTCGGCGTCAAGCGTGCGGTTGAGCGCGACGATGCCGCCGAAAGCGGAGGTCGCATCACAGGCGAGCGCCTTGCGGTAGGCTTCGAGCAGGCTTGCGCCTTCGGCGGCGCCGCACGGATTGGCGTGCTTGACGATGACGCAAGCCGCGGTGCGTTGCGGATCGAACTCGGCAACGCACTCGTAGGCCGCGTCGGTATCGTTGATATTGTTGTAGGACAGTTCCTTGCCCTGGACCTGCCGGGCGGTTGCGACGCCGAAGCGCCTTCGCGCCGTGCGGTAGAAGGCCGCGCGCTGATGCGGGTTCTCGCCGTAGCGCAAAGGCTGGATGAGCCGCCCTCCGAACGCCTGGTAATCCGGCGGCTGTTCGCGGCAAGTCGCGGCGAGCCAGTCGGCGATCGCGGCGTCATAGACCGCCGTCCGCGCGAAGGCCTTGGCCGCCAACATCCGGCGTAGTTCGAGCGAGACCATGCCGCCGTTCTGCGCCATTTCACCGATAACCTTGTCGTAATCGGAGGGTTCGACCAACACGGTCACATCGGCATGATTCTTCGCCGCCGCGCGGATCATGGCCGGGCCGCCGATGTCGATGTTCTCGATGCATTCGGCAAAGGCGGCGCCACTGTCGAGCGTCGCCTCGAAAGGGTAGAGACTGACCACCAGGAGATCGATCGGCTTGATCTCGTGTCGCTGCAGCGTCGCCGCGTGTTCCGGGTTACCGCGCACGGCGAGCAGGCCGCCGTGCACCTTCGGATGCAAAGTCTTGACGCGGCCGTCCAGGATCTCGGGAAATCCGGTCAGGTCCGACACATCCACCACCGGAAGTCCCGAATCCTTGAGTGTCCGGGCGGTGCCGCCGGTCGAGATCAGTTCGACGCCGTAGGTTGCCAGTGTCCGCGCGAGATCGACGAGACCGCTCTTGTCGGACACCGACAGCAGCGCTCGGGTGATGCGACGCGGCTCGCTCATGATGAGACAAGGGTTAGGGCGGATTTCGGCGATATTGACCCGTCATTGCGACCGCAGCGAAGCAATCCGGAATTGAACGTGCCGACGTCCCGATTGCTGCGTCGCTCCCCGCGGAGCTCCTCGCAATGACGGAGCCGATCCAATCCGATCGCAACCTGCTCTAGCACATGCGACGGGGGCAAGTGTACCGGGCGCGGCGCCGGCGCTTACGGCATCCACAAGCCGCACCATGACCGCCCGCTCCGACCGCAGCGGCGTGGGATGTCCGGGGTCTTCGTGCCGCATGCACGGCGCCTGAGGCCGGCGCCCGGAATCCAGGGTTCATGTTCTTGCTTCTATAGCGGCAGCTCCGGTTCCTCCGCACGGCCCCCGCGCGGAGCGGAGGGGACCGGCGGGGAATGGCGGAAGCACCACTGCACCCGCGATCGGGCCCGGGCGCGGTCGTAGATGACGATCTGCACCGCGCGGCGCGGCCCCTCCGCGCTTGCCAGGAACACGCTTTCCTCGATCTCCACCGCTTGCGCCGTCGTGTCGAATGTCCACAGTTCCTTGTCCGGCAGCAGCAACAGCGCGCCATGGCCGTCCGACAGGCGATTGGCCTTTACCGCCGGGTGCAGATGAAAACGGATGGCATATTCGTCCGGCGCCCAAGCCGGCAGCCTGTCGCCCGTCGCCGGGCGGAAACTGTCTTCCCCGTCGAGCCGAGAACCGTCCGGCGAGAGCCTTACGGCGCGGCTGTGAACGATTCCGAATTCGCGTGCGTAACCGTCCTGGGAGGCGCGCAGCCACTCGCCGTCTTGCGTGCCGCGCTCGACCGTCACTCGACGTGGACCAGAAATGATCGGCACGCCGAACAACAACCTGCGCAGCGCGGGTGCCTCGAAAAAACGGCACGAGGACCTGTCATTGAAGACGACGGTCGAATGCGCCGTGGTTGCTCGCGCGACCTGTCGCCAATTTTCCTTGTTGACCGCGGGCACGCCGCAATTGACCACGATTCGGTTCTGCCGCCACGACAGTTCGAACGACAGACATCCGGCATGCGCTTCCTGACTCAGCGCCATTGGCGGCGGGCGACCGGTGTCCATGATGAGCGTGCCTTCGCCCGCATCGATGCGCTGGTAGCCGACATGCGGCGCATTGGCCACCGGGCTGCCGCGCGCGTCGTCATAGGCAAGAACGGTCGCCAGCAGGTCGACCGGCGTCGGGCCCATGCCGTTGAATGCGGCGAAATTGCCGTCGCCGTGCCGGAAGAAACGCAGCATCGGCATGATGCGATCGATCGCGTTGTTGACGGCCGGCGGGGGTTGCAGATGGCGGGCGGCGAAAAGTTGTCGCAGCGGCAATAGATCCGCGAGCACTTCGATCAGCGTCCCGGGATTACGGCTGACATGTCCGCCGTCCGGCAGAATCTGGCGACGCAGTTCTTCGACGAGCAGGCGGACGCTGCCGCGCAGCTGGCTCGATTGGCCCTCGAGACAGAGCGACGCGCAGGTCAGCGCCATGACCGCCTGCAAACGCGGCAGGCCGTCGCGCGTGTCTTTCACGCCGTGTCGCAGGTAGCGTATCTGTCGCGACAAGCTGCGTATGAAACGGCGATAGAAGCGCGTGTCGGCGTCCTGCAGCACGAACGGCGCTTGATTGAGCCAACACAGAATGCGGCGCGACAGGATATCATTGCGCCAGCCCAAGGGATGCCAACGACCTTGAAGGCTGATCCATTCGTCGATCAGGGAACGCGCATTGGCGCGCGTGATGGCCGAGTCGGCCGCGCGCAGATGACGCAACCATGTAAAAGACAGCAGCGTCTCCGCCCACTCGTCCGAGGGAGGCGTCACCTCGAACGGCGAACGGCGGTCGCAGACGACAACCTTGCCGGCAAAGGCAAAACGACCTGAATAGATCTCGCTTGCCCGGGTCGCGTCGGCGGTGCGCAGGTCCTGCGGCGCAATGACGAGACGGTCGGTCTTTGCCGCGACGAAGCGCCAACGGATCAACGGATGAGCATTGATGCGGCCGAACAGGCTCCGGAACATGCGGCGCCCGATAAGCACGGAGAGGCTCAATCGCTCCGCGAGCGAAACCCGCATCATGGACGAGGTCATCCCCTGGGCCGCGATCGTCGCACGAATCGCACGATAGCGAAGGGGTGCCGCGCGGCCAATACGCGATTTCCTTTTGTCGATTAGGCCGATTTCCGCGCGAGTCGGGCGGCGTAGAACCCGTCGAGCCCAGACCACTGCGGCTCCGGATCGGGAAAGTGAAACGGCAGGGTACGCAGATCGCCTGCGGCAGTCACAAATTCGCTGCAACCGCACACATCCGCCGCCGTGACGGGGATTCGCTCGAAGCGGTCGTCGCGCGACAGCAGCGCGTCGATCTGCCGCTCGCCTTCTTCCGGCTCGAGCGAGCAGACACAATAGACGATGCGGCCGCCGGGTTTGATCAGACCCGCTGCCCGCGCGAGCAGTCGTTGCTGCAGCGCGGTCAATGCCTCGAGGTCGACCTCCGACTTGAGCCACGGCACGTCGGGATGGCGGCGGATGGTGCCGGTCGCGGAACACGGCGCATCGAGCAGCACCGCGTCGAACGGACCTCCCTGCCATTCGGTGACGTCGGCAACGGCGATCTCGGCGGCGAGATTGAGTCGTGCCAGGTTTTCACGCAGTCTTGCCACGCGTGCCGGCGCGCGATCGACCGCCGTCACATGCGCCCCGGCGAGCGCAAGTTGCGCCGTCTTGCCGCCGGGGGCGGCACAAAGATCCGCCACCATGAGCCCGCGGACGTCGCCCAAAAGGCGCGCGGGGAGCGCGGCGGCGGCATCCTGCACCCACCAAGCGCCCTCGGCGAAGCCCGGCATCAGCGTGATCGCGCCATGCGCCAGCATGCGCACGCTGCCGGTGGGTAACACGCGGCCGCGCAGGCGCTCGGCCCATCCCGGGGCATCGCGTTTGACGGTAAGATCGAGCGCCGGCTCGTGCCCGTTGGCGGCGGCGATCAGCCGCGCGGTTTCCTCGCCGTAAAAGGCCGTCCAGCGTCGGCGCAACCAATCGGGAATGTCGCGGTCGGGTTCGGTGGCGGCGAGCGACTCGCGGTTCCGTGCCACCCGCCGCAGGACGGCATTGACGAGCCCCGCGTAGCGGGCCGCACGCTTGTCGCCCTGCGCCAGGCGCACCGCCAGGTCGACCGCCGCGTGATCGGGTACGTCGAGCCAAAGGATCTGCGCCGCGCCGACCAGCAGCACGGTCTCGACGCGCGGGGCGTCGGCAGGAAAGCCGTGGTCCAGGAAAGCACCCAGTCGGTGGCGCAGCGTGCCGAGCCGGCGCAGCACCGTCGCAACCAACCTGCGCGTCAAGGCACGGTCGCGCTCGGTGAGCGCGGCGAGACCCGGATGTGCGGCCCTGCCGGAGAGTTGCTCGTCGAGCGGAACGCGCCGACGCAGCACGCCGTCGAGAATGTCGACGGCGATTCGACGGGCCGCGAGGCCCGGGGTGTCGTTCTGAGTGAAGCTGTGCGTGCGCGCCATCAGCGCATCTTGGCCGGCGATTGTGTCACGACGGCCAGAATCACGCAAAGAGCGGCAGGACTTCAACAGCTTTGATGCGAGGCATGCCCAACCGCCTCGCTATTCGACGCTCACCGGCGTACCGACCGAGACCAGCGAATAGAGCGTCAGGATGTCGCGGTTCAGCATGCGAATGCAGCCGTGTGAGACGAAACGTCCGACGGACGAGGGTTGATTCGTCCCATGGATGGCGTACTCGCCGCCGCGCAGCGTGAGGGCGGCGGCGCCCATCGGATTGTTCGGCGCGCCGCCCGGAATGAGGTCCGGGAGCCGCGGCGATTCGGCTCGGATCATCGGCGGCGGGCTCCACGCCGGTTTGATGTATTTGCCTTCGATTTTTGCACGCCCGTGCCATTGCATGCCGACGCGGCCGACCCCGACGGGAAATTGCAGCGCATGTTTTTCGTCGACCACATAATAGAGGCGACGCTCCTGCGTCCTCACCACGATGGTGCCGGCCGGATAACCGGAAAAGGACACGATCTCGCGCCCGATCGCCTGCGCCGCGGCCGCCAGAAATGCAAAGCCGAGCACGATCGCGACGAACAGCGCCGTGCGCTTGAGCACCATTGTCATTGCAGGCAATCCCGTCCTCGCGCGCATGTATAATGCGCGTGTCGGTAGGTGCTCGCGAAACCTGAGATTTTCGTAAACAATGAATTAAGTCGTCGCGGCCGGCCGCCAGGTCGGCCGCGCGCGGATCTCGCGCCGTTGCGGGAGCTTACGCTCCAGCCTTGACGGCTTTCTTGTTCTGTCGGTTCTTCACCAGATCGTCCACCACCGCCGGATCGGCGAGCGTCGACGTGTCGCCGAGATTGCCGAAATCGTCCTCGGCGATCTTGCGCAGGATTCTCCGCATGATCTTGCCCGAACGCGTTTTCGGCAGACCGGGCGCGAATTGGATCAGGTCGGGCGTAGCGATGGGCCCGATTTCCTTGCGCACCCAATCCACGAGTTCCTTGCGCAGGTCTTCGCTCGGCCGCTCGCCCGCCATCAGCGTGACGTAGGCATAGATGCCCTGGCCTTTGATGTCGTGCGGATAGCCGACGACGGCCGCCTCGGACACCTTGGGGTGCGCCACCAGGGCGCTCTCGATCTCGGCCGTGCCGAGCCGATGCCCGGCGACATTGATGACGTCGTCGACCCGGCCGGTGATCCAGTAATAGCCGTCGCCGTCACGACGGCAGCCGTCGGCGGTGAAATATTTCCCCGGATAAGTCTTGAAATAGGTGTCGACGAACCGCTGGTGGTCGCCGTAGACCGTGCGCATCATTCCCGGCCACGGCTCGGCCATGACGAGGTTGCCCTGCGCCGGACCCTCCATCACCTTGCCGTCGGCGTCGACGATCTGCGGCACGATGCCGAAGAACGGCCGCGTTGCCGAGCCGGGTTTGAGCCGGGTTGCGCCCGGCAGCGGCGTAATCATGATGCCGCCAGTCTCGGTTTGCCACCACGTGTCGACGATCGGACAACGGCCGTCGCCGACGACGTGGTAGTACCATTCCCATGCTTCGGGGTTGATCGGCTCGCCCACGGTTCCGAGCAGGCGCAGCGACGCGCGCGACGTCTTCTTGACCGGCGCGTCGCCCGCCTGCATCAGCGCGCGGATCGCGGTGGGCGCGGTATAGACGATATTGATCTTGTGCTTGTCGACGATTTCCCAGAAACGCGACACCGACGGATAATTGGGAACGCCCTCGAACATCGTGGTGATCGCGCCGTTGCACAGCGGGCCGTAGACGATATAGCTGTGTCCCGTGACCCAGCCGACGTCGGCCGTGCACCAGTAGATGTCGCCGTCGTGGTAGTCGAAGACATATTGGTGCGTCATCGACACGTAAACGAGATAGCCGGCCGTGGTATGCAGACAGCCCTTGGGTTTGCCGGTCGATCCTGACGTATAGAGGATGAAAAGCGGATCCTCAGCGCCCATTTCCTCGCATGGACAATCGGCGGACACGGTCTTGGCGACTGCGTCGTAATAGACGTCGCGCCCTGCCTTCATGTTCACCGGCGCGCCGGTACGGCGTACGACGATTATGGTGCGCACGCCGCCCGCCTTGTCACAGGCCGCGTCGGCATTCTCCTTGAGCGGCACCTTGCGGCCGCCGCGGATTCCCTCGTCGGCGGTGACGACGATGTCCGATTTGCAGTCCTGAATGCGTCCGGCAAGCGATTCGGGCGAAAAGCCGCCGAACACGACCGAATGGATGGCGCCGATGCGGGAACAGGCGAGCATGGCGATCGCCGCTTCCGGAATCATCGGCATGTAGATCGTGACGCGGTCGCCTTTCTTGACGCCGCACGCCTTGAGCACGTTGGCGAAACGACAGACCTCGGCGTGTAGCTGCCTGAAGGTGAGCTTCCTGTCTTCCTTCGGATCGTCGCCTTCCCACAGGATGGCGGTCTGGTCGCCGCGTTGGGCAAGATGGCGATCAACGCAGTTGTAGCATGCGTTCAAAGTGCCGTCTTCAAACCATTTGATCGAAACGTTGCCGGCAAAGGAGGCATTCTTCACCTTGGTGAACGGCTTGATCCAGTCGATGCGCTTGGCATGCTCGGCCCAGAATCCTTCCGGATCCTTGATCGAGCGCGCATACATATCCTCGTACTTGGCGTTGTCGACAAACGCGCGTCGTCGCCATTCGGCCGGGACATCGTAGATTTTCTCGGGCATCAATTTTTCCTCCCCGCCCTGCCGGCGTCGCCGGGGGCGATCAGCAATAATCTCAGCCTATTATGCGATGACGCTTGCGCCGCCCACAAGGCACGGAATGTCCCACTTTTGTCGGGGATTCACGCACCCCAGACGCCGATGATCGCGCCCATCGCCACCAGAACGAGCAGCCAATGTCCCCCGTCGATCCAAATCAAGGCCGGCTTGCGCATGGCGAATACGTTGTTGACGGCGAGACTGGTGAAGACGAAGCCGAACCACACGAAGGCCGCCGAGATCACGCCGGTGCGTATGTCGACCGTGCCCAGATGGCCCACGAGGCCCGCCAACATTAAGGCCATTGTCAGGTTCGCAGCCAACGCAACCAACAGCGGCCAGGGCGGGGCGCCGCGGCCGTGATGTGCGCGAATCCGTTCGCTGGTGAGGCCGTGCGCCGTTTTCCAGGGCGTGGCCAGGAGACGATACCAGACGCCGCCGAGGAGAAATCCGACGACGCCGGCGATGACAACCGCCACATAGTTTATTCCTGCGAAGGTCATGGCCGCGCTCCCAGGTTCCGGAGATCGAGCAGACCCACGCTTCCGGGCGCCGGTACCGCACTCGACGAGCGGTCGTGCCTGAGTGGTGCCTTGCTCCGGGACAGGACGGATATGGCAGGCAAGGGGTTCGTCTCAAGCCGGAATACCGGCGCCGCCAATCAGGCGCCGCCCATCCGGCACACGATCCTCCATTCCTCGGCGGTGACGGGTTGAACCGACAGACGGGAATTGTTGACCAGCACCATCTGCCTGAGTTTCGGTTCGGCCCGCACGGCCGCGAGCGTGACCGGCCGCGGCAGTGGCGCGACCGCCCTGACGTCGACGGCCACCCACGGATCGCCGGGCCTGGCGGTGGGATCGGGATAGGCGGTACGGATCACCTCGACGATACCGACGATCTCTTTCGTCTCTCCCGAGTGATAGAAGAAGCCGCGGTCGCCCTTCTTCATCGTCATGAGATGGCGCTTGGCCTGATGGTTGCGGACCCCGGTCCATGGCTCCCCTTTGGCACCGCGCTTGACCTGCTGGTCCCACGACCAGCTTCCTGGTTCGGATTTCATCAACCAAAAGGCCATGGTCAGATTTCCGACTTGAGAGGACGCATCAGCAGCGACTCGATGGCTTCGTCGACGCTCATCGTTTCTGCCAGCACCGCGGCGACGGCGGCCGAAATCGGCATGTCGATGTTATGCCGGCGTGCCATTTCGAGCAGCGCCGGCGCGGTGAACACGCCTTCGGCCAACTTGCCGTGCGTGGCCGTCGCCGGTTTCTCGCCTTTGCCGAGTGCCACGCCGCAGGAGAAGTTGCGCGACTGCGGCGTCGAACAGGTCAGAATAAGGTCCCCCAGCCCGGAAAGGCCCATCATCGTCTCGGGTTTGGCGTCGAGGGCGCGCGCAAACCGCATGAGTTCGGCAAAACCGCGGGTGGTCAGCGCAGCCGCCGCGCTGGCGCCGAGGCCGCGCCCGGTCACGATCCCGGCGGCGATCGCGAGCACGTTCTTGGCTGCGCCGCCGAGCTCGACGCCGCGCACATCGCTTGCATGGTAAGGACGGAATGCTGCGGAGCCCAGCGCATGCGCGAGGCTCCGCGCCAGCGTCGGCTCGGCCGCCGCGACGGTGACGGCGGTCGGAAACCCCCGGGCCACGTCGGCGGCGAAGCTCGGTCCGGAAAGAACGGCAGGCGTCGCCTGCGGGGCGCATTCCGCGACGATTTCGCTCATGAATTTGTGCGTGCCGAGCTCGATGCCTTTTGCGCATGCGACGAGCGGCACGCCCGTGCGAAGGAAGGGGGCGAGTTGCGTGACCACGGAGCGCACCGCCTGCGCCGGCACCACGAGCAGGATCGCGTCCGCCTGTGCGGCTTCGCCGAGGTCGCGCGCCAGCTTGATCGCCGCATCGAGTCGAACGCCGGGCAGGAACCTGCTTTCGCGTCGCACCGCCAAATGGTCCGCATTGGCGGCGTCGAATTCCCACAGAGTGACGGCGCGCCCGGCGCGCAGGCAGGTCAGCGCCAGCGCGGTCCCCCACGCTCCTCCGCCGAGCACCGAAATCCTTTGGAACTCCATGCGCGCGCTCATTTGTAGGCGGCCGTGCGCAGCCGTGCGCCTTCGGCCGCCGCGATTTCATCGAGCGGCCAGCGTGCGCGCGGCGCCACGTCGAGCGGGTCCGTGAGGCCGAGCGCCAGCCGCTCGCATCCGGCCCAGGCGATCATCGCACCGTTGTCGGTGCACAATTCCTGCGGCGGGGCGATCAGCACCGTGCCGCAGTCCAGCGCAACCTGCGTCAGCGTTGCACGGACCGCGCGATTGGCGGCGACGCCGCCGGCGGCAACGAGCGCGCTCGGCGCACCGAAGCGCGCACGGAACATGCGCAAGCCCGCGCGCAAGCGGTCGTCGATTACGTCAACGACGGCCTGCTGGAAGGACGCGCAAAGATCCGCAATGTCCTGATCACTCAGCGGCGCGATGGCTTCGGCTTCAAGCCTGAGGGCGGTCTTCAGTCCCGACAGGGAGAAATCCGCGTCTCTGCGATGCTGCATCGGACGGGGCAGCGGGAAGCGCCGTGCATCGCCGCGCGCGGCTTGCTGCTCGACCTGCGGCCCGCCGGGATAGCCGAGGCCCAGAAGCTTCGCGGTCTTGTCGAACGCCTCGCCGATCGCGTCGTCGTGCGTGGTGCCGAGCCGGACATAGTTTCCCACGCCGCGCACGGCGAGGATCTGGGTGTGGCCGCCGGACGCAAGGAACAAACAGTAGGGAAACAGGGTGCGATCGGTAAGCCTCGCGGTGAGCGCGTGCGCCTCGAGATGATTGACGGCGATCAGCGGTTTGCCATGCACCAGCGCAATCGCCTTGGCCGTCGTCAAGCCGACAATGACGCCGCCGATCAGCCCGGGGCCGGCCGCCGCGGCGACCGCGTCGAGTTCGTCGTAGCGGCGGCCCGCGGCATGCATTGCCTGCGCGACGACGTGGTCAAGCGTCTCGACATGCGCGCGCGCAGCGATCTCCGGCACGACCCCGCCGAACGCCGCGTGCACGTCGAGCTGGCTCGATACGATGTTGGAGACGATGTGGCCGCTGCCATCGTCGTGGCGCTCAACCACCGCCGCCGCGGTTTCGTCGCAGGTCGTCTCGATGCCGAGGACGAGCATGGGTACCTTGAACCGGGAAATGGCCGTCTCGTGCCGCCCGCGCGGGGCGGATCGCCCCCGAGGCCGGCGGCACAGTTTACTCCCTGCCGGCCGATTTTGCCCGGGTCGCGCGTTGTCCTACAAATGGGGCCTAGCATCGAGTTGGCACATGGCGCAATCCGCCGCTCTTTTTCGCATCGGCACCCGTGGCAGCGCGCTCGCGCTGGCGCAGGCGCGCATGGTGCAGGCGCGGCTGGCCGCGGCGCTGGGCGCGGAGGCGGAGGCGTTCGCGCTCGTGGTCATCCGCACGACGGGCGATGCGATAGAGGATCGCCCATTGGCGGAGCAGGGCGGCAAGGGTCTGTTCACCAAGGAGATCGACGAGGCGCTGATCGATGGGCGTGTCGATCTTGCGGTCCATTCCGCCAAGGACGTCCCGACGGTGTTGCCGCGCGGGCTCACGCTCGCCGCCTGTCTCGAACGGGAGGACCCGCGCGATGCCTTCATTTCGCGCATAGCAGGCTCGCTCGCCGAATTGCCGCACGGTGCGCGCCTCGGTACGTCTTCGCTCCGTCGTCAGGCGATCGCCAAAAACGCGCGACCAGACCTGCACGTCGTGCCGCTGCGCGGCAATGTCGAGACGCGACTGCGCAAACTGGATGCAGGGGAGGTGGATGCGACGATCCTTGCCGTCGCCGGTCTGAAACGGCTCGATATGGAGATGCAGGCAACCCGAATCATGAGCGTTGCGGAATTCCTGCCCGCCGTGGGCCAGGGCGCGATCGCGATCGCAGCGCGCGAGGATGACGCGCGCGCCTGCGAGACGCTGGCGCGCATCGATCACTCCGACACGTCGACCGCGATTGCCTGTGAACGCGCCTTTCTTGCCGCGCTCGACGGCTCGTGTAGGACTCCGATCGCAGGTCATGCCACGCTGTCCGGTCAAGCCGTGCGGATCCGCGGCATGATCGTCAAGCCGGACGGCAGCGCCGTACACGAGACCACCCTGTCCGGATCGCGCGAGGACGCGACCGTGATCGGCACGAATGCGGGGCGCGCCCTGCGCGAGCAGGCCGGCCGCGGATTCTTCGACTGATATGCGTCTCGTCGTCACCCGACCGAAGGCCGAGGGCGCGCGCACCGCCGCAACCCTCGCCGCGCTCGGACACGAGGTGTTGCTCGCGCCGCTCCTACGAATCGAGCCGGTGGCGGCGGATCTGTCTGGCGCCTGGGATGCGGTGATCGTCACCAGCGTCAACGCGCCGCCGGCCATCGCCGGATATCCGGGCGCAGCCGCGTTGCACAGATTGCCTGTGTTCGCCGTTGGTGCGGCGAGCGCCGAGGCCGCGCGTGCGGCCGGCTTTTCCAGGGTGAGCACCGCGGGCGGCAACGCGCGCGATCTGCTGCACCTCGTCCAGGAGCGATACGCCGCAAGCGGCGCGCGGCTGCTTTATCTCGCCGGCGAGGATCGCGCCGCCGACCTCGCCGGCGAGCTCGCTGCGCACGGCATCGCAGTGGATATGCGCATCGTCTACCGGGCCGTCGCCGTTTCCTTCCCGCCGCGGCTGATCGCAGCGCTGCAGGCCGAAGATGTCGAAGCGGTGATGCATTTTTCGCGCCGCACCGCCGACGCCTATGTCGCCGGGGCGAGCGAGGCCGACATTCTGGAGGTCGCTCTGGCCGTGCAGCACTTCTGCCTGTCGGCGCGGGTCGCGGAACCTTTGCGTGCGGCCGGAGCGCGCCGCGTGGCCGCCGCGGCGCGGCCGGAGGAGGCCGCTCTGCTCGCGCTGTTGTCGCCCGCGCCGCCTCGGTCGCGGTGAATGGCGCCTGCGCACCGATTGCGTTATTCCCTCGTGCAAGGCGGGGCGAATCGCCGAAGGAGCCAGGTATGGCCGACAAGCCGAGACCGCCGCAGACGGACTCTACCCGCCGCCGCAGGCATGAGGCGCCGACGATCGATCTCTCCGCGGCGGAAGTGCCGCCGGGGCAGTCCGGCGCGGCTGCCGCCGCGGACGCCGCGGTTGCGGGTGCCGGCCGCCGCATGCCCTTCAATCCGACCGCTCTTGTCGCCGGGGCGGCCGGCGCCGCGGCGACGGGGTTCGTGTTGCTTGGGCTCTGGTACGGGGGGATTTTGCAGGTTCCCGACGCAAATCAGCGTGCACTGCGCAACGACATTGCGTCGTTGCAGAGCCAGGTGGAAGCGCTGCGGAACCAGCCTTCACGGGCTGCAGAGCCCGACGCGGTTGCGGCCTTGCGCGCACGACTGGACACGGTTGCGGCCGATGTCGCGCGCCGCGCGCCGCAGGAGGCCGCGCTTGCCGAACAGCTCGCGGCGCTGGACAGCGCGGTGAAGTCGCTCAATGTCGCACTCGCCGCCCTCGATCGCCGCGGCGAGGACATCGCCGCCAACGTCAGGCAGGCACTCGCGCAGGCCGCTGCCGCGGAGACGGCGGTCAGACAACTCGATAACGGCGGGGGGCGGCTGGCAAAAATGGCCACCGAGCTTCAGGAACTGCAGCAACGCGTCGCTGCGCTTGAGCGCTCGACCGGTACGAGCGAAGGCGCCGCCAAACCCGGTGCCGTCGACATGGCGGCTCGACTCGCATTGAGCGCCGCGACGCTGCGCGATGCGGTGGAGAGAGGTGCGCCGTTCGCGGCCGAACTGCAGCAGGTCAAAACGCTGGGAGCAGACGCAACGCTGCTTGCGCCGCTCGCGCGTTTCGCCTCTGAGGGGGTGCCGTCGCGGCAGCAGCTTGCGCGCGAGCTTGAGGATCTGCTGCCGTCCTTGGCGCGGGCCGACGCGGACGGCGCCGCGCCCGCGGGGTTCCTCGAAAGGCTGCAAAGCAGTGCCAGCAGGCTCGTGCGTATACGACCGATCGAGGCCCCGGCCGGGGACGAGCCGGCAACCGTCCTTGCGCGCCTCGAGGTGGAAGCGGCCAAAGCCGACATCGACGCCGCGCTCGCGGATCTCAACAGGTTGCCTGGGCGATTGCGGGCGCCCGCGCAGGCCTGGATCGACAAGGCGCAGACGCGCGCGGCGGCGTTGGCGGCGGCGCGCGATTTGGTCGTGCGCTCGGCACGCGCGCTCGGCGCGCCTTGAGGCGGGTGATGGTCCGCATCCTTCTCTTCCTCGCTTCGCTCGCGCTCCTCGCGCTCGGCTTGGCCTGGCTTGCCGACCGCCCGGGCGAGGTGGCGGTGACCTGGCTCGGCTATCGGATCGAGACGTCGGTCATGGTGGCCGGATTCGGCCTTGCGGTTCTGGTGGTTGTGCTGACGCTGCTCGTCGCGCTCATGCGCGGCCTGCTGCGCGCGCCGCACAAGCTCTCCCTGTTCTTCCGGCACCGCCGTGCCATGAAAGGGTTTCATGCGATTTCGCGCGGCTTGATCGCGGTCGGTGCCGGCGACATCAGGCTTGCGCGCAGCGCGGCGGACGACGCCGCACGGCTCGCGCCGGGCCATCCGCTCACGCTCCTGCTCAATGCGCAATCCGCGCAGATGGCCGGCGATCGTGCCGCCGCCGAGCATGCGTTCCGCATCATGGCCGCGCGTGACGATACGCGGCTGTTGGGCCTGCACGGACTCTATGTGGAAGCGCAGCGGCGGCGCGACGCGGCCGCCGCGCGGGACGCCGCCGAGCAGGCCGCGCAGGCCGCGCCGAGTCTGGGCTGGGCGGTGCAGGCGGTGCTCGAGCAACGCTGCGCGACCGGCGACTGGGCGGGCGCGCTCGCTGCGCTCGAGGGCATGCGGGGTGCGCTCGACAGGGCGGAATACAGGCGCAAGCGCGCCATCCTGCTGACCGCCCGTGCCGAGACGCTCGCCGACACCGATCGCGATCAAGCGCGTCGCCTGGTTCTCGAGGCCGCCAAGCTCGCGCCCGATCTCGTGCCGGCCGCGGTGATGGCGGGTCGTCGCCTGGCGGAGGCCGGCGAAACGCGCAAGGCGCGCAGGATTCTCGAGAATGCGTGGCGCGCCGAACCGCATCCCGACATTGCCGCAGCCTATGCCGATCTGCGGCTCGGCGACAGTGCGCGCGAGCGACTTGCGCGCATGCAGAAGCTTGCCGCCATGCGGCCCGACCATCTGGAGGCCGCGCTCGCTGTTGCGCGCGCGGCGGTCGACGCGCAGGAATTCGCGACCGCGCGCGCCGCACTCACGCCTTACCTCGCCGTGCCGACGCGACGCGTGGCGCTGCTGATGGCCGAGATCGAGCAGGCCGAACACGGCGACGAAGGCCGCGTGCGCGAATGGCTCGCGCGCGCGGCGCGCGCATCCGGCGATCCGGTGTGGACCGCGGACGGCGTGGTTTCCGAGCGCTGGCGGCCGGTGACCCCGTCGGGTCGACTCGACGGCTTCGTCTGGAAGGTGCCGATGGCGGAACTCGGCGACGGCCGGCCGGTGATCGAGGCCGCGCCGCCGTCCGGCATCGCCGGCGGGGCCGCGGTCGCGACGGCGCAGCCCGTATCTGCGGCGCAAACGGCCGCGCCACCGCCCACGCCCGTCCCCGACCGCGGCTTGCCGGCGGCAGGAACGCCATCGGGCGACGGCGTTGATCTTCGCGGCGGAGCGGGATCGCGCCGGCCCGTCGAGCCGGTCATGCCCCTGCTGCACGCCCCCGACGATCCGGGACCGGACCAGGAGCCGGACGCGGATCCGGCGGCGGAACCACGATCCGAGTCGCGCGGCCCGTGGCGGCGCATCCGGCATATGTTTCGGTGATGTCTCGAGGCCCGCGCGCACGCCGCGCCTCCTCCCGCGCACTCGGGCGGTCGGAACGGGCCCGCGGCGCAACCTCGGGAGCATCGACCCGGGCGGCATGGCCGACCCCGCTTGCTTGCCAAGCTGCTCCCGCGCCGATACTAGTGACCTCGCTCCAGGCCGGCGTAGCTCAGCGGTAGAGCATCCGCTTCGTAAGCGGGTGGCCGGGGGTTCAAATCCCTCCGCCGGCACCAGCACCATGGCGACCGACGATCGCGGTCGGGCAGCATCCGGCCACAGGCCGAGTCGTTCGCCGCATGAATGGCGGATCGCGTCACCCCCTGTAGCGATGAGGAAATGATCGTGGCTCGAGCGGCTTGCCGTCATTCCGCCGCGCCTTCGCGCGCGCAGCGAAACAATCGAGAATTGGTCAGACATGCTCGAAGGCTCACCGCATATGCGGGGCGCGTCCGCGGTTCTCGTCGGCGCGCCGTCAGTGGACGCGATCTTTCCTTGCCGGTGCCGGTGTCGAGAGGAACCGCGACGTCGACGACAAGCCGGGCGCGCTACCCCGATTCCGGCGTTCGTGCCGGCCATCGCGATCTATGCTCGCTCTTTTCATTCGCTCTGTTTGCGCCGAAGGCCACGGGACGGGGCCAGAGGCGCGGTCTTGGCCTTGCGTGTCAGCTCGGGCGCCGCCGCCGATGATATAATTATGTAACAATCACAATATCTTGCCGGCAGGAACGGCGGCGGAAGCGGTTGCTTCCGTTCCGCGGAACGAGTCCGCGCCCGCCGGCAAAATCCGCATGCGGGCCGAATTCGTCTGGTATCCCCCCGGGGCGATGCGATACCAAGGAAGCCGTCGGGGCGTGCGCCGTCGCATCCCCGCCTTGCTCATCCATAGAGTGGAGCCATGGCCAGACCCGCTGTCATCCTCGTCGGCGCCGACAAAGGCGGCGTCGGCAAGACCACCGTCGCCCGTACGCTGCTCGACTATTTCGGCGCGCACCATATGCCGGTGCGTGCCTTCGACACCGAAAGCCCGCGCGGTACGCTCAAGCGGTTTCATCCCGAGCTCACCGAGATCGTAGACGTCACGCAGGTCCCGGGCCAGATGAAGATATTCGACACGCTCGGCACTGCCGACGCCAAAGTCACGGTGATCGACGTACGCGCCGGCCTGTTGTCGTCGACGCTGCGGATGCTCAACGACATCGGTTTTGTCGATTCGGCGAAGAGAGGCCAGATCGCCTTTGCCGTCTTTCACATACTTGGGCCCTCGATCGCCTCGCTCCAGGAGATTGCCGAGACGGCCTCGACCATCGGCGAGGCGAGCTATTTCCTGGTGAAGAATTTCGTCAACAACGACGCCAGTTTCTTCGAATGGGATCCGGCCACCTACAATTCCTATTTCAAGCGCATCAAGGACGCGGAGGAAATCACCGTGCCGCACCTGAGCGAAATGGCCTGCGAGCAGGTCGAGGTCGCAAGCATTCCCTTCGTCACCTTCATCGCCAACAAGACCGCATCCGGCGAACCCGCCAATTATTCATTCGTGTTGCGCGGCTATGTGCGACATTGGCTGAGCCAGGTCTGGAATGAATACGATAGGGTCAAGCTGATCGACTGGGTGGGTGCCAAGCTTGCAAACGCCGCGCGTCCGGCAGCCGAATGACCGCGCGCGTCCGCGGGCCAGCGGAAAGCCCGGATGGGCGAAGCTGCGGCGACGGGCTGCGATACCGTCGACGATCATGCTTCTCGGGGCCCTGTCGCGATGGCCATTCTCAATACCGTGACCATGGTCGCCTCGCCGCGACCGCGTGTCGGCAAGACGCTGCTGGCGCGCCTGCTCCTCGAATTTCACGTCGGCGAGGGCCGCCACGTGGAGGGCTTCGACCTGGGCGGCGGCGGGGAGGCCGCGTTCGCACGATTCCTCCCCTCCCATGTCCGCGCGGCGACCGTCGCGGATGTCCGCGCGCAAATGGCGTTGTTCGACCGGCTGATCGAGCCCGACGGCGTCCACAAGGTGCTCGATATCGGGCACGCGTGCTTCGCGCGGTTCTTCGCCGTCGCGCGGGACATAGATTTCGTCGCCGAGGCGTGGCGTCGCGCCATCGCGGCGAGCGTGCTCTACATCATGACGCCCGACGAGGAAGCTGCCAACGCGTTCACGGGTCTCAGCGCCCTGCTGCCGCCGACGGCGCTTACGCCCGTGCATAATGAAATGCTCGGCGCTTTACTGCATCGCAACAAATACGGGCTTTTTGGCCGTGGAACGATGATCATGCATGTTCCGGCATTGCCACCCGGGCTCGGCCGGTGGATCGATCATCCGCAATTCTCGTTCGCGGCCATGCCGAGCGCCCCCACTGCCGCGCGCGACGAAATCGCACGCTGGCTACGCCGCGTTCACCTCGAATTTCGCGAGTTCCATCTGCGGCAACTCCTGAGCGAGGTTCAGTCCGCGGTCAGGCGCCCTGTCCCGGATCGCGGCCACCAGGCGTGACACGGCTCGGGTGCGTGCCGCGAGAGCGGCCGCGAATTGGGCAAATTTGATGCCGCGCGGAGGCGGGACGTTCACCATCGCGCATTTGTGCTCGGCGCGGCGGAACCAAGACCGGGTTCCGGCATTGAGCTTGGTTGAGGTCGCGCGCCGCATGGCGCAAATTAAAGGGGGCGGACCATGTGGATAATTCTCTTCGCCGTCGCCGCCGGCATCGCCGTCGCCGCCGCGTTGGGGGCGGTGGTGCTGCAGTACGAAGGGCAGAAAAAGCCCGAGAAGGCGCGGGTTTCGCTCATTCCTTAGGGTGTTGTGCATTCGGTAGCGCCTTGTGGGGCGGCCGGACGGCCGCCCCTTTTTTCGGCTGCCATTATGACGCGGGTCACCGGAACTTTGCGATAATCGGCGGCCATGCCGCCGCTCTTGCTTTCCAGGCGCTTTGCGCCGCTGTTCGCCTGCCAGTTCTTCGCGGCATTCAACGACAATTTTCTGCGTACAGCGCTCGTATTTCTGATCCTGTTCGGCGGTTATGCCGATGCCGAAGCGCTGATCACGACGGCGAGCGCGGTCTTCATCGCACCCTATTTCTGTCTCTCGGCCCTCGGGGGAGAACTTGCCGATCGTTACGACAAGGCGCGCGTCGCGCGATGGCTCAAATTCATCGAAATTGCCGTAGCCGCGATCGCGGCCGCCGGCTACGCGCACGGCTCGCTTCCGACGCTCTTCGTTGCGCTTTTCGGATTCGGCGTGCTCGCCTCACTATTCGGACCGCTCAAATACGGTATTCTACCCGACCATCTTCCCTGCGACAAATTGCCGACCGCCAACGCGCTCGTCGAGGGCGCGACCTTTGTTGCCATTCTCGCCGGTACCATTGGTGGAGGGCTTGCGTTCCGCAGCGGGCATGCTTGGCCGTTTGCCGCGCTGGTCACCGGCTTTGCACTGGCCTCGTGGCTTTCGGCGTTGCTGATCCCGCCAAGCGGAGAACGTGCGCCGCATCTGACGGTATCCGTCAATGTTGTACGTTCGACCGCGGCCATGCTTGCGCATTTGCACGCGGATCGGCGCCTGTGGTGGTGCGCACTCGTCACCAGTTGGTTCTGGCTCATCGGCATCGTGGTCTTGTCGCTGTTGCCGCCCCTGATCAAGACGACGATCGGCGGGAACGAGGATACGGTCACCCTTTATCTCGCAATCTTTTCCGTTGCGGTGGGCCTCGGCGCGGCGCTTGCCGCCTGGGTCGCGCGCGGGCGAATCGTGGTGACGGCGACGCTCGCCGGTGCCGTGCTGCTCGGGATATTTGCTCTCGACATCGGGCTGACCGCGGTCGGCCCCGTCGCCGAATCCTCGCGCGGGCCTGCCGAGGTTTTCGGCTCCGCGCGCGGACTGCGCGCCGCGTTTGATCTGATCGGTCTCGCCATCGCCGGAGGTCTGTTCATCGTGCCGGCCTTCGCCGCCTTGCAGGCTTGGAGCAGCGCGGACTATCGCGCCCGCAACGTGGCGGCCGCCAACGTGCTCAATGCCGCGTTCATGACCTGTGCCACCGTGCTGACCGCGCTGTTGCAGAAAGCGGGCGTCGGCCTGCCGATGCTGTTTTTCGGCCTCGGCGCGGCCACGCTGGGGGTGGCGCTGGCAATGGCAAGGACGATGCCGGAAACGTGACCGCCCAAGGCCAGACGAGCCTCACGTGCGCATTTTCAGCACGCGGTCGACCATTTCGCCGGCAACGCCGAGATAGTTCGCCGGGTCGACCATTTTTTCCAATTCCTCACGGCTTGCGTGCTTCGAGATCTCCTTGTCCTCGGCGAGCAGATCGAGGAGCGGCCGACCGGTTCTCGCGACCTCGCGGCAGACGTCGTAGACGACGTCGTGCGCGCGGTTTCGCCCCATGGCCGCGCCCAGACCCATCATTACCGCTTCCGACATGATGAGGCCTTTCGTGAGGCGCAGGTTCTCACGCATCTTGTCTTGATTCACCTGTAGGCCCTCGACGAGGAAGCGCGTCTGCGCAAGCGCACCCGCCGACAACATGAAGATCTCGGGCAGCGCGATCCATTCGATCTCCCACGGGCCGGTGGAGCGCTCGTGATCCTCCACCAGCGCTTCGAGCAGCGCCGCGGCGAGCTGCTTGACCATCGCCGCCTGCGCGGTGATGTAGACCGAGGAGATCGGGTTGCGCTTCTGCGGCATCGTCGAAGAGGAGCCGCGGCCTTGGTGGAACGGCTCGTACACCTCTTCCACTTCGGTCTGCATCAGGAGTTTTACGTCCAAGGCAATCTTGCCGCACGAACCGGTGAGGAGGCCGAGGAAACAGCCGACTTCGGCAATGCAGTCGCGCACCGTATGCCAGGAAATCGCCGGCTGGCCGAGCGCGAGTTCCTTCATCAATTCTTCCTGTACCCGCAGGCCGTCCCGGCCGAGCGAGGAGAGCGTGCCCGCGGCGCCGCCGAATTCGCCCACCAGTACCCTCTTCTTCAATTCAGCGAGGCGTTGCTTGTGACGCTCGAAAGCGGCGAGCACCGTCGCCATCTTATATCCGAAGGTGATCGGAACCGCTTGCTGCAGGTTGCTGCGGCCGGCCATTGGCGTGTCGCGATATTTTTCCGCGAGCGTGGCCAGCGCGTCCGATATCCCGACGATATCCTTTTCGATGAGCGCGAGCGACTCGCGGATCTGCAGCACGGTTGCGGTATCGGTGACGTCTTGTGTCGTCGCACCCCAGTGCGACCACTCGCCAAGGCCGTCCTTGCACAATGTCACGAGCTGCTGCACCACCGGCAATACCGGATAGCCGATCCGCTCGGTGGCCTCCTTCAGCTTGGCCATGTCGATCTTGCCGACCTGGCAGTGCTTCACGATCTCGTCCGCGGCTTCCTGTGGTATGATCTTCAGCCGCGCCTGCGCGCGTGCGAGCGCGGCCTCGAAGTCGAGATATTTCTGCACGCGGTTCTCGTCCGACCACACCTGGCGCATCGCCGGCGTGGTGAAGATGTCGCGAAACACTGCCGAATCGAGGATGGTTGAGGGCATCGAGGGCTCCTGGAACTGACGCCGCGGACCATACCGATTTGCGCAGGCGGAGCAACAGAACCCCCGACCCGGGCACTCTCCCCTCGGCACGGACGCAGCGCTTCTCGCGCCCGGAGCGGAGACCCGCGCGTGGCCTGCGCCTGATAGGCCCCGGGGGCGGGGACAAGCGCGGCGACCGCGGTTAAAAGAAAGGCATGATCGAACTTGCCCCGCACCTTGGCAGCATGCTCAAGCTGCCGATGCCGCGCTTCTCCCGAGCGGAAATGGGCCGCCGGCGTGCGGCGGTCGAAACGCTGCTGTCTGCGCACGAGTGCGATCACCTCGTCTTTTGCGGCGCCAACCGCGTCGGCTCGGCCGTGCAGTGGTTGACGCAATGGCCGGTCACCGCCGAGGCCGTCGGCGTGCTGACCCCGGGCCGACGCGACATGCTGTTCGTGCAATACATCAACCACGTGCCGCAGGCGCGCCTCGTAGCCGACGAAGCAGACGTGGCCTGGGGCGGCGAGTCCTCGATCGCCGCGGCGGTCGGCGTGCTGGAGAAGCGCGGTGCGCGACGGGGTCGCGTCGCAACCCTCGGTCTCCTGAGCGCGGCACAGCATGCGGCGCTGGCGGAAAAATTCGGCCGCCTCGAATCGCTCGATCGCGATTATCTCCGCCTGCGTCAGGTGAAGTCCGCCGAGGAACGCGACTGGCTGCGCATCGGCGCATATTTTTCCGATCTTGGCATGCAAGCGCTCCGCGCCGCGATCAGGCCCGGCGTCAGCGAACGCGAGCTCGCCGATGCGGTCGAGCGTGCCTATGTCGGGCAGGGCGGCACGACGGGGATCCATTACATCGGAACGACGTCGATGGCGGCGCCCGATCTTGCCGTGCCGCGCCAGTTTCCCACCACCCGGCGCCTGCAGGAAGGAGATGTGATCGTGGCGGAGATCACGGCCACATTCTGGGATTATCCGGGGCAGGTGCTGCGCAGTTTCGCGCTCGGTGAACCGACCGCGCTCTATCGCGATCTGCATGCCGTCGCCGACGCGGCATTCGACGCGGTCGTGGCCGTATTGAAGGCCGGGGCGGTGCCGGCGGAAGTGATCGAAGCGGCCGGCGTGATCGAGGATGCAGGCTTCACCATCATCGACGATCTCCTGCACGGCTACGGGGGCGGTTACCTGCCGCCGATCCTCGGCAGCCGCAGCCGGCCGGCCGGGCCGGTTCCGGAGGAGCCGTTCCGCGCCGGGCAGACGGTGGTGGTGCAGCCCAACGTCGTCACCCGCGACCATGCCGCAGGCGTGCAGACGGGGGAAATGGTGATGATAACGGACACCGGCGTCGAGCGGCTGCATGCCATGCCGCGCGGGTTCGCGCAGCTCTGAGGGGTGATGCGCTGCGCCGGGGCTGGATCGTCGCCGGCCGCACGGACCCGTTTGCCGCGGGATCGGCGGCGCGGCCCGAACCGGGGCACGGCGGGCGCATCGGCGCATGATGCCGGAATGCGGGTGCCGGTCCCGGGTGGCAACAGGCGCCGCCAAGTGTCGAACGGGTCGCCCTTCAGCGCAACTGTTCCTTCATCCAATCCGCGCTTTGCGAGCGCCAGCGATAGGCGCGGTTGGTCGCGATATGATTGCCGTCCTCGATCAGCATCAGCGTGACCGGACCCTTGGCCTCGCGCGCCAGGCGCTCGGCATCCGCCGCCGGCACGATGCGGTCGCGGCGGCCGTTCACGATGAAGAGCGGGCAGGAAATCTTGTGCGCCACGCCCTCGAGCGACAGGCTGCGGGCCGCCGCCCTCGCTTCCTCCTGCGTCTTGCAATGGCTGCGCACGCGGAACGCTTCGCGCGTGAGATCCGGCAACCCGTCCCAGGCCGCACCCCAATCGAACGGACCGCCGAGGGCGATGCAGGCCCTGATGCGCTTGTCGAAGGCGGCGGCGCGCGGCGCGTAGTAGCCCCCGAGGCTCACGCCCCACATGCCGATGCGCGCGCCATCCAGATCCCGACGCTGCTGCACGTAGTCGATGACGGCCGCTGCCGGCACTTCATAATCGCCGCGAATGGCGAGGTCGTATTGCGCCTCGCCCTGGCCGGGTCCCTCGAAGATCAGGGTTGCCATGCCCCGGGCAAGAAACGGCGCTTCATAGGCGTCGCCTTCCTCTTTGGTCGAATCGAGGCCGAGCGCCATGATGACCACGGGCGGCTTGTCGATCCCGGAAGGCTTACGCAGGATGCCGGGGAGCGTCCTGCCCTCATAGGGGATCTCCACGCGTTCTCCCGGCGGCCGCAAATGGGCGAGTGCCGCCTGCCGACAGGCCACGCCTTTCATGTGCGCGGCCTTCATTTGCGGCAGATCGTGGACGAACAGGAACGAGGCAAAGTGATAATAGACGCCGGCGCGTTGCAGGCATTCGCCGGCAGTGAGCCTGTGCCCCCGCGCTAGCGCCTCGCGACCGAGCTGCTCGTGGTGGGTGGCGCGCGCGGACCAGGCGGCACACCAGTCGTCGTAGCTCTGCAGGCCTTCGGTAATCTCCTCGAAATCGGCCAGCACCACGCCGTTGGCGACGAAACGCGGTTTCCAGTGGGTGATCGCGGTTTGCACACGAGCGTCAGGCATGGGCGACGATCCTCGCAGTTTTCCTCTATTGGCGTCTCCGGGGGTGTCAGCTTTTTTCGTCGCGCCGATACCAGGGCATGAAGCGTCGCGTCGCCTCCTGTACCAGCACCTCGAAACCGACGCCGAACGCGGCGAGCAGAAGCACGCCGACGAAGGCTTCGTTGTGGTGATAGCTGCGCGAATTATAGAGGATGAAATAGCCGAGCCCGCCGACCGAAAGGAAGAACTCGGACACGACCGCCCCGATCAGGGCGCGCCCCGCGGCAAGGCGGAAGCCGGCGAGCAGATAGGGCGTGGCCGCCGGCAGGACGATGTCGGTCATCACGCGCATCGGAGTTGAACGGAACGACCGCGCAACTTCGAGATACTCGCGCGGAACCGACCGGGCCCCATCGGCGACATTGACGATGATGGAAAAAATCGCCGCAAAGATGATCGTGGCGATGCGCGCGGCGCCGGAATAGCCGAACCAAAGCGAGAACAGAGGCAAAACGATAATCATCGGCATGGCGTAGAAGCCGTTGATGTAGTGCCGCAGGATGCGCTCGATCACGAGGCTGCGACCCATCATGAGGCCGATCGCGGTGCCCGCTACAAGCGCCGCCGCAAGACCTTCGGCGACCGCAGTCAGCGTGATCGCCGTGGCGTCAAGAAACGCCGGATCGACGACGACGCGCGGAATCGCCGTCAGCACGGTGGTCGGTTTGGCGACATAGGCCGGCGCGAAGGCGCGCACGACGATTTCCCACGCCAACGCAATCGTCAATCCGGCAAGCAGCCGCGGCACCAACGTGCCGTGCGCTATCGTCCTTGTCGTGCGCGCCGTGGATGCCAATGCCGGGATTGCCGTTTCGCTCATCGCGCACCCCGGCCGTGTTCGTTCCGAGCACGACGTCGGTTTGCCCGCGCGCGGCTCATGCGTCACTGTCTCCATCGTGCGAAGTGATGCTCGATCATCAGTCCGACCCGCATCAACCCAACGCCGATCAGCCCGATGACGAAAATCGAGGCGAAAACCCCGCCGGTATCGAAATTCTGCGAGGCGCCCATGATAAGTTGGCCGAGACCGGTCGAGGAAAGAAAGAACTCCGCTGCGACCATGCCGACCAAGGCGCGGCCGATGGCCTGGCGCACGCCGGTCATTATGAAGGGAAGCGTATAGGGCAGCATCACCTCGCGCCACAGCGCCCATTCGCGCGAACGAAACGATCGCGCCACCTCGATCAGCTCCGGCCTGATGCTGCGCGCGCCCTCGATGGTGTTGTAGAGAACCGGGAACACAGCGAAGAGGAACACGACCAGCACCTTCGGCGCGAAGCCGAAGCCCATGATCGAGAGAATAAAGGGGATCAGCGCCACCATCGGCGTGGCGTAGAGGATCATGATGTAGGGTTCGACGCCGACGCGCAACGTGCGCACGCGCGCGAGCAGAAGGCCGAGTGGGGCGCCGATCGCGACCGCAATCACGAACCCGGTCATGAAGAGCTGAGCCGAATCCAGCAACTGTGTCAGAAAGTCGCCACTGCGGACGAGCTGCCACAGTCGCAGCACCGTTTCCGAGAACGGCACCATGAATGCCTGACTCGTGTTGCGACCGACGATCTCCCACGACGCGATGCCGGCGGCAAGGCTCAGCCAGAAGGGCGCATGGCGACGGATGGTGCTGTTCACGGTAACGTCACGTCCCCTCTTCGCGGATCGCCTCTTGCCTTTGGTCAAAGGCGGCGCCGCGTCCGTTTGCACGACCTAAGCCGGCAAGTTTAAGCGCGTCGCGCGGCCAGGCAATGTTCGCTGCCAGAGAATATCCGCGGCCACGGCGGAAACGCGGCGATGCCGCGGCCGCGGGCAGATTGCCGGTATTGACCTGCGTCGCCGCGCGGCTGCCATCCCGGCGCGGCGCGTATCACTTCACCATCGCATTGGCGTCCTTCCAGACGCTTTCGTCGACGAGCTGAGCATATGTCACCGGCTCCTTGTCGGGTTTGATCGCGCCGATTTTCTTCATCAGCGCCGCCACCGCCTCGATCTTGTTGCGCGGCAGGCCATTGTCTTTCGCGGCCCAGAAGTCGATCGCCAGGAATTCCTTGAGCGCGGCCTTGCAGACCTCCTTGCTGTGTCCGGTGACGGTCGCGATCTCCGCTACCGCGTCCGCATTCTTCGGGTCTTGCATGAAATGCGCGGCCTCGATGAAGCCGGCGAGGGCGCGCACATAAGCGTCACGATTGGCCGCGAGTTTGTCCTTGCGCACGACGAGAATCAGGTAGTGGCTCGTCGGATTTGTGTTCTTCATCGCCAGAAGTATGTGCAGTTTCTTGCCTTGGTGTTCGATCTCGGCAAGATCGTCGAGATGCAGGACGGCATAGTGCAGGCGGCCCGCCAGCAGCGCCGGGCCGGAGGTGGAGCCGAGCGCCACCTGCTTGATCTGCTCGATTTTGACGTCCTTGCAGCCGCCGGCAAGCATGGAGCGCAACGCCACGGAACGCGCGCCGCCGATCGAGTCGACCCCCACCTCCTGCCCGGCGAGGTCCTTGCACGTCTTGCCTTCTTCCGTGGTGCCGACCACCCAGTCCGGATTCGGCATGCCGTAGATTGCGACCAGCGGCACGCCGGCATTGGATACTTGATTGATCACCGGTGGAGTCGGCGACCAGGACATGTCGATGTCGCCTGCAACCACGGCACGGGCGGCCGCCGTGCCGTTATCCATCGCGCGGATTTCAACATCGACACCGTGCTTCTTGAAGAAACCCTCTTTTTCGGCGACGTGGGCGATGGTGACGGAGAAAATCGGCGGAATTCCGGGAAGCCCGATCGTGAGCTTCTTGGATTGTGCATTCGCGGGCAGAGCTGCGGCAGAGGCAGCCAGGACCGCCGCCGCCGCGACCCATCGTGTCATTCCAGTGCGCATCGTGAATCCTCCCTCCTTATGCCGTGTCGTTTTGCGTTCAGCGTTCCAGCTGGAATTCGGCCTCTCGCGCCTCGTGCATCAGCGTGCTCCATACGCGCTCACGCAATTCTGCGAAGCGCGGTTCGCGCAGCGTCGCGCGCGTGCGCGGATGCGGCAGATCGATTGTGATCGTCTCATGGATGGTCGACGGTCTACCCTTGAGCACGATCACCCGGTGTCCCAGGAGGACCGCCTCCTCGATCGAATGCGTCACGAAGATCATGGCGGTCGGCCGCTGTTCCCAGATGCGCAACAGTTCAAACTGCAGGATTTCCCGCGTCTGCGCATCGACGGCGGCGAAGGGCTCGTCCATCAACAGCACGCTTGGTTCGAGCGCGAGCGCCCGCGCCAGCCCGCAGCGCTGCTGCATCCCTCCCGACATCTGGTAGGGATAGGCTTGCTCGAAACCGGCGAGGCCGACCATCTTGATGAAATCAGGCACCTTGCGCTCGATTTCCGACCTTGATGCACCGGCCATGCGCAGCCCGTAGGCCACGTTCTCGAACACGGTCTTCCAGGGAAACAGCCCGAAGTGCTGGAACACCATGGCCACGCCGGCAATCGGTTCGCTGATGCGCTCGCTGCCAACCCAGATTTCGCCGGCATCATGCGGCAACAGGCCGTCCACGCAGCGCAGCAGCGTCGTCTTGCCGCAGCCCGACGGGCCGACCACGGCGAGAATCTCTCGTTCACCGACCTCGAAGTCGATGTTGCGGAAAACCTCGAGCGCGCCGTAGCGTTTGCCGAGACCCTTGACGCGGATGCGGGGTGTGGCGTGCTGCGGCGCGAGGGAGGTCTGGCCACCCCTTGTCACGGCTTGGTGTGTCACTCGGCAGCCTGCGCGGCGGGTTTGGGGGCAAGCTTCGCCCAATAATCGGGCGCCTGCTTGGAGCGCCTGAGCGCTTCCGCGGTCTCGAAACCAGGAGCCATCGAGGCATCCGTTCCGGCCATGACCTGGTGGTGCTCGATATTGAGCGTACGCAGCCAGCGCTGCTGGCCCATCGTGATGGCGATGAAATACCCGATTTCGACCAGTTCGGCTTCGCTGAAATGCTTGTGCAGGCGCTCCCACAATTCGTCCGTGGCCGGCAGATCCCAGGTAATGGCCTCGGCATAGGCGAGCGCGGCCTTCTGTCGCTCGTCGTAACGCGGCGAACTTTCGAAGTTCATGAGGTCGGCGTAGTCCTCCTCCTTCAATCCGGCCCGCGCCGCCTTCATGGAACGTTGGTTGCCGCAGAACTCGCACACGACCGAGCGCGAGACGTAGATCCGGCACAGCTCCTTGATGGTATGGTCGGCGATCCCGTTCTTGAACACGTCCCGCCAGGTGTTGGCGAAGGACCAGAAAACCGCGGGTACATGCGCACGGATCGCCTGGCTTTCGGGCCGCGGGGTCCCCTCGCGGGCGCAGCGTTCGAACTCCGCCCGCATGGCAGGGTCCGTTACGGTGGCGGGATCGACATAGCTAATGCGGGGTTTCGACATTGCTGCAACCTCCCTTCTCATCGTCATTGTTTTGTCGCCAACGATTTAACGACTGCGGTCGCGACGGGCGGCGTGGGTCCGTTCGGCTATGTTGCCGCAACGGCGTCGAGCGGGCAACGGTGGGGTGGACTTCGTCGATCCGCGGCCGCGCGGCACAACCGGTCATTTCGGCGCCGCGGGGGCGACGCTGGTGCCGCTGCCGCGCCCGCGCGTCGGCCCGCGCCCGGTTGCCGGCGCCGCAGATTTACGTCGCGGTATTGTTAATCGAATCGACCACGCTCCATCCAATGCGGTGCATTCGCGATACCGATCATCAACGATAGCCGTTGAGGGCCTTTTCAGCATAGCTCGAATTGCATCTCGCATTTTAAGGATTGAATACCTCCTCGTTCCCTAGTGTCGGCGACACACAGATACGCGCACCGAGCGGCGCGTTCGGATGGGGCAGTCGTCGTGCGTGCCAGCACCATTGTCATGACCGGAGTTGCCATCGTCTTCGGCCTGCTTGCGGTATTCGTCGCCCAGATCTGGCTGAACAACCAGGCGAACAAGCGAGCACAGGCGATCGCGACCGATAACAAGCCCGTGGCCACGCAAACCATCGTGGTCGCCAAGCAGCCGTTGCGTTTCGGTACCGAGCTCACGGCCTCGATGTTGCAGGAAGTGCCATGGCCGTCCAAGTCGGTGCCTGCGGGCGCGTTCGCCAAGATTGCCGACTTGCTCTCCGGCGGACGACGGGTAGTGCTGACCGCGATCGAACCGAACGAGCCGGTGCTGGCGCTCAAGATCACGGGCCCAGGCGAGCGCGCGACCCTTTCCGCTCTCGTGCACAAAGGCATGAAAGCGGTGACCATCCGTGTCAACGACGTGGACGGCGTCGGCGGTTTTGTCATGCCCGGTGACCACGTCGACGTCGTCATGACCCGCCAGCTCGACAAGGGCTCGGCCGTGTCCGAGGTGGTGCTGCAGAACACGCGCGTATTGGCGATCGACCAGAATGCGGACGAGCGCATCGGCAAGGCCACGGTGGCAAAATCGGTCACGCTCGAAGTCGACACGGTGCAGGCGCAGAAGCTTTGGTTGGCCGCATCCGTCGGCACGCTGTCGTTGCTGCTACGCAAAGCCGGTGAAACGGCGCAGATCAAGACGCGCAAGATAACGCTCAATGATTTGAACGGCGATGAGGCGGCAAATTCCGATCGCACCACGACGACGGTCGTCGTGACGCGAGCGTCCGCCAAACAATCCTACACGGTGCCGGTCGAGGCCAATGTCGCCTCGTCCGATGCGGATTATCGGAGGCAGGCAGTCCGGTAGCGCGATTGTCTTAATCGAACCACGAGGGGACGGGGTGTGTCGTGAAGAGGAACGAATACGAGTCCGCTGGCTTTGGCATGCGGCATAAGGACAGCACGGGTGTTCCGGGGGGGTGGCTGCGTGATGCGGTAATCGCTCTGATGATCGCATTGGCGCTCGCGCTCGCCGGATTGGTGGTCGAGGCGCATGCGCAACAGCGCATCAAGTTCGAGGGCACCGATCATACCGCGATGGTATCGGTCACCATCGGCAAATCGCAGGACGTGCGCACGGAGTCGAGTTTTGTCGACGTCACCGTCGGCGACCCCGAGATCGCCGACGTCAATCCGCTGACGGATCATACGCTGTCGATCCTGGGGAAAAAGATCGGTACCACGCGTGTATCGGTTTATGCCGAGGGCAAGAAGTTGATCGGGATTTTCGATGTCGAGGTCACCTACGACGTCTCCCGGCTGACCAACGAGCTCAAGCGTCGTTTCCCGAATGCGAAGCTTCGTGCGTCTGCCGTCAACGGCCGGATCATGCTGTCGGGCGAAGCGCCCGATGCCGTGACGCTTGACCAGGCGGTGACGATCGCGCGTCAGTTTGTTCCCGGAGGGGGAATCATCAATGCGGTGTCGGTGATGGCGCCGCAGCAGGTTCTGCTCGAAGTCCGCTTCATTGAGATTGCGCGCAATGCCGGGCGCGACCTCGGCATCCAATGGAATCGATTCGGCGCCAATACGATCACCAATATCGGCAATCGTCAGCCGGCAAGCAACCTGCCGATCACCGCCTCGACCATAGCAGGAGAGACGGCGGCGGGAGTGATTTCCGGTGGTAATCCGTTCGGCTTCATGATCGGTCGCATCGTCGCGAGCGGCGTGTCGACCGACGTGTTGATCAATGCCCTCGAGGAGAAGGGTGTCGCGCGCAGCCTCGCCGAACCCAATCTGGTTGCGCTTTCCGGCGACACGGCGAGCTTTCTTGCCGGCGGCGAGTATCCGATTCCCGTAGCCGGGTCATTCGGCCAGGTCACGGTGGATTACAAAAAATACGGGGTCGGCCTGGCATTTACGCCCACCGTACTGAGCCACGGTCTGATCAACATGAAAATCGAACCGGAGGTCAGCCAGCTCGACCTGACCCATACCGTCTCGGTTGCCGCCGGCATTTCCGTTCCGGCGTTGATCGTGCGTCGTGCATCTACCACGGTGGAATTGCGCGACGGGCAGAGCTTTGTCATCGGCGGCTTGCTTCAAACCGACAACCACAATCAGATCGAGCAATTGCCGTGGCTCGGCAGCGTGCCGGTGCTCGGCGCGTTGTTCTCTTCGAAGTCCTATCAGCAGAATCAGACCGATCTCGCGATCATCGTCACGCCGCACATCGTGCGCCCGGCGCGGCCCGGCGATGTGATAAAGGCGCCCACCGACGACTCGGTCCCGCCCAACGATGTCGACTTCTTCCTCTTGGGTAAAACCGAACTCACCCATGAGGAAGCGAAGGCATTGACGCCCGCGCTCAAGCAAATCGCCGAAGCGGAGCAGCGGCCGCTCACGGGCCATATCCTCGATCTGCCCAAATCGATAGGGGTTTCCGATGCGGCGATCCATTGAAACGGTGCTTTGGTTGGGGCTGGCCGGCGTCGTGGCCGGTTGCTCCGAATATCTCGACCACCGGGATACGATCACGCTCAACGGCGGCAACGCGGTGGCGACAAACGTCGTGACGCAAATGGTCGATCCCTGGCCGCGCGCCAGCGCCAACCGCAACATCGCGTTTAACGGCGAAGTGATGGAGGGGGCGATGCTGCGCTACCGCACCCACCGGGTCATTCCGCCGCGCGGAACAAGCACCTCTTCATCCTACAAACAGGAGGAGGGTACCTCGCCCGGCACGGATTCGGGCACCGTTCAGCCCCTGGGCCCCACGCCCAGCCAGCAGGTCAAGTGAGCAAGATAAGCCTCGCCATGCATCTCGTTGGCCGCACAGCAGACACCGGTCGCACCAAGGTTGCGATCGTCACCGACGATGCCGCGTTCGAACGCCTCGTGCGTGAAACCTTTTCCGCGTCGAATGCAATCGAGCTCATTCACGCCGGCGGACGAGTCACGGAGTGTCTCAACACATTCGCTGCGGACGACGCGACGGTGCTGGTGATCGATATCGATGCCCACAGCGCCGAGGAAATGACCGCGCTTGCCAAGCTGATGGCGCGAATCGGATCGCGTCCGCCGATCATCGCCGTGCTGCCGGATTTCGACGCGAACGTCGCGCGCGCGCTGATGCAGATGCGGGTTGCTGATTTCCTCGTCAAGCCGGTGACGCCGGTCGATCTCGTGCGCGCATGCGCCCAGGTCGCCAAAGGCCCGGCGGCCGTAGGCGAGCCAACGGAAGCGCAGATTTACACTTTTCTGCCGGCCGCCGGCGGCGTCGGTGTTACCACGCTCGCCATCCAGACCGCGATCCTGCTCATGCGCGCTGCGCCGCGCGAACGGTCGTCGACTTGCCTGGTCGATCTTGATTTCCAGCACGGCGCCGTCGCCGACTATCTTGACCTCGAACCGCGCCTCAACCTGGCCGAGATCGAACCGCGGCCGGATCGGCTCGATCGCCAGTTGCTTGAGGTCATGCTGTCGTATCACGCCTCCGGTCTCGCAGTGGTCGCGGCGCCCAATCGACCCGCCGAGATGCGCAGCTTTGATCCCGACGTCGTCACCCGGCTTCTCGATCTCGTCTCCAGCCATTTCGACTACGTCGTCTTCGACATGCCCCGCACCTGGTTTTCTTGGACCGATAGCGTGCTGCTCGGCTCCGACAAGCTCTACATCGTCAGCGAAACCACCGTTCCCGGTCTGCGCCACGCCAAGCAACTGGTGTCGGCGATCAAGGAACGGCTCGGCGATGGACCAAATCCGCAGGTGATCGTCAACCGCTTCCAACAGAGCATGTTCTCCGCCGGCCTGCGTTTGCATGATTTGCAGCAGACGCTCGGCGAAGCATTCGCCTTCGTCGTACCCAACGATTACCCGCTGGTTCGCGAGGCGATCGATCGCGGCGTGCCTCTCGACGAGATAAAGGCCGGAAACAAGATCACCGCACAGCTCAAGAAACTGATCATCGACCGCCCCGCCAGGTCGGCGGAAGGCGGATCCGCTCCGCTGGCGGGCCGATTCAAGCACAAGCTCGCGAAAAGCGCGTGAGGGGCGGACGATGGCTGGCCGTTTCACAGCGCGACGCATTCCTGCGCCGGAGCCGGCAGCAACCGATCAGGAAGCCGCCGGCACGCCCAAGGGTATCGCTTTGACCGTCTCGTCCGCGGCTTCCGTCGAGGCGGCTCCAGCCTCGCCCGCGCCGCAGCAGGCGCCCAATCCGCTGCACAGCGAAAAGCTGCTCGACGCCAAGGTACGGTTGCACCGGCGACTGATCGAGGAAATCAATCTGTCGGCTTTGGAGAAGCTGCCGGAAGACGAGATCCGCGCCCATGTTCAGCAGCTCGTGTCCCAGTACGTGCTGGCCGAGCGTCTCGCGCTCAACGCGCAGGAGCTGTCGGCATTCGTTTCGGAAATTCTCGACGAAATGACCGGCCTCGGTCCGCTCGAGCCGCTGCTCAAGGACCCCACCATCAGCGACATTCTGATCAATGGCCACGAAAGCGTATATGTCGAACGGGGCGGCATCCTTGAACCGCTGGCGGTGCGCTTCAAGGATGAGCAGCACCTGCTGCGTATCATCAACAAGATCGTATCGGCCGTCGGTCGTCGCGTCGACGAATCGCATCCCCTTTGCGATGCGCGTCTGGCCGACGGCTCGCGCGTCAACGTGGCGGTGCGTCCCATCGGCGTGGACGGACCGCTGGTGTCGATCCGCAAATTCTCGAAGAAACCGTTCAGCCTTTCCAGGCTCGTCGAGATAGGCGCGCTGCGTCCGCCGATGGCGGAACTGCTGGCCGCGGCGGTCAGGGCGCGCATCAGCACCGTGGTGTCCGGCGGCACGGGATCGGGCAAGACGACGATGCTCAATGCGCTGACTGCGTTCATATCGGAAAAGGAGCGGCTGATCACCATTGAAGACGCCGCCGAACTGCAGCTCCAGCAGCCGCACGTCGCGCGCATGGAAACGCGCCCGCCAAATATCGAGGGCAAGGGAGAGATTCGCCAGCGTGAGCTGGTCAAGAACGCGCTCCGCATGCGGCCGGATCGCATCATCATCGGCGAGTGTCGTGGCGAGGAAGCCTTCGACATGCTGCAGGCGATGAACACGGGTCACGAAGGATCGATGACGACGATTCACGCGAACACGCCGCGTGACGCGCTTTCGCGACTTGAGCAGATGGTCGGCATGGCCGGCCTGCCGATGACGGTGGCGTCGATACGCGGCCAGATCGCCAGCGCGATCCAACTCATCGTCCAACTGCAACGGCAGTCCGACGGCAAGCGAAAAGTCACCTCCATTGCCGAAATTACCGGCCTCGAGGGCGACGTCATTCAGATGCAGGAAATCTACAAATTCGTGCGCACGGGCGTCGGCCCGGATGGGACCGTTCAAGGCCATTTCGAGGCCACGGGCGTGCGGCCGCGCTTCCTCGCCAACCTGCTCAATCTCGGCATCAAAATCCCGGGCAGCTTCTTCGATCCGTCGAAACCGCTCTAGCGTGCGTGGCAAATGACCAATTTCGATTCGATCTATCTTGTGTATCTGCTGATCGGCGCGTCAGTTGCGATGTTCGTGGAGGGCGCTTATCTGCTTTTGCGCAATACAGCGTCCTACCGCAAGAACATCAACCGCCGCCTCAGGATACTCGACGAGAAGATTGACCGCGAAAGCGTGCTTGTGCAATTGCGTCGCGAACGCGGTTTGACGGCCGGCGGCGATTATCGTCTTCCGTTTGTCCGGCTCAACCGCTTGATCTTGCAGTCGGGAGTGACGATCGGGGTCGGCCGGCTTCTTGTCATCGTTACCGTCGCCGCAATCGGCGCCTTTGTCGGCACCCTGATTTTCACCGCCGTTCTGTGGAAGGCGATCGTTGCGGCTTTCGCCGGCGGCTTGGCGCTGCCCTATATGATCCTGCATGTCCTGCGCTCACGCCGCCGGAAGAAATTCAATCTCCAGTTTCCCGATGCGATCGACGTGATCGTGCGCAGCCTGCGCGCCGGCCACCCGGTGCCGGTCGCGGTGAGCATGGTGTCGCGCGAAATGGCGGATCCCGTCGGCAGCGAATTCGGCATTGTCACCGACGAGGTCACTTACGGCGCGGACCTCGAAACCGCGCTTCGCAATCTCTATTTCCGCGTAGGCTCGGACGATCTCCCCTTGTTCGTCACGGCGGTGGCGATCCAGGGCTCCACCGGCGGCAATCTCGGCGAAATCCTGGAGAACCTCTCCAGGGTGATCCGTGAAAGGTTCAAAATGCGGCGCAAGATCCGTGCCCTGGCGGCCGAAGGGCGTGCCTCCGCGCTGATCCTATCGTCGCTGCCGATCGGCCTGTTCGTGATCATCCAGGTGCTCGTGCCGGGTTACTACGGTGCGGTGTGGCACGAGAGCCTGACCCATGTCGCGTTGATGGTGGCGGCCGGCTGGATGCTGATCGGCAACCTCATCATGTATCGCATGGTCAATTTCAGGATCTGACATGATGGATGATCTCGCGAGCGCCATCGGTTCGGCGTTTTGGGCGAACGGCCACATGATGATGTCCGTTCTCACGTTCATCGCGGCCGCCACCTTTGCTTTCGCTCTGATCGCATTCGTCCAGGCGCGCGGTGCGGTCAAGCGACGCACGGCCCGCATCCTGGCCGACGAGCACCAGAGAAATCCGAAGCGCTCGCTGCGCTATTCGAGTCTCAAGGCCGTCACCCGGCTCATCGAATACACAACGAAACATTACGCCGCCAATAACGATGAGAATTTGAAGCTGCTGCGACAGCGTCTGATTCGCGCCGGCATCTATGACCCGCGAGGCGTGGCGTTCTTCTTTCTGCTGCGTACGACCTTGGCGGTAGTGCTTGCCGCTGCCGCGTTTGTTCTATCACCCATGTTCGCGAGCGTGAACGGCTCGTTCCTGGGACTGATAGTGATCGGTGCCGGCATCGCCGGTTATGTCGGCCCGAGCTTCTATATCGATAGGCGAATTTCCGCCCGCATGCTGGAGCACCGCATCGGCTTTCCCGATTTCATGGATCTCATGGTGGTATGTGCGGACTCCGGTCTGTCGATGGAGGCGGCGCTCGAGCGCGTCGGACGCGAGCTCGGCGACAGCTATCCCTCGCTCGCCGCCAATATCCACATGACCAATCTCGAGATCAGGGCCGGCCGCAACCTCAAGGACGCGCTCGATCGGTTTGCCGACCGTCTCGCGCTCGAGGAGGCACGCCAATTCGCGACGTTGATCAATCAATCGATCGATCTCGGCTCGTCGATCACCGACGCGTTGCGCGTCTATTCCGACGAGATGCGTCACAAACGGCTCTCGCGTGCGGAGGAAAAGGCCTATTCCCTGCCCGCCAAGCTCGCGGTGCCGATGATGGTGTGCATTTTCCCGATAATCTTCGTGGTGATCATGTTGCCGGTCTTCGTCAAGCTGAAAATGGGGCATTATTTTTAGTGCCGATCCCGGCGCCATTGATTGGCGATGGCGCGCGGCATTGCCCGGCCGTTGCGAGCCCTCGCCATGCGAGAGCGAAGCAATCCAGAATTGAGGGCGCACCCCGGATTGCAAGTCTCCTTGGGGGCTATGCGCAATGACGGCGCCAATTCAATCCCGGTTGAGCCGGCTCGAGAAGCGAACGGCGACCGGTTTCGGACCGGCAAAGGACGCTCCCGGCCGCGGTCCACCGGGTGGAAGGCGGCGCCGTTCGAAAGTGAAGATAATCTTAACCATCCTCGCCTAGCCTGAAGCCGCCCCGCGATCGGGCATTTCTCTCAGGCTTTCGTATGCGTCCAGGGACTGCCCGAATTTTTTTCATGATGGCCGCAGGCCTGTTGCTCGCGGGTTGCGGCGCGAACCGTCCGTTGAACGATTTGACCGCCACGCCGTCTGCCGGCGAAGCGAGTTCCGCGGTGGGCAACGTCAATTCCGCCCCCTCCTTCGCCGCCGAAACGGCCGCGCCGGTTGCTGCCGCCGACCCCGCTGCCGCCGCGAGTACGGTCCCGCCGCCGCTCGGGGCCCCGGCCGCCGCCGAGCCGCAGCTCTACGGGAGCGATCCCAACGACGATCTTTCGCGCGGGAAGAAGCAGTATCGAGCCGGCAATTACGGTCTTGCCGAAAAGTATTTTCGTCACGCCGTCGAGCTGCATCCGCGCGACGCCGAATCGTGGCTCGGGCTTGCCGCCACCTATGATCGGTTGCGCCGCTTTGATCTCGCGGACCGCGCCTATGCGCAGGCGATCCGCATCGTCGGACCGACGGTCGAAATTCTCAACAACCAAGGCTATTCCTACATGCTGCGCGGCGATTATGCGCGCGCACACGCGACCCTGCTCGCCGCCCAGCGCAAGGCGCCTGACAATCCATACATCGAGAACAACTTGCGTCTGCTCGCGGAAAGCGAGCGCACGGGCAAAGCCGTCAAATAGGCGCCGAACGCCGCCCCAAGACGCGTTTGGTGCGCCTTTTTCGCCTCGTTCGCCAACATCGAATTCCGATCGGCGCGGCAGCCCCGCGGCGATACGCACGCCCTCGCGGCGGTGATAAAAAGGTTTTTGCGATCAGACCGGGAGTGAACGGACTAAATCGCGGCGTTTAATGTTAGCGTGAGGGGCGGGTCGACGTTTCCTGCGGCCGCGCGGCGGGCAAGGGGGCAAGGCGGCGGAGAATTCGCCTGAATGCGTGACGGTCAAGCGGCAGCAGCGTTCTTCGGGAGGATGTCAGGATGAGAGTGAAAGGCAGAAAGCTCGCGGTATCGCGTCGCGCGGTGCTCAAGGCCGGTGTCGCGTTGACCATGTTCCCGGCGCCGCCGCTGCGCGCCCAATCCAAAGAGCCGCTGAAAATCGGCTTCCTGACCGTTCTCACCGGTCCGCTTGCGGCGGGCGGCAAGCAGCAAGAGGAAGGCGCTGCGCTTTTCCTCAAGGAGCGCGACGGGATGATCGCCGGTCGCCCGGTCGAACTCATCACGCAGGACACCGCCGGCAGTCCGGCCCTGGCCAAGACGAAGACGCAGGAGCTGGTCGAGCGCCACAAGGTGCCGGTCATGATTGGGCCGCTCGCCACGAACGAGGCCCTGGCCATGGACGGATATGTCCGCGATGCGAAAGTGCCGCTGATCACCACCACGTCGGCGGCGACCGTGGATCTCAAGACGCGCGCGCCGAACCCTTACGTGCTTCACGCCTTCGGCACGGCGCCGCAGGTCACCTATCCGCTCGGCGACTACGCGGCCAAGACGCTCGGATTCAAGAAAGTGGCGATCGTGGCCGAGGATTTCACCTACGGCCATGAAGGCGCCGGCGGGTTTCATCTCGCTTTCGAGGACGCGGGGGGCAAAATCGTGCAGAAGCTGTGGCCGCCGCTCAACGCGCCGGAATACGGGCCCTATCTGGCACAGATCAAGTCCGACGTCGACGCGATCTACATGGGTTTTGCGGGCAGCAATCCGCTGCGCTTCTTGAAACAATTCAGTGATTTCGGACTCAAGGGCAAGGTCGCGGTGCTCGGTAACACGACATCCACCGACGAAGGCATCCTCAGGGTGATGGGCGAGGAGGCCGTCGGCGTTTACAGCGCAGGCTGGTATGCCGCCGGTCTCGACACGCCGGATAACAAGAAGTTCGTCGCCGGCATCAACGAGGCCTACAAGCATGATCCGGGTTTTTACACCGCCGGTCCCTATACCGCGCTGCTCATCATCGAGGAGGCACTCAAGAGCACCGGCGGCCGGACCGACGACGCGGCGGCCTTTCTCCAGGCGATGCATGACGTGCGCCTCGCGCACGGTCCGATCGGGCCTGTGCGCCTGGATCAGTACGGCACGCCGATCCTCGACATCCATATCCGCAAGGTCGCGCGCGTGAACGGCAAGCTCGTCAACACGATCCTCCGGACCTACCCGCAGGTCAGCCAATTCTGGACCTATGATCCGGCCAAAGCCGTTCAGCAGCCGATCTTTTCGCGCGACTTTCCGCCGAGTAAATATCTGGAATAGTAGTCGGCCGATCGCGCGAGACTCGGCGTTGGCACCGATGATGACCTGACCGTGCCTGCTAGTGGTCGCGGCGCCGGGCTATCCCGCGGCGGCCGCCGCCGGCGGTTTTGTGGCGACAAACCGAGAGCGCGTGCAAGAGGATGAATAGGCTCCAGCCCGTCACCGTCATCACCGGCGCTTCGTCGGGCATCGGGGCGGCATTGGCGCGCGAGTTCGCGCGCCACGGGCATGCGCTTGCGCTGGTGGCGCGGCGCGCCGATCGGCTCGATGCGCTAGCCACCGAGATTGCGGCCAGCGGCGCGCCGCGGCCGCTGGTCGTCGCCATGGATCTGGTGCGGGAAGGCGCGGTGCGCCGCATCGGCGAAGCGCTCGCGTCCGCCGGCCTTGAACCGCAATACGTGGTCAACAATGCAGGCTTCGGCCTGGCCGGTCTTGCGATCAACCGTGAGCGCGCCGAGCAGCTTGCCATGATCGATCTCAACGTGCGTGCGCTCACCGAGCTCTCGCTCGCCTTCACCGAGAGTCTCGCCCGCCACCGCGGGGGGATTCTGAATGTCGGATCCATGGCGGCATTCGTACCGGGGCCGGGCATGGCCGTCTATTACGCGAGCAAAGCCTTTGTGCTGTCGTTCTCCGAGGCGCTTCACAGCGAACTCGCCCCGCGCGGCGTGCGCGTGACGGTCCTGTGTCCCGGCCCGGTACCGACCGAGTTCGCCGCGCGCGCCGGCGTCAAGCACGCCAGGCCGCCGACATTTCTGGTCCAGAGCGCCGAGCTGGTCGCCGCCGCCGGCTATCGGGGCTTGATGGCCGGTCGCCGGGTGGTGATTCCCGGTTTGGCCAACCGACTGACCGTGGCTCTCATCCGTTTCGTCCCGCGCCGCTGGCTGCTTGCCCTGATCGACGCCCGTCAGGCTCGACGCAGGGCTGCCCAGCCTTCATAGCCGGCGTGCCGCCGCGCCGATTTGCAACGCCCGCCGAAGCAGATAGTAATCCCGCCACGCGTGCAACGACCAGCCATGCCACAGCCGGTCCTCATCATTCTGCATCAGGAACATTCGTCGCCCGGCCGGGTTGGACAGGCGCTGACCAAGCTCGGCCATCCGCTCGACATCCGGCGTCCGCGTTTCGGCGATCCGCTTCCCGAGACCATGGACGGCCACGCCGGCGCAGTGATCTTCGGCGGGCCGCAAAGCGCCAATGACGAGGATGAATTCATCCGCCGCGAGATCGATTGGATCGGCGTGCCGTTGCGCGATAAAAAACCCTATCTCGGCATCTGCCTCGGTGCGCAGATGATGGCGCGCCACCTCGGTGCGCGCGTGTTTGCTCATCCTCACGGCCATGCCGAGGTCGGCTACTATCCCATTCGCCCGACCGCTGCCGGGCTGCGCATCTGTCGCGAATGGCCGGACCACGTCTACCAGTGGCACCGCGAGGGGTTCGATCTGCCCGCGGGTGCCGAACTGCTGGCCGAGGGAGAAGGCGCGTTCAGGGTGCAGGCCTTTCGCTACGCGAGCGGCTACGCCTTGCAGTTCCATCCGGAAGTCACGCACGCGATGATGTATCGCTGGTTGGTGCGGGGTGCGCACCGGATGGAGCTGCCAGGGGCGAAACAGCGCCACGAGCATATCGCCGACCGTGCCGTTCACGACTTTGCGTCGCGCAATTGGCTCAACGCCTTCATCAATCACTGGATCGCCGGTGCCGGAGCGATGAAGGCGGAATGCCATTGACAAAAACCGCAGCTCGTTGATCGTTGTGGCAGGGGAGAGCGGAGAGGTCGGCTGGCACACGCGGGAGGCGTGGCGAATGCGCGACGCCGGTGACAAATCATCCGCAAAAGTCCGCGTGCCTTCCCGGCGTGCGCGTGCGCCCGAGGGCATACTCGACATCCTGGACATGCTGCCGATCGCCACGTTCGTCTGCGACGCGCGCGGCGTTATTTTACAATGCAACCAACGCGCCATCGCGATCTGGGGCCGCGTCCCCGCGCCGCGTCAGACCTATGCCGAATTTGCGGCGTCCAACCGCCACTGCCACTCCGACGGCAGTCCGCTCAAGCGCTCGATGCTGACCGACGTGCTGGCGACCGGCGTATCCCTGCATGACGCCGAGATGCTCATCGTGCGCCCCGACGGCACGCGCGTAACCGTTTCGGCCCATATCGAACCGCTGCGCAATGACGACGGCGAGGTGGTCGGCGCGATTAGCTGCTTCCTTGATGTCAGCGAACGCCGGCGTATCACCGCCGCGCTCGAGCGGTCACGCCGGCTCGCGCGGGAACAGGAGCAACGGCTGGCCGCGACCTATGAACATGCCGCCATCGGTATTTCGGAAGTGGCGCCCGACGGCCGCTTCCTGCGTGTCAACGAGGCAATTCTCGCCATCACCGGCTACAGCCGCGAGCATCTGCTCAGCAACCGGTTGTTCACGCACACGCATCCCGACGACATCGATGCTGATCGCGAAGGCTTCCGCAAGCAGGTGGCTGGTACGCTCGAATTTTACTCGATCGAGAAGCGTTTCATTCGCAAGGACGGCCGGGTGATCTGGATCTCGGTGCGGTCTTCGCCGGTGCGTGACGATTCAGGACGGCTGCTCTACCTGGTGCGCGTCGTCCAGGACATCACCGAGCGCAAGGCGGCCGAGCAGCGCGCGCGGTTACTGATCGACGAACTCAACCATCGTGTAAAAAATACGCTTGCGACGGTACAATCGCTCGCCACACAAACCGCGCGCACCGCACCGAGCGCCGCGTCGTTTCGCGATAGTTTTGAAGGACGGCTGATCGCCCTATCAAAGGCGCACGATCAGCTTACCATGCATCATTGGGAAAGCGCCGATCTGCGCGGCCTGCTGAGCGCTGCCTTTGCACCCTACCGCGCGGATACCGAGCGTGTGATCTTGCGCGGCGAGGACGTACAATTGCGGCCGCGGGCCGTGCTCACATTGGCAATGGCCTTCCATGAGTTGATCACCAATGCGGCCAAATACGGCGCGCTCTCGGTATCGACCGGTCGGGTCGAAATGCATTGGCACGTGGCATCGGGAGACGAGGGGCTTGGGCTGCGCATCCTGTGGCAGGAGCGGGGCGGCCCGCCGGTAACGCAACCCGCCCAGCGCGGATTCGGCTCGCGGTTGATCGAGGGCGGCGTGGAAGCGGAGCTCGGCGGCCGCGCGAAAATCGAGTTCGCGCCCGAAGGCCTGCGCTGCGAGATGGAGCTTCCGATCGACGTCACGGTAGTCGCGACATAAGGGGGCGCGCCGCCGCCCCCCGCGCTCCCGTGCGAGGCCGGGCCACGCATTGTCGACCGATTTTGTTGACCGATTGCGCCCCAACAGGGCTGCCGGCGCGCCGCGCCTTGCGCCGCAGACGGTCCGGTTTGGTGGAGCCGAGGGGATTTGAACCCCTGACCTCCTCATTGCGAACGAGGCGCTCTCCCAGCTGAGCTACGGCCCCGCCTTGTGCGGATGACGATCGCGGACCGTCGTCCAGAAAGCTGCGGCGAGTGGTCGCCATTTAGGACCGGCCTTCCGGCATGTCAAGGATGGCGCGGCTTGTTCGCACGCGACGATGCGGCTACTTTCCAGCGCCTCCGCGGAGTCCTCCATGCGCTCGATCCTCGATATCGTTTTACTCGTGCTGCAGATTTACATCTGGCTGCTGATCGCCGCCGCGGTCCTGTCATGGCTGGTCGCGTTCAACGTCGTCAACACGCGCAATCAGGCGGTCCATATGGTCGGCGAGTTCCTGTACCGGATCACCGAGCCGTTGCTGCGCCCCATCCGCAACGTGCTGCCGAACCTGGGCGGTATCGACATATCTCCCGTTATCCTGATCCTTATCATTCTGCTCATCGAAAACGTGATTATGCGCTACATCTATCCGAACGTGTTTTGACGCGGTCGATCCAGCCGCGGACAGTGCGCCGCAGACCTATCGTTGGGCGATCGCCTGAGGCCTCGCGGCGGTCGTGCCGCGGTCGCGCCAGCGGGGTCACGGCGCATGGCGTTGCGGCATCGAGGATGCGGACGGCGTTCCGCTTCGGCGGCAGGCGCGTCGACGACATATGGATCGGGACGGTTGCCCACGCACGCGGCGTCCTGCTCCGCGATGCCATGTTTCCCATGCGGGCTGCGTCCCATCTCGGGCGGATCGTCGTGTCGGCTCCTGCGCTGGAGAAAATCGTGGTGCCACGCTAAAGCATCATCATGCGAGCGCATATCATCGATGGCAAAGCCCTGGCCGCGGATCTGCGCGCGAGCATCGCGGAAGCGGTGCGCGCGCTGCGCCGCGAGCACGCCGTTGTTCCCGGCATCGCGGTGGTGCTCGTCGGCGACGACCCTGCGTCAAGCGTGTATGTCCGGGCCAAATCGAAAGCGGTGGGGGAAGCCGGGATGAAGGCGGTGGACCGCAGGCTGCCGGCTTCGACGAGCGAAGCCGAACTGCTCGCCCTCATTGCCTCACTCAATGCGGACCCCTCCGTGAACGGGATTCTGGTGCAGTTGCCGCTGCCGAGACAGATCGACGCGCAGAAGGTGATTGCCGCGATCGACCCGGAAAAGGATGTGGACGGCTTCCATCCGATCAATGTCGGACGCCTGGCGAGCGGCCTGCCGTCGCTCATTCCCTGTACCCCCATGGGCTGCGTGCGACTCGCTCGGACGGTGCACGCCTCCATTGCCGGGATGGACGCCGTGGTGATCGGCCGCTCCAACATCGTCGGCAAGCCGGTGGCACAATTATTGCTCGCGGAAAACGCAACCGTGACGATCGCTCACTCCAAGACGCGCGATTTGCCGGCATTGTGTCGGCGTGCCGACATTTTGGTGGCGGCGATCGGCCGACCCGAGATGGTGCGTGGTGAATGGATCAAGCCGGGTGCCACCGTGATCGACGTGGGCATCAATCGCATCATCGACGCGAGCGGAAAGCCGCGCATCGTCGGTGACGTCGCCTATGCGGAGGCCGTGCAGTGCGCCGGTGCGATCACGCCGGTGCCGGGCGGCGTGGGCCCGATGACGATTGCTTGCCTGTTGCTGAACACGTTGCGCGCCACCTGTGCCCAGAAGGGATTGACTGCGCCGACGATATGACCGCGGCGTCCGTCATCGCCCGGCGCGCGCGACACCTCGGCGCGCCAGCCGAGGTTAGCCCTGCCAGGCGTAGGCGATCTTGTCGAGAACCTTCGAGCCGAAACGCTCCGATGAGCGGGCAACCGCGCGGCCGCCAAGCGCACGATAAAATTGGACCGCCGGCTCGTTGTCGGATAGCGCCCACACGACGAGGCTCTTCAGGCCGCTCTGCATCAGGTCCTTGCGCGCAGCGTTGAACAGCCGCCGGCCAAATCCCAGTCCCTGAAATTCCGGACGCAGATAAAGCTCGTAAATCTCGCCGTCATAGAACAGGCTGCGTGCGCGGTTGCGACCATAATTGGCGTAGCCCACCACACGGTCGCCGAACTGCAACAACGTAATGCGGCTGCCCTTACGAATCGCGGCTTCCCACCAATCGGGACCGCGCCGGTTGATCAGTTTTTCCAGCTCGATGCCGGGAATGATGCCCTGATAGGCGGCACGCCAAGCTTCGTCGTGCGTCGCCGCCACCTCGACGGCGTCGGACAGCTTCGCACGGCGAATCTCGATCAGGGTTGTATTCATGTGCGAATAGAAGCAACGAACCCCGGGCGCTTCAAGCCCTATGATTAACGTTTGGCTAACGGTGTGGATTACCGGCCACAGCCTGTCCAGGAATGGGACATGCCGCTGTCGCCGCGGTTCCGGTCGGATGCCGCGGCGCGGGCCCGCTGGCGACCCGCTCCAGCCATGCGGCAAGAACAAGCTTGTTCGCCCGCGGCGTCGGCCGCGATCTCACACCGCCTCGGTTTCCCGCGCACGCTCGATTTTCCTGCGTTCATGCTCGTCGAGCAGTTTTTTGCGCAAGCGAATCGATTTCGGGGTGACTTCGACCAGCTCGTCCTCCTCGATATAGGCGAGCGCTTTTTCCAGCGTCATGCGCATGGGTGGGGTAAGACGGATCGCCTCGTCTTTGGAAGTGGTGCGAATATTCGTCAGCTTCTTTCCCTTGAGCACGTTGACAACCAAATCATTGTCCCGCGTGTGCTCGCCGACGATCATGCCCTTATAAACCTTGCAGCCGGGCTCGATCATCATCGGGCCGCGATCCTCGAGGTTCCACAGGGCATAGGCCACCGCTTCACCCTGATCATTGGCAATCAGCACGCCGTTGCGGCGGCGCGGAATGGGACCCTTGAACGGCGCATAACCGTGAAACAGCCGGTTGATCACGGCCGTGCCGCGCGTGTCGGTCATCAGTTCGTTACGATAACCGATCAAGCCACGCGTCGGCGCGAGGAAGACGAGCCGCAGCCGGCCTCCGCCGGAGGGACGCAGGTCTAGCAGTTCGGCTTTCCGCTCGGTCATTTTCCGCACCACGACGCCGGAAAACTCCTCATCGAGATCGATCACCACCTCCTCGATCGGCTCAAGCACGCCGCCGGTGGACGGGTCTTCCTTGAACAGGACGCGCGGCCGCGACACGGACAATTCGAACCCTTCCCGACGCATCGTCTCTATGAGAACGCCGAGCTGCAATTCGCCGCGGCCCGCAACCTCGATCGAATCCTTGTCCTCGGTTTCGCGCACCTGCAACGCCACGTTGCCTTCCGCTTCCCGCAGCAGCCGGTCGCGAATCATGCGCCCGGTGACTTTTTCACCCTCGGTGCCGGCAAGCGGAGAATCATTGACGCGAAACACCATCGCGAGCGTCGGCGGATCGATCGGCTGCGCGGGCAGCGGTGCCTCGACGTCCGGGGCGCAGATCGTGTGCGACACCGTCGCGCGCGCGAGGCCGGCGACGGCAACGATATCTCCCGCCTCGGCCTCCTCGATCGCGGTACGTTCCAGTCCGCGGAAAGCAAGAAGCTTGATGATGCGCCCCTGTTCGACCAGTTGACCCGTGCGATCGAGCACCTTGACCGTCTGGTTGGGCTTAACCGAGCCCGACGTGATGCGGCCGGTCACAATACGTCCGAGATAGGGGTCGGCTTCCAAGATTGTGCCGAGCATGCGGAACGACCCCTGTTCCAGCTTCGGCGGCGGAACATGCTGGAGAATAAGGTCGAGCAGCGGCGCCGTCGATTTTTTGGGCCCCTCGAGGTTTCTCGCCATCCAGCCTTCCTTGGCGGAACCGTAAATGACGGGGAAGTCGAGCTGCTCGTCGGTCGCCTCGAGTGCCACGAACAGGTCGAATACCTCGTCGAGCACCTGCATCGCGCGTGCATCGGGACGATCGACCTTGTTGATGACGACGATGGGTCTGAGGCCGGTTTTCAACGCCTTGGAAACCACGAACTTGGTCTGCGGCAGCGGACCTTCGGCGGCGTCGACGAGGACGATTGCGCCGTCCACCATGTTGAGGATGCGCTCGACCTCGCCGCCGAAATCGGCATGGCCGGGCGTATCGACGATATTGATGCGGGTTCCGTTCCAAACCACCGACGTGACCTTGGCAAGGATCGTGATGCCGCGTTCGCGTTCCAGCTCATTGGAGTCCAGGGCACGTTCGACTATGCGTTGGTTGTCGCGAAATGCGCCCGACTGCTGCAGCAGGCGGTCCACCAGCGTGGTCTTGCCATGGTCGACATGGGCAATGATGGCGATATTGCGAAGATTCATGGCTTGTCGTAACCGGTGGCCGTTCGCGATGGGTCAAAAACCGCGCCGCACTATAGCCGCATGCGGCCGCAGAGCAACGAACAAACGGTCGTGGCCGAATCAGGCGCCCGCCGCGCGACTCCAGGGGCCGAGTCGCGCGCCGCGCGGCAAGGCCTGTTGCACCATCATCATCTCGGCAACCGTTTCGCTGGTAACGAGGCCGACGAGTCGACCGACCGGGTCCACGACGCCGACGGCCGGCACCGATTTCTGCTGCAACAGTTTGAAGGCCTGTTCCAAAGTTGCGCGATTGCTGACGGTGGGAAATTCCGTCGTCATCGCATCGGCGACCCGCGCATCCGGTCCGAGGGTTTTGAGCGCGCGGATCAACGCGGCGCGGTCGAGGACGCCGATCGGCTTGCCGACCGCGTCGATCACCGGAAATTCGCCTTGGCTCGTTGCCAGCAGCGTCTGCACCGCCTCGTCGACATGCGCCTGCGGCGCGAGCGTCGCAAACTGCGTCATCATCGCGTAGCTCACCGGCACGCCGCGCGAGACGGCGCGCAGGGCCACCATGTGCGCCTCCGATGCGGCGGCGAGATAAACGAAGATCGCGATGAAGATCAGGATCGGGTTGTACAGAAGCCCGACGAAGCCAAGCGCGAAGGCGACGAACTGCCCGATCGCGGCGGCGATCTCCGTGGCGCGGACGTAACCGAGTCGCGTCGCCAGCAGCGCACGCAGCACCCGGCCTCCATCCATGGGGAATGCCGGGATCAGGTTGAATAGCGCGAGGAACAGATTGACCGCGGCCAACCGGTCGATCATCGCAATTCGCGTACTGTCGACGGCGCTCGCGGCGCTTGCCTGCAACTCGGCACCTGCTCCATAGACCAGCAGCAAGGTGATGACGACGTTGACCAGCGGCCCGGCGATAGCGACCAGGAATTCCTCCCATGGTTGCTCGGGAATACGCTCGAGTTGCGCCACGCCGCCGATCGGCAACAACGTCACATAGGGGGTGGTCACACCGAAGGCGCGTGCGGTGAAGATATGACCAAATTCGTGCAGCAGCACGCACAGGAACAGCAGCAGCACGTAGAGCAGGGTGTCCCAGGCGCTCGCCGCACCGGCCTGCGCATAGCTGGCGGCGAAGATCCAGGCAAGAAACAAGAGAAAGGTCAGGTGGACGCGCACCATCGTGCCGGCCACCCTGCCGATATTCAATGACCAGGACATGCGAGCCTCGTAGGATCGGAGCCTCGAGCTTAGCTAATATCGGTGCCGACCCTTTGCGAGGGCCGCGCCCTCCGTCGCATGAGGAAAGCCCATGGTGGAAAAACTCACCCCCGAAGCGAAACAGGCGGCGCTGGCAAGGCTTGCCGGCTGGTCGGCGGCCGCCGGCCGCGACGCCATCACCAAGACCTTCATGTTCAAGGATTTCAATGCCGCCTTCGGTTTCATGACGCGGGCGGCACTGATCGCGGAGAAAATGGATCACCACCCCGAATGGCGCAACGTCTACCGGACGGTGGAGGTGACGCTATCCACTCATGAGGCCGGCGGCGTCACCGCCCGCGACATCGCGCTGGCCGAAGCGATGGACGGGCTCGCGGAGTGAAGCCGAACGACCGCGGGTGCGCGCAAGGTAGGCGCCGGTCACGGCCGCAGGATCACCTTGCCCATGGGCTTGCGCGCGGCGATTGCCTTGAGCGCCTCGCCCCCCTGCGCAAGCGGATAGATCGCGTGCACGTGCGACGACAGGTGCCCCTGCGCGCACCATTGGAGCAGCATATCGGTATTCGCGCGGTGGCCCGCACCATCGCGCTCGATCCAGGCGCCCCAAAAGACGCCAAGCACGTCGCAACTTTTGAGCAGCACGAGATTGAGCGGCAGGCGGGGGATGTCGCCGGCGGCGAAGCCGACCACGAGAAATCGTCCATACCAGGCGATCGCCCGCAGCGCCGCTTCCGCATAAGGGCCGCCGACGGGATCATAGATCACGTCGGCGCCGCGCCCGTCGGTCAGGCGCCGCAGCGCTTCCCTCAAATCCTCCCTGCTGTAGTCGACGCCCGCGTCCGCGCCGTGTCTCAGGGCGAAGTCGAGTTTCGCGGCGGAAGACGCGCAGGCAATGACGCGTGCGCCCATGATTCGGCCGAGCTCGATCGCGGCAAGCCCGGCTCCTCCTGAGGCGCCGAGCACGACGAGCGTCTCGCCCGGCCTGAGCCGCGCCCGATCCTTGAGCGCGTAATAGCTCGTCCCGTAGGTGACGGTCAGGCCGGCGGCCCGGTCGAAGTCGACGCCAGCGGGAATGCGCACGAGGCGATCGGCCTTGACCGCGACGCGCTCGCGCGCGGCGCCCCACCCGATATTGGCCATGACTCGGTCGCCCACCTCGAGTCCGGATGTGCCGGGACCGAGACTCTCGACGACACCGGCAAATTCCGCTGCCGGTGAGAAGGGGAAGGCAGGCTTGTACTGATACTTGCCGGCGATGATCAGGGTGTCGAAGAAGTTGAGCGCCGCGGCGACGACCTTGACGACGGCCTCCCCGACCCCCGGTTCGGGGTCGGGAAGGTCGACGAATTCAAGGTCGTCGGGCGTGCCGTAGCGGGTGCAAAGCAGGGCTTTCATGGCATTCGCGATACCAAAACGGCAGAACACATTGGGGGACGGATGCGCCGCAACGCGAGACCGCGCGGCGCATTGCCGCCTTCACATTGCCGATTTTGCCACCTAATGGGTCGCTGCGACAGATGCGTTTCCGGGGGCGGTTTCAAGAACTCCGACCGAACTGAACGGCAGGGCCCAATGCACAAAATTCTGTTGCTTTGCGGCGCTCTTTCCGCTTCCCTCGTCCTGTTCACCGGTGCCGCATGCGCCGCGCCGGCCAAGAAATCGCCCGAAGAACAAGCCGTGCTGCTTGGCCAGTTCGGTGACTGGGGAGCCTACAAAGCGACGCCCAACGGCAAGACCGTCTGCTTCGCGCTGTCCAAACCGATTTCCGCGGTGACGGACCCGCCCGGCCGCAACCGCGATCCTTCCTATGCCTTCGTCTCCACCCGTCCGGCCGAAAAGGTGAAGAACGAGGTCTCGGTCATCGTCGGCTATCCGCAAAAGGCCGGCGTCGACGCCACCGCCACGATCGACGGAACGGCAAAATACGCCATGTACACGCAGGACGACGGCGCCTGGGTCAAGAACGCTGCCGAGGAGGCGCAGATGGTGGAGGCCCTGCGCAAGGGGAGCCGCCTCGTCGTCACGAGCGAGTCGACCCGCGGCACCAAGACGACCGACACCTATTCTCTCAAGGGCATTTCCGACGCACTCGACAAGGTCGCGGCCGAGTGCAAGTAGCGCGCCCGCGGCCTATATTGGGGGCGGTGCTCCCATGACTGCCGCCCGTCTCGACGCCGCTGTGCCCGTTCTCGAGAAGACCCCGCTCGAAGGCTATGTCGCGCCGGAAAAGCCCTCCTTGATCGGGCTGTCGCGCGGCGAGCTGGCGGGGCTGCTCGCGGGATTTGGCGTGCCGGAGACGCAGCGCCGGATGCGGGTGCAGCAGCTCTGGCACTGGCTTTATGTGCGCGGTGCCCGCGGCTTCGACGCCATGACCGACCTATCGAAGGAGTTGCGCGCCGCGCTCGCCGCCCGCTACACGCTCGACCGTCCCGAGGTCGTCGCCGAGCAGGTCTCGACGGACGGTACCCGCAAGTGGCTGTTGCGGCTGCCCGGCGAATCGCGGAGCGGACGTGGGCACGAGATCGAATGCGTCTATATTCCCGATGCCGAGCGCGGCACGCTGTGCGTGTCGAGCCAGGTCGGCTGCACGCTGAATTGCTCCTTCTGCCATACCGGCACACAGCGCCTGGTCCGCAATCTGACCGCCGGGGAGATCGTCGGGCAGGTGATGGTGGCGCGCGATCGGCTCGGCGACTGGCCGGGCGGCGTGCGCCCGCGCGACGGCATTCTTCCCGCGGGCGACCGCTGCATCACCAATATCGTGGTGATGGGCATGGGCGAACCGCTCTACAATTTCGAAGCCGTCCGCGACGCGCTCTTGATCGTCGCCGACAGCGGCGGCATCGCTATCTCTAAACGCCGAATCACTCTTTCCACATCCGGCGTGGCGCCGCTCATCGGGCGCGTGGGAGCCGAGATCGGCTGCATGCTGGCGGTTTCGCTGCACGCGGTACGCGACGATCTGCGCAACGAGCTCGTGCCGATCAACCGCAAATATCCGATCGCGCACTTGCTTGAAGCATGCCGCAACTATCCGGGCCTCTCCAATGCCCGACGTATCACGTTCGAATACGTGATGCTCAAAGGGGTTAACGACTCGCTTGCCGACGCCAAGGCGCTCGTGCGGCTGCTGCAGGGCATCCCTGCAAAGATCAACCTCATCCCGTTCAACCCCTGGCCGGGAACGAGTTATGCCTGCTCCGATTGGGAACAGATCGAGCGGTTCTCGCAGGTGGTGTTCGACGCCGGCTACGCTTCGCCGGTGCGCACGCCGCGCGGCCGCGACATCCTGGCGGCCTGTGGCCAGCTCAAGAGCGCGACGGAGAGGCTTTCCGCGCGCGAACGCATGGCGCTGCGGGCCATGGCGCTGACGGATTGAGCCTTGTCGCTGATAGGCCACCTGTTCGCGATCCTTTTCGCAGTCATGGCCGCGAGCCTCGCCGCCGGCATCGTTGTCGCCACGGCTCTCTGGGGACCCGGCTGGTATCAGGCTTCCGCCGATGCGAATGCGCATGTTTTCTTTTTTTGGATGACCGTGGCGGTGGCGACCGGGTTCACCGGCGCCGCAGGCCTGCTGCCGCTGGTCGTGATGATCGTGCTGGGGGAAGCATTCAAAATACGTTCCCTGCTCGCACATTTGGCGGCCGGTGCCGCATTCCTGTTGCTGCTGTATTATGGAACCGGCGCCATTCCGATCTCGTATGAGGAATCAATTGATCGTCCCCCGCCGCCGATGTCGCACGCCGCGGAAGTTGCCGCGAGCGCCGGCGCGGCCTTCGGGTTCACCTACTGGCTGATCGCCGGCCGCACGGCGGGACGCTGGCGGGAACGGGGCGCCTGAGCCCGGACCGCCGAGGCCCAATCGGCGCGAAGCCTGTCTTCGACGTCGCTCGCCGGCCTCGCGCGCAACGCAAGACGGATCCTCGCCGGGCGCGCGTCATTTCCGGTTGACGGTCCATTCCAGCGCCGCCTCCAGCCGGTCATTGCCCCAGAACAATTCGCCGTCCGCGGTCACGAAGCTCGGGGCGCCGAAAATGCCGAGCCGCTGGGCTTCGGCGACCTGCTCTCTGAGCGCATTCTTGACGCGCTCGCTTGCCGCTTCCTCCAGAACGGCCTCGGCCTCCTTGCCTTGCGCCGCGATCACCGCGGCGACGGTGTCGGCGCCGCCGATATCACGGCCGTCCGCGAACTCGGCCGTGTAGATGGCGCGGCAGTAGTCTTCGCCCCATCCCTGAGCAAGAGCGACCAGCGCGACCCGCGTTGCGAGCAGCGTGTTCTGCGGAAATGTCGTCGGCCGCTTGAATGGAAGATTCTGCGCCGCGCAGATGCGGGTGAGGTCCCGCCACATGTAGCGACCCTTGGCGGGATAGAGGTTGAAGGGGGAGTCGTTCCAGCCCTGCGCCTTGAAGATCGGCCCGAGCAGGAACGGCCGCCAGCGCACGACGATCCCCGCCCGTTCCGCCAGCAACGCGACACGCATCGCGGCGGGATAGGAATAGGTGGATGCGAATTCGAACCAGAAATCGAGCATGCGAGGCGACATGCGCCGATTATAGCCGGCTTGCGTGACCCGACACCTTTCCTTCCGGGCGCCGCTCCGCTAGTACCGCTTTGGCAAGTGGGGTCGCTCAGGTGCCCCTTCACGGCGCCTTTTTCCCTCTTGCGAGGGCAAGAGGACGTGCGAGACGGGCATCGCGCGCATGAGGCGCCGACACCCATTGCGGGACCTTCCTCCGACGGGGGTAAATGACGTGGAGATCATGGACCATCAATCCAGGATTCCGAGGTCAAGCCGGCGGCAACATGAATAGAACGGGTCTCATCGTTGCGCTCGTCGTTGCCACCGCTGTTGGCGTTCCCTTGGCGTTGTTCCCGCAGCTCGATCTGGCCGTGTCCGCGCTGTTCTATGCGGTGAGCGACGGTCAACACAACATGTTTGCATGGCGTTTGTCGCCGCTCGTCCAGACCCTGCGTAACCTCGGCCTTTGGGCAAGCGGGGCGCTCCTGGTCCCGGCGATCGCCGCGGTGCTGGTGAAGCTGGTTCTGCCGCGTCGCAAGATGCTCATTTCCGGTCGCGCAGCACTGTTCCTGATCGCGACGATGGCACTTGGACCCGGCCTGTTGGCGAATGTCGTTCTTAAGGATCATTGGGGACGGCCGCGCCCGATCGACGTGACCCAGTTCGGCGGCGATCAACATTTCGTCGCATGGTGGGATCCGCGGGGCGATTGTCCGGCGAATTGCTCCTTCGTGTCCGGAGACGTCACCGGTGCCTTCTGGACGCTGGCGCCGGCGACGCTCGCACCCCCGCCATGGCGCCCGCTCGCCTATGCGGCGGCGCTTGCGTTCGGCGTTGCGATGTCGGTTCTGCGCATCATGGCCGGCGCGCATTTCCTCACCGACACGGTGTTTGCCGGAGTATTCACATTTCTGCTCATTTGGCTGACGCACGGCCTGATCTTCCGCTGGCCGCGCACGCGATTGTCGGCCGATACCGTCGAGCGCGCCCGCGCGCCCCCCGCCCCCCGCGCGGGGTTGGGGGGGGGGTTGGGGCGCCAACCCCAACCCCGGCGGTAAA
>JADGGK010000099.1 GCA_019689975.1 Pseudolabrys sp.
CGCGGCAGCCGGCATTTCCGGTAACAGGGCGGAGGGCTATCTCTCCGGCAATGGCTTGTTGACGGCAATGACACTCGGTCGTCTCGCCGGCCGTGCCGCAAGCGCACAGCTTGCCGTGCCATAACATCCGGCGCAGACCTGGTAGCGTGATCGACCACCGGCGGCGAGGCGAAAAGGGGTGCGTGGGCGGGGTTGGCTGCACGTACCGCGCCGATTCGTCCCAAGCTGCCCACCTCGGCGCGCCCGGCCGGCAATCTCCGCACCAAGCGAGTCCATCCGCCCGCGGCACGCCGTTTTCGAGCGCATGCTCCACTTGCCCCGACCTTTCGATCACCGAGACGCGCCTGTCCTCTTTACGCCAAGCCGGGATGATATTGATGTCAAACCGCGCAAGGACAAGCGACGAAAGAATTCGTTAGACGGTCGCAAGGTGTACCATGTTGTCGCCGACGATCATTCGACCGCCGCAATGACGGCGTCTCCAGCTCACTGGCTCATTTGCTCGAGCGATCAATCATGGCGTTTGCGAACCATCTTTCATCTATATCAACGGCCGCAGGAACGGGCACGCCTCAACCGTGTCCCGCTGCACGCGTCATGCCGGTACCGGATACACGTCGCGCGACACGCAGTAATGGAACGAGCCCGTAAACATGATGCTTCGCGCGACGGCGCGGTGATCGTCTGGTTCCGGCGGGATCTGCGCCTCGCCGACAATCCGGCACTTCTCGCCGCGATTCGGAGCGGTCGTCCGCTCATTCCCGCGTTCATTCTCGACGACGAGACGCCTGGCCGTTGGCGCCTCGGCGGTGCCGCGCGCTGGTGGCTGCATCGCAGTCTCGCGTCACTTCACGACAGTCTCGCCGCTGCCGGCAGCCGGTTAATACTCCGCCGCGGTCGGGCGGTCGAAGTCGTGGTCGATCTCGTCCGTGCCGCCGGTGTCGTTGCCGTGTATTGCAACCGATGCCATGAGCCTCATGCGGTGAAGGACGAGGAGATGCTCGTTCGCACCTTTGCCGGCTCGGGAATCGAACTGCACCGCTGCAATGGAACGCTGCTGCGTCTCCCGCAGGAGCTGCGCAGCGGCAGAGGGGGGCCGTTCTGCGTCTTCGGCGCGTTCTGGCGCGCCCTGCGCGCCAGGGGTGACCCGCCTTCGCCGCTGCGCGCACCGTCGCGGCTGCCGCCGGCGCCCGCCGTTGAGAGCGAGCAGCTCGCAGCGTGGGAGCTTCTGCCGCAGCGGCCGAACTGGGCCAAAGAATTCGCGGCGGACTGGACGCCGGGAGAAAGGGGAGCCTCTCGCGCCTTGGAGGCATTCCTCGATGGCGCGGCGCATGCTTATGCGGCCGACCGCGACCGCCCCGACCGGGAGGGGACCTCACGGCTCTCCCCGCACTTGCAGTTCGGCGAGATCAGCCCGCGACAGATATGGCACGCCGTCCGTTCAGCCGCGGCGGCAGGGAGGCTTTCCCACGGCGACGCGGACAGGTTCCTCACGGAACTTGGTTGGCGCGAATTCGCCCATCATCTCCTCGCGGCCCACCCATCCCTGCCCGAACAACCCCTGCGTCGGCAGTTCGCCTCCTTCCGGTGGCGACGGGATCGCGATGCGCTTTCCGCTTGGCAGCGAGGCCTGACCGGTTATCCAATCGTCGATGCTGGCATGCGCGAGCTTTGGAGGCGCGGCTGGATGCACAACCGTGTGCGCATGATCGCAGCCTCGTTTCTTGTCAAGCATCTCTTGATCGACTGGCGCGACGGCGAGGCCTGGTTCTGGGACACGCTCCTGGACGCGGACCTCGCCAACAATGCGATGAACTGGCAATGGGTGGCAGGCTGTGGGACGGATGCGGTCCCCTATTTCCGTATTTTCAATCCGGTTCTGCAGGGAGAGCGGTTCGATCCGGAAGGGGCCTATGTGCGTCGTTGGGTGCCGGAGCTTGCGCGACTGCCTGCGGCCTTCATCCACAAACCGTGGTTGGCTCCGGACGCCGCGCTTGCGCAGGCGGGCGTCGTGCTGGGCAAGACCTATCCCTATCCCATTATCGATCATGCCGACGCGCGCGAACGTGCCCTTGCCGCGTTCCGCGAAATGAAAAGCGCTGGTCGTGCCTGACCAGGCGAAGCGGCCCAGGCAGCGACCGCCTCCGGTGGCGCTTGCGCCCACCTCGGCGATGCGTCACTCCCCCTCATGCCGTTGCCGGCTCCTGTTCGACGCAGATCGCACGACTGTCGGTCTCCGAGAGCGGCTCGTCGAGCAGCCCGCAGTGGTGTGGTGTTGCCGATCGCGGCCGCATGTGGGCGCGGAAATGGCGGCAGGTGTAGCAGGCGCCGAAGGCGCGCCCGCCGTTGTATGCAATGGCGCGGCGCAGCGTCTGCCGTAACCGTTGGAGGACGTCCACCAGAGAACCGCCGGTTGCGGCGTCAATGTGTTTGGCGATCGCTATGAGCGGATCGTGCTTGACCGCTTGCTCGCCCGCGCCGGTGAGTGACAATTCGATTGAACGGCCGTCTCGTCGGCTGGCGGACCGCGTCACGTAGCCCTTTTCCTCGAGCGACGCGAGCGTGCGCGACACCGTACCACGGGTCGAGTTGAAATATTCGGCCAGTGCCGCCGGCGTACGCGAGAAGCGATTCGCGCGGGAAAGATAGCGCAGCGCTTCCCATTGCGCCGGATTGAGACCTCCCGCTTGTTCGCCGGCTCGCGCGAGCCGTTCCAGCCGATCGATCAGGTGTGCAGCCTCCATCGCCTCGGGTGAAACCTTCATGATTGCTACTCGAAATCAAATCTTGACACCGGCGGCTACTATGGCCTAAATGATTGTTACTAGCAATGATAGGAGATAAAACCGATGACCCCCACCGCGATTCCGGGCTACCGGTTCGGCGATCCGGGCCTGCCCCGTTCGCCGCTGACGACTGGCGACCTTGACGCGCTCAAGGCGGCGCTGCTCTTCGGCGTCGAGGACGTGGCTGCGCTACGCGCGATGCACGAGGTGGTGAAGGACGAGATCGAATCGATTCTCGACGTCTGGTACGGCTTCGTCGCCGCAACGCCGCATCTGCTCGTTTATTTCAGCGATCCCAGGACGGGCAAACCGATCGCGGGCTATCTCGAAGCGGTACGCCGCCGGTTCGGCCAGTGGATTCTCGACACCTGCCGCGCCGAATACGATGACGCGTGGCTTGCCTGGACCGAGGAAATCGGACGTCGTCACCACCGCTCGGGAAAGAACAGAACCGACAACGTCGCGGCTGCACCCCACATTCCCATGCGTTACGTGCTGGCATTGGCTATGCCCATCTCTCTCACCATGAAACCATTTCTGGCGAAGAAAGCGCATTCCTCCGCCGAGATCGATGCAATGCACGCGGCCTGGACGAAAGCTGTTCTGCTGCAGGCCATCCTCTGGTGCCGGCCTTATGTTCGCGACGGCGACTTCTGAGGCAAGATATCCTTGCGATCTTGCGTGCATCGACGTCATTTTCCGCCGGCGCCGACGGTGTTGTTGATGTTAGCGAGCATCGATTGCGCCTCGCCCGCCTCGTCGCCGATCGGCGACGCCTTGCGGTTGCGCGATCCCTGCTCGGCGGGGTCGACGGTGGGCGCGGTTTGCAACGCCGTCGCGCTCGCACCGATGCGGGCGCGCGTTCTCGCGCAACCGCGACCGAGGCTGGAAGAAAGCAAACGACAAGTTTATCGGAAAGGCGCGCCGCACAGGCGATAGCGGCGAAGATCGTAGTTTAAATGCGCGTGCGGTGGTTGCGCGCGCAATGCAGGGTTGCAGACAAGAACGTTTTCCAAAAGCACGGACCAAGGCGCCTCGGCAATCGAGAGCGCATGCAGGTGCAGCGATAAACCGGTCTGGCGCGGGAATCGATCATCGAGGCGCTGCACGGCGAGGACCGAAAGCGTCTCTCGAAGGGGATTGACCGTTATCCAGTTTGCCGCCCTAACCGATTGCGCTCACGGCGAAAGTTGACGACCGCCCAAACCCATCTGTCCGCTGTCATTCGGTTGCCGCGGCGTCCACCGCGAATTTGCAGGCCCCGCCGCGGCCTTGTCCGTTCGGTCGGCTTTACCCCTTTGCTCGTTCGTTGCTAGACTTTTTTTACCGGCAATCGTTCCAGGGGAGGATGAAAGAAATGACCAGGACACTTCGCACGCTCTGCACAAGCGTGGCGGCGATCGGATTGCTGACGATCGGCGCGGTTGCGCAAGCGCAGGACAAGACGATCAAAATCGGCGCACTATTTCCTATGTCGGGGCCTGGTTCGTATTTCGGCACGCAGGACAAGCAGGGTGTGGAGCTTGCGCTCGAGCAAATCAACCAAACGGGGGTCAACGGCTACAAGTTCGCCGTTCATTATGAAGATTCGGCTTGCAGCCCGTTGCCCGCCACGCAGGCGGCTAAGCGTTTGATCGAGCAGTTCAAGCCCGATGTGATCATCGGCGAAGAATGCTCCGATGCGACCCTCGCGGTGATGCCGATCGTCGAGCAGGCAAAGGTGCCGCTGCTCAATGCCGGCTCTTCGTCGATCAAGATCACACAGCCCGGCAATCCATGGACGTTCCGTATCATGCCCAATGAGGTAATGCAGGGCATTAATTTGGCAGAAAACGCTTACAGGCGCATGAACGCGCGAAGGGCGGTCCTGCTGTTCGAAAACACCAACGCGGGCATCGGTAACGCGCAAGTGTTCAAGGAGAATTTCACCAGGCTCGGCGGCAAGGTCCTTGCGGAAATCGGCTTCGGTCGCGACGTCAACGACTTTACGGCCATTGCAACACGCGTGGCCGGCCTGGGCGAGGTCGACGTGATTCCGACATATACGCTCGAAGGCCAAGGCCTAAAAATCACGCAAGCTCTTGCGCAGGCCGGAGTCACCAAGGGCGGTGGTGGCAATGCAATCCAAATTGGCACGATATGGTTGCCCTTTGGGTTCGAGCAGAAGGCGGGCAAAGCCGCGCTCGGCTACATCCGAATTGTCCAATTCGATCCGACCGACGCGCGCCCCGTCGCCCGCAACTTCGTCTCCGCCTTCAAAGCCAAATACAACACCGAACCGACGCACCTGAACGCCCATGCCTATGACCAGATCATGTTGATTGCCGATGTCGTCAAACGCGGCGGCAAGGACCCGGAAACCATCCGCGAAGGGCTCGCGGCCACCAAGAACTATTCTGGTGTCACCGGCAGCGTCGAGTTCGACAAAAACAATCAAAACGTAAAAATGGACACGATCCACTACATGGAGACCAAACCGGACATGTCATGGGTAAGCCTGAAGTGGAACTGATCCAGCAATGACAACTACGATCGTCCTGCAACAGGCGATCAACGGCATCGTTCTCGGTAGCCTCTACGTCCTGGTGGCGCTGGGCCTGACGCTGATCTATGGCGTGCTCGTGCAAATCAACTTCGCGCACGCCGATTTTGTCACTCTCGGGGCTTTCGCCGCCTATTTCTTCATGCATCTTGTCGGTCTAGGCTACATCCCGAGCATCGCCGTCGCACTCATTGTCGGTGCAGCGATGGGATGGCTGATCAATGCCTCGATTTTCACGCCGCTGCGCCGCAAAAACAACGAGCTTTTGCCGCTCATCGCGACCATCGGCGTCTCGGTGATGATGCAGAACCTGATGCTTGCCTGGTTCGGCCCGATCCCCTACGCGTTCGAGACGGAGTTCAGCCGCCATGTGATTCGGTTTGCCGGCATCTTCGTGTCCTGGCAGAACGTGATCATTATCGTCGTCTCGGCACTCACGATCGCGTTGCTGTACGTCTTTATGAAATTTACGTTTCTCGGAAAGGCCTTGCGCGCGGTATCGCAGGATCGGGAAACGGCAGGCTTGATGGGCATCAATCCGAACTTTCTCATCATGCTCACGTTCGTGATCGCCTCGGCACTTGCCGGCATGGGCGGCGCCATGCTGGCTCCGGTGCTTGTGTTAACGCCTTTTGCCGGAACCTCGGTCATCGTCAAGGCTTTTGCAATCGTGATCATCGGCGGATTCGGCAATGTCGAAGGAACGATCCTCGCCGGACTCATCGTCGGATTGATAGAAAGTTATACCACGCAATTCCTGAACCCCGGCCTTATCGACATCGTCGTCTTTGCGCTCCTGCTGTTGATGCTGGCAATCCGGCCGACCGGACTCATTTCGGAAAGGCGCGAAGAAAATGTCTGAGACGGTATTCGCGCAACAATGGCTCGGCAAGGCTACCTCGTCTCGCGCCCGCTTTCTGGGCTATCTGACGGCAGTGGCGGTAATTGTCACTCTGCCGCTCGTGTTCAATGACACCTACTGGCGCACGAATCTTACCGTGTGTGCGATCAACGTGTTGCTCGCAATCGGCCTCGATTTCATCCTCGGTTATGCAGGCCAGCTCAATCTCGGGCACTCCGCTTTTTACGGGCTGGGCGCCTATGTTTCGACGCTGCTGATCGTGAAACTTGCGGTTCCGTTCTGGTTGGCGTTCGTCGCCGGTGTGGCCTTTGCAGGCCTCGCCGGAACCTTTCTCTCGCTGTTCGCGGTGCGACTTCGGGGCCACTATCTGGCCATCGCGTCACTGGGTTTTGCGGTCATCGTTCATCAGATCCTGCTCAACTGGATTAGTCTCACCCAGGGACCGCTCGGTATTTATGGCATTGCACCGCCGCCGGCGCTGGTCGTCGACGGAACAGTTATTGCGGATTTCAGAAATCTGACGGCGTTTTTTTACCTGGTCGCGGGCTTCGCCCTTTTGTCCTTTCTGCTCCTGAGCCAACTCGTGCGGTCTCCGGTCGGCGAGACACTGACCGCGATCCGCGAAGACGAGGTCTCCGCGGCCTCCCTCGGCATCAATGCCGCGGCTTGGAAAGTTTTCGCCTTCGGTGTCGGATCCGCCATCGCCGGAGCCGCGGGATGTTTTTATGCGAGTTTTGTCGGCACTCTGGTGCCCGACGCGTTCTTCATAACCGAGGCTTTCAACATTCTCGCCATGGTGATTGTCGGCGGCATGGGCACCCTGATCGGCCCGGTCTTCGGAGCCGTCCTGCTCACAATCCTGCCGGAAGTCCTGCGCGGCTTGGGCGACCTGCGTCTGGTCGTCTACGGTGCCGCGCTCACTTTCGTCGTTCTTTTCATCCCCGGTGGCATGGCGCAAGCGGCCAACGCCGTCGGCGAGCGGCTTTGGCGTAGGCGATCCGCATGAGTGCCACCGCCGATGGCGCTGCGGGGGAACCGCTGCTGCGGACGCAAGAGCTACAGAAGAATTTCGGCGGGGTGAAAGCGGTATCGGAGATTTCGTTCGACGTCCCAATGGGCGCAATCTTCGCGGTCATCGGGCCAAATGGCGCCGGCAAGTCGACGCTGATTAATTTGATCAGCGGCGTTTACCGGCCTGACGCCGGCTCGCTTTCGTTCGATGGGGTCGATCTCTCGACGATGCCGGCACACTTGCGAGTACGATTCGGAATTGCCCGGACGTTCCAGAAGATCCGTCTGTTTCGGCAGCTCACCGCGCTCGACAACGTGATTGCAGGCTTCCATGTCCACCACAAGATCCCAGCCTGGCAGTACCTTGTGCACGGCGCCGCGTTCACTGCCGATCGGCGTCGCTGCCGCGACCAAGCGATGCAGTTGCTGGAGTTTGTCGGCATGTCGGGGCGCGCGCACGTGCCCGCCGGCTCTCTTTCATACGGGGAACAGCGCATGCTCGAGCTTGCACGCGCGCTCGCCACGAAGCCGCGGCTGCTGCTGATTGACGAGCCGGCCGCAGGGCTGAATGCGGCGGAAGTCGACGGTCTGCTCGATCGCATCCGTTCGCTACGCCACGGCGGCACGACGGTGATCCTGGTCGAACACAACATGGATCTCGTAATGAATGTCGCCGATCGTATCATGGTGATGGAATACGGGCGTCGTTTGTTCGAAGGTACGCCGGCCGAAGTGCAAAAGAACCCGGCTGTGATCGCGGCCTATCTTGGGGGTGAGCTGCTGTGAGCGCGTTGCTGGAAATCGCCGGCCTCGAGCTCGCCTACGGCCAAGTCGCGGTGTGTCGAAATATATCGCTGCGTCTCGACCGCGGCGAAATAGTTGCGCTGATCGGTGCTAACGGCGCCGGCAAGTCGACGACCCTGCGGGCCATTGCGGGGCTGCTTTCACCGCGCCGCGGCACGATTGCTTTCGGCGGACGAGATGTGACCGCGTTACCGTCCTACGAGCGAAGCAAGCTCGGCATCGCGCTGGTGCCAGAGGGCCGGCGCGTGTTTCCCTTCCTTACCGTGCGGGAGAACCTCGAACTCGGAGGCTTCAACTCCCGCAAGGATCCATCAACGCTCAAGCGGCGGATGGAGCGCGTCTTCGCCATGTTTCCACGTCTGTCGGAACGCAGCAGCCAGAATGCCGGTACCTTAAGCGGCGGGGAGCAGCAGATGCTCGCCCTCGGGCGAGCCATGATGTCCGAGCCGCAACTGCTGTGCCTTGACGAGCCGTCGCTGGGTCTTGCGCCCATCATCGTTCACGACATCTTCCAGACAATCCGCGCCATCAACGCCGCCGGCACAAGCATCCTGCTGGTGGAACAGAATGCCCGCCACGCATTCGAAACGGCGCAGCGGGGCTACGTATTACAAACCGGCTCGGTGATTGCGAGCGGTTCCTGCGCGACGCTCAAGCGCGATCCGCGCGTGCAGGAGGCCTATCTGGGCCGCACCGCGACCCGTCGCTGATAGGATAACAATCATGTCGCGATCCGGTCCCTATTCTCTCGTGGGCAAGACCGCGGTTGTGACCGGCGCGGGTAACGGTATCGGGCGAGCGATCGCGCTTGCATTCGCGCAGTCGGGGGCAAACGTTGCATGTGTCGATCTGGACAAGGACGCGGCCGATGCGACCGCAGCCTTGATCGGATCGAGCGCGCTCGCCGTCGCCTGCGACGTAAGTCGCGAGCACGAGGTCGAGGAAGCGGCGAAAGCGATTCTGGCCAAATTCCCGGCCATCCAGGTCCTGGTGAACGGAGCCGCTGTTTACGATCCCAACGGGTCCGTGCTGCAGATCACTCACACCGATTGGAACAAGGTTTTTGCCGTCAATGTCGGCGGTGCGTTTCTGATGAGTCGCGCAATCTTGCCAGCAATGATCAAGGCGGGCGGCGGCAGCATCATCCACATTGCCTCGCAGCTCGGGAGCGTCGCGGCGCCGGGCCGCGCTGCATATTGCGCCAGCAAGGGCGCGCTGATCCAGCTTGCCAAAGCGATGGCGACCGACCATGCCGCGCAGAATGTCCGGGTGAATTCGCTCTCGCCCGGTGCGATCGAGACAGAACGGCTTGTCAAGCGCTTCGGCGACATGGAGACGGCGCGGAAAATCGCCGGACCGAAACATCTGTTGCGGCGGCTCGGTCGACCGGAAGAAATAGCCCAGGCCGCAGTTTTCCTCGCGAGCGATGCGTCGAGCTTCATTACCGGCGCCGATCTTCTGGTTGATGGCGGATATAACGCCACCTAGCCCTATTTTGGCAGATTGTTATCGGCCTGTTCCGGCCGACTATCGACCGCCGCGCGCGAAGCCGCACCTGGCCCTGGCGGAGATCGACCGTGCCATCGCGGCTGCTGTGCGCTCCTGTGCACGCATGCGGCCGCCATCAAGGCGCGCTGGATCTGCGAGCAGGCGCACCGGCAACTGGAAGAGGAACTCGGTCGCGATCCCGTCGCCGGTCGATACGGGCATGGCCCGCATCGTCATGCGCTCAT
>JADGGK010000201.1 GCA_019689975.1 Pseudolabrys sp.
GGCCGAAGAACAGCGGTCCGTTCCAGCGCGTGCCGGCGATGGCACGGGCGATCGCCGAGAGCGACCTGTACTTGCGGCCCTGGTATTCGTAGCCGTCGGCGAGCACGGTGACGTGGTGTTCGACGCCTTGCCATTCGCGGACAAGCCGCGTGCCGGCGACGGGGCGATCCTTTGGCAGGCTATGGCGCGGCTTGCCCTTGGATGCCTCGCCCCTGATGCGGGCGTTAAGCTCCTCGCGCGCCTCCTTCGACAATCCGCCGTAGGTGAGTTCCTGGATGCGATAGGCGAGCGCCTTGATCAGGAAGCCGCGCCGGTAGCCCGGCGGCTCGGTGCCGTAGTACTCGCGCCAGAGCGCCTTGAGCTTGCCATGGTCGAGATCGTGCAGCGCGGCGATCTGCTTGAGGATGGGGGTCGTCATCACACCTCTCTGCCTTGGGCCGGTTCGTGACGACACACGCTCTCTTTCGCCGGAAAGTCCAGCGGAAAGTCTCCCAAGCCATTGATGTCATTCATGTTTTGGCGCGGATGCGGGTCGAGGAGCCGCAGCACGCCGAGGGCGAGGATCGCAGCGATCTCGTCGAGATGGGCGGCGGCCGATGAATCTGATGAATCTGGAGAGCGGCGAGCGGGCATGAGCCGGGTGCGGAGGGAGAATTCCTTCCCTTGAGCCCTCTACTCGCCGGCATCGGAAACCGTCCCATGGCTCAACGCAGATGAATCCGGTGGGTGTTGAGATCTTCGAAATCGACTCGGAGTTGCGGCCGAGTCCGAACATAATAAGAACGCGTATCGATTCGTTGGGTGGCCGCCATGGCCAAGAACCTGAGGAAATTCGCCAATCTTCAATTCCTGAACACGGTCGATCTCGACCTCATGCGGCGATTGCTCGAACGCCATGCCGGTGCGTTGCAAGGTTTCGACATGGCGGTGTTCGAGGGGAGCCCAAGGAAAGCGCGAGACGCGTTGCGCGCGTATTTTCAGGGTCCCGACGGGGACCGCCCGGAGAGCCTGGTCGCCGACCTGTTCCGTATCGCCGAGCTCGGCCACGCCCGCGGGCTCGAGCTGTTGCTCGAAGCCGCGCGCCGTCGGGGTTTGACGATTGGGGCAGCGCCGAAGAGCGATGAAGAGAATGAGGAGCCGAAGCAGGTCGCGCTGCGGTGCTTCCTCGATCAGCCGGAGGTGTTC
>JADGGK010000100.1 GCA_019689975.1 Pseudolabrys sp.
GGCAGTTCGGGGCGACGGGATCGGTCGAGCGCCGCGCGATGGACGGACATCACAAACGCCTGCCCGAGCCGCATCGCGCGTTCATCGGAAAGCGACTGGGGCAGGTACCGCCGGCTCAAAGGCACGTCGGGGCGCGCCCCGCAAGGTGCGGATGTCGCGCCGCGAACCTGCCCGTTTCCTGCGCCTCTCGCGGGCGAACGCCAAGGCGGGAGAAAATCTCGGACGCAAGCGCTGGCGGAGAAAGAGGAACTGTAAACAAACCCGCTCCGAGAAATTTTGCGCGCGCTATCGCACCGAAGCGAAGATTCGGACCCCCATGATCGGCATCCAAGCGGGGTGTTGAACCCAGTGGCGACATCCGGAACGGACCAAAAACAGCAACGAGGGATCATCCTTTGCGGCAATGAACCCGTTTGACTGCCAGTATCGTTCTGCCCCTTTCTCGATAACTCGGACGCGATCGCTTCAACACCGGCAATCGCCTGCGCCAGAGCGTCGTGTATGCGTCAGGCCCGCGTGTCGAGCTCGCCGCGGAACAGGGCGCGGATGGTTGGAATCTCCTCACCGATGAAATCGAGCAGCGCTCGTACGCGCGGGATCCTCCGCAAATCGGGATGCACCAGGAGCGTGAATGGTTCAGTGACTTCCGGTTGGGGGCGCCACACGCAGAGCAGATCGTTCTCCGCGCTGCCGGCGAGAGCCGGCAGCATGGCCAATCCAAGCCCAGACCGTGCGGCAGAAAGGGCGCCTGATACGCTGTTGCTGTAGGCGGCGATCTTTGCCCTCGGAGCAACCGATCTCAACCATCGTCCCGGGCCCAACTCACTAAGGGCACCGGTGTACATGACAATTGAGTGCTTCTCGACGTCGGCCAGTTTCTCGAACAGTCCCTGCCGTTCCACATAGGTGCGGCTGGCGTAAAGCAGCCACAATGAATCAGCGAGCTTACGCCCGATGAGGCTGGTGTCTTTCGGCTGTCCGCCCCGCAAAGCAATGTCCGCTTCGCCTTTGGCAAGATCGAGCGTCCTGTCGGTCACCAGGAACTCGAGCCGTACGCCAGGATACCGAGCCTGAAAGCGGTCGAAGACCGGCTTCAACAGGCAAGGAAGGTCGGTTTCTGGGCACGTGATGCGAATTGTGCCTGACAGCGATTCGTCGCGCGTCGAAAGGCGGCGGGCGAATGCCAGGGCTTCCTGCTCCACGCGCTGCGCGAAGGGAAGCAACTCCCTGCCGAGCTCCGTCAGGCAATAGCCGGTCGGCCGGCGTTCGATCAGCTCGCAGCCGATCTGCTTTTCCAGCGCCGCCAGCCGCCTCTGCACGGTCGGTTGACTGACGCCGAGCGCCTTGGCGGCGGCGAGCGTGCTGCCCTCCCGGGCAACGGCCACGAAATAGCGCAGGTCGTTCCAATCAAATTCGGGGAGGTTCTGCACTTCTGTTGCCCGACCGGACAGTTCTGTGGCTGCCGAGCATCCTCGGCTTCGACCAATCTATAGCACGTCGAATGCCCCGCGCAGAGTCGAACGCGCCGTTTAGAGGAGAGAAACGCGATGGATGCCATCAGCAGGACGCGCATGCAGCCGCAGGACATGGATCGTTTGATCGACAGGCACATCTCCGCCGAAATGGCGGGCGACAGCGCGGCCGCGGTGTCGGTCTACACCGACGATATCGTTCACGACGTAGTGGGCTGGCCAGGCGGGCCGCTGCAGGGCCGGAACAACGCCCGCGGATTTTATGATCACCTGATCAGCAACATTCAAACCGAGACCATGGTGGCCACGCGCCGCTATTACGGCGAGGATTTCTGCGTGCAGGAGCATCAGTGGAGCGGGACGGTGCCGGGGAGCTTCCTCGGCGTCCCAGGACGCGGCAAGCATATTTCCTTCCGTCTGCTGCACATCTGGGAGTTTCGCGATGGCAAAATCAGTCGCGAGAACGTGTGGCTCGATGGCGGATCGATTGTTGCGCAACTCACCGGCGGCAGCGGCCATTGAGCAAAGGAGATTTGCATGTTCGCTTCATCGCTCAGCTTCAGGACGGCCGTCGTGCTCGGACTGCTCGGTATCGTCATGGGCATCACCATGGCCGCCTCGCACGATCATTCGGTCATGCCGGCGCATGCGCACCTCAATCTGCTCGGCTGGGTGTCGCTGTTCTTGTATGGGATCTATTACAGGTTCCATCCGACCATCGATTCGAGCAGACTCGCGCTGACGCAGGTGATCGTGTGGGCCCTCGGAACGGTTGTCCTCACGGTCGGCGTGGCCGCACTCAACCTCGGCAAGCCGCAAGCCGAGCCGATCGCCGTGGTCGGATCGTTGCTGATCCTCTCCGACATGGTGCTGTTCGCAGTGCTGGTGTTCCGCGCGACGGACACCGTCGCGAAGGCCGCCCGCTTCGAGCCCGCAGAATAGCGGCAGAGGAGTGGCAACAGACGCTCTCCCGCAGGAATTCAGCCAAATTGTTGCTCACGGATTCGATTTTAGTGGGAGAGCCGGTTTTTGCGCATCAGAGCGAAAAGCAGCGAGTTGGAGCGCAATTCTGCGTAGTGGCGGAGGGGAGCGACTCTGGCGCTAACTCGCTCTTCGCAATCGCGCGCCAAGGCTGAGCAACGACGCGACACTCCACAAATGCGGACTCGTCGCCAACCAAATCTATTACACACGAGCGCGATGCGCGCGGCAGTACGGATGTCGGCTATCGGTCCCGTCCCGGCCAGTGGCGTAGCTCGGCGGAGCAAGCCGCGAGCGCAGCTCGGGCCGTTTCTCCCAGCGGTAGAGCGAGGCGCACGGCACGCCGACCGCCTGGGCCGCCTGATCGGTGGTCAGCCCATCGGCCATTGCCTGCCGCCAGCGGGCGACCGCGGCGATTGCGGATCGCGGCTTCGTTACTTAAGGACTTCGCCGCGATCCGCGACGCAAGCTTGCCGGTTCTGATAATGTGGCCAGGCAGGCCAAACACCTGCATCGGGGTTCTCCCTTGGTTCGAGCCACGGCAACCCAAGCTTCGGAGAACCCCTTTCCTTACTCAACCCGTCGCAAATCTGTCTGAGCCCAAACAGACCAAATACACGATGGCAGAAACTGCACGCTGTTTGTCATTGCGTGGTCATGGCTCCGATGCGAGATTGCCCCTTACGAATACTATTCGCTGGAGGAGAATTTACATTTGATGCAAGTTGCAGTTTCCACACCGCAACGACGGCCCTTTCCTAAAGGTCAACTGCTGATCAACGGCCGCTGGCAAGACGCAGCGAGCGGCGAAACTATGCCGAGTTTCGATCCTACAACCGAAGAGAAGATCACGGACGTTGCCAAGGCGTCGCCTGCCGACGCCGATCAAGCCGTTAAGGCGGCATCCAATGCGTTTGAAGAAGGACCGTGGCGCCACATGCATCATGAGGGGCGCGCCAAGATCATGTTCAAAATCGCGGATCTGCTGGATGAACGGGCCGACGAGTTTGCCGTTCGAGAAGCGATGGACATGGGCATGCCCTACCGCGACTTTCGGGAAACCATCATGCCCGCCTGTTCGGGCCTGTTCCGCTTCTTCGGCGGCATGGCCATGCAAATGCACGGCAGCTACCGCGAGAGTTATGAGCCGGAGATTCGCATCTTCACGCGGCGGGAACCGCTCGGAGTTGTCGCCGCCATCACTCCGTTCAATTTTCCCCTGGTGCTGTCTTGTTCAAAGATTGCGCCCGCACTTGCAGCGGGAAATACTGTAATTCACAAACCCGCTTCTGATACTCCCCTCACTGCTCTGGCGCTTGCCCAAGTGATGCTCGATGCGGGCGTGCCGGAAGGAGTTTACAACCTCCTTACCGGTCCCGGCGGATCGCTGGGTGATGCGTTGGTGAAACATCCCCTGGTCAACAAAATCGCGTTCACCGGCTCGACTGCGGTCGGCCAGAGCATCATCCGCAGCGGCGCCGACACATTGAAGCACACGACCATGGAACTCGGGGGCAAGTCGCCCAACATCATATTCGCTGACGCGAATGTTGACGCTGCCGTCCAAACGGCCTTTTGGGCGATCTTCTGGAACAAAGGTGAAGTCTGCGTAGCGGGATCGCGCCTGATCGTGGAGCGGCCAATTTATGACGAAGTGGTGAACAAGCTCGCGAATATGGCTAGGAACGCGGTGCTAGGCGACCCGTTGCTGCCGCAGACGCAGATCGGTCCGATTGCTTCCAAGAATGAATACGACAAAGTACTCCGGTACGTGGACGCCGGCAAACAATCGAAGGCCAAGCTCGTCGCCGGCGGTAACACCAGAAAGGTAAATGGCAAGGGACTTTTCATCGAGCCGACGGTTTTTGCTGATGCCACCAACGATATGAAGATCAGCCGGGAAGAGATCTTCGGCCCCGTCCTCTCCGTGATTCCATTCGATACGGAGGAAGAGGCGATCCGGATCGCAAACGACACGCCGTATGGCTTGGCTTCCGGCATGCAGACCGGCAATGTCGCGCGCGCCTTGCGCCTGGCAGACAGAATCAAAGCCGGTACAGTCTGGATCAACACTTGGCACCGATACCACCCCAGTGCTCCATTCGGCGGGTATAAATTGTCCGGCTATGGCAGGGAGCAAGGACCCGAAGCTCTGGAAAGCTATACGCAGTACAAGAGCGTGTGGGCGAATCTCGTATGAGCATTCAAACTGCGGGGCAAGCTTTCTACCACGATCAGATGAAGCTTTTGCAGGACGGCCGGACGGAGGAACTGATCGATGCCCATTATCACCAAGATGCGAAGCTGGTTTCCTTTGCCAACGTCGTGCACGGGCGCGACGACCTGAAGCTCTATTTCCGGGCCTATATGGCAAAACTGGGGAAACTGGAGATTATGTCGTTGGACAACTTCGTGGAAACTCCAGACTCGATTCTCTTCGAGGCCACGGTTCAAACCTCGACAGGCCAGGCAAGAGTGTACGACACTTTTGTGCTGCGGGATGGTAAAGCCACCCACCACTTTACAGCACTGAGATGACATGAATATCGGAATCATTGGCGCAGGCAATCTCGGGACCGGCCTAACGAAACAGCTCAAAGCTAGGGGCCATGCAGTCCTGCTCAGTTTTAGCAAAAACGCGCAGAAACTGAAGGCAGCGGCAGACTCGCTCGGTGCTGAAATGGGCACACCGGCGGACGCAGCTGGATTCGGGGACGTGGTCGTACTAGCAACGCCTTAGGCTGCGACCTCTGCAGCTTTGAGTCAGATAGGCAGTGCCATCCAAGGCCGAATTCTTTGGGATTGCACGAACGCCGTCAAGCCGGATATGAGCGGTCTTGAGATCGGCACGACAACTTCTGGCGGTGAAGAGGTTGCCAAGATGGCTCAGTGGGCGCGAGTTGTGAAAGCGATCCCGCCATTTGCCGAGCTCCTGCACTCCCCCAATACGACGGTGGGCGGCGCCCATCCCGGGGTCTTTGTGTGTGGAGATGATGCTGCGTCGCGCGCCGTCATTTGCGGCCTGGTCCGAGACATCGGCGGCGAGCCGGTAGATGCCGGTCCGCTGATCCTGGCGCGCTATACCGAGCCGGCCGCGATGCTACTGGTTCAGCTTGCCTATCTGCAGGGCTTTGGCGCCAGAATCGGCCTGACTCTGGCGCGCGACGCAGCGGACGCCGGAAAAGCCGGTGCTTGAACGCTTTGTAGGAGACGAAAATGCCCACCAATCTGAAATCCGATCAAATGAAGCAGTTTGTGGGGATGCATTTCGAGAATTTCGTCAACGCGCGAAATGCCGCCGTCATCCGCCAGAACATGACGCCGGACTTCTACGATCACGATGGACCCGGCGGCAAGCCCACCGGCGTCTGGGCATTTGCGAGCCGGGCGCATCCTTCGCACGGTGAGATCTACTTCAACAACGAGGCGCAGAACATTTTGCCGGTATTTCTCGATCCGAACGAGAAGTTCGCCTTCCGCGTGACGAAAGTAATTCATAACTGTTTGATGGCCGATCGGTTTCCACCCTCAGAGCGGCCCGTTCGATCGGACCTGGAACACGGTTGGCCCGCTCACATCCGTCAGCGAGTTTTCGAGCAGTGGAGCAGTTACGGCTATCAATAGGAATCCAGGTGACAAAACTTGCCATCGTGTTTCAATCAGGCCGAGGTCACACCAGCGCCCTGGCGGAAGCCATCTTTAAAGGCACTACCGGCGTCGACGGCGTGCGTGCGGAGATTCACGAGATTCGCCCCGCCGACGTAATCGAAGGGCGATACACGAATGCCCAGTTGATGGCGGAGCTCGACCGCGCCGACGGCATCGTTTTCGGGTACGCGACCTACATGGGAAGTGGTTCTGCGGTATTCAAGGCCTTTCTCGAAGCGGCGTTTCGTCCGCACTGGCTGGAGCAGCGGTGGAAGGACAAAATTGCCGCGGGTTTACCAACTCGGCATCCCAGAGCGGAGAAAAACTATCGACGCTCCTGCAACTAATGGTCTTTGCGATGCAGATGAGCATGATCTGGGTGGGCGGCGGAGACCTGCCCGGTAACAATTGGAGCGGAGGGTCCAGAACTGACCTGAATCGTCTGGGTACATGGGTCGGCGCAATGGGAAAATCCAACGCCGACGAAAACGCACTCAGTATCGGCGATATCGACACTGTGGAACGCTGCATCGCCCTGCTCGCTCGACGCTTTCTGGATAGGACTCCATACGAGATAGAACGCCTTAACGAGCCAGCGTTCCGCGAACAGAATCTCAGACGAAAGGAGTCGCTGGGCGAAATCAACCACTGAGGAGCAATATGAAAGGGAGGAGCAATATGAAAGTCGGTATTTTAGGATCGGGAGTTGTGGGACGAGTGCTGGGCGCCGGTTTCCTCAAGCATGGCCATCAAGCCATGCTCGGCACACGAGATCCCAAAAAGCAGGAAGTGGTGGATTGGGTCCGCGATACGCCAGGCTCGCAGGCCGGAACGTTCGAGCAAACGGCCCAGTTTGGAGAAATACTAGTGATCGCCGCGCTCGGCCGCGCCGTTGACGAGATCATCGAGCGGGCGGGGCCGGCGAACTTCACCGGTAAGACAGTCATCGATGCGACGAATCCGCTCGCTGACGAACCTCCGGTCAACGGCGTGCTCCAATATACAACCGGCCCGAACGAGTCGCTGGGCGAGCGGATACAAGGGAAGCTTCCTGCCGCTCGCGTGGTGAAGGCTTTCAATAGCGTTGGCAACGCCCTGATGATCAATCCGCACTTTTCTCAGGGCACACCAACGATGTTCTACTGCGGCAACGACGAAGAGGCCAAGGCCCAGGTTGCCGGAATCATTCGCCAGTTCGGATGGGAGCCCTACGATTGTGGTAGCATCGTCTCGTCGCGAGCGCTCGAACCCCTATGTATGCTCTGGTGCCTTCCAGGATTCTTGCGCAACGATTGGCAGCACGCGTTCAAGATGCTCACGACCTGACAACCAGTGTTGCGAATGCCAAGAGGATGCCCAGTCCTCGGGTACAGCGCATGCATTTCTCCTTGACCAACTTTGGCGCTTCGAATCTACCTGACGTGTAACGCCCGCCATTTCGTGCCGAAAGTCGCTGAGAGCGGATTGCCAGTTTTCACCGCTTTATAAATATGAATCGCAGCACGGGTACGGAATGCGTCATCCACACCGCCAACACAGTCATCCGAGCCATTCTGAACGCGCTCCGCAGCCGATTCGAAATCCGCAGTCGCTGCGTGGATTTCTCTCACGAGAATTTTAACAGCATCTTCAAGAACGAGCTGGTTCAGCGTTACGAGCGCGAACGCCGGATCGTCCGGCTCGATCCGGATTCCGTTCCGGGCGGCAACCTCGCCGATCAGTTTTTCGACATCCACGGTTGACCTCTGCCGGAGTCAAATCAGCCCAAGGCTGTCGAGTTGCTCGAAGATCTCGCGTTGAACTACCTTCAGTCGCTGTCGGCTCATGATCGTAAAATCTCCGGAGGCGATCGCCTCCTGCAGGGTCAGCTTCCGGGCGATCACCTCTTCGATGTCCCGGCCGAACGTGTCCGGATTGCGCCTCGGAATGGCGATTGAGCCGTACACCCACTGCTCGTTCTCGCGGTAAACCGCATGTCGTCGAATTCCTTTCCCTCGCGCTCAACACGGCCGAAGTACTCATTCACCCACGCGATGATGATCCGGTTCTCGGTGCTTTCCGCCAGGCTCTTGGTAACCATCCGCTGAAAACCGCAGGGGTTAACGGCTTGAACCTGCGGCCGGATCACGCGGCCCGATTGACACTGAGCGCTTGGCACCAGTTCCAGGGCAGCAGCGCGGCGAGATCATTGATTTTGTGATCGGCGATGCGGGCTCGCACGTCGGCGAGCCAAGCCTGGGGATCGACGTCGTTGAGCTTGGCTGTGTGGATCAGCGTCAGCATGACGGCGGCGCGCTCGCCGCCGCGATCGGAGCCGGCGAACAGCCAGGATTTTCGGCCAAGAGCGATCGCGCGCAACTCGCGCTCGGCCGCATTGTTGCTGATGCAAATGCGGCCATCGGCGAGGAAGCGGGTGAACGCCTCGATCCGTTTGAGCACGTAGTCGATCGCTTTCGCGACGTCGTTGTGGCGCGAGAGCTTGGCGCGTTCGCGCTTCATCCACTCGATGAGCTCGTTGACCAGCGGTGCAATATCCGCCTGACGTGCGGTGGGCCGCTGGTCTGGCGGGCGGCCATTGATCGATCGCTCGGCGGCAAAGATGGCATCGATTTTTGCGCCGCCGCGAATGCGATCGGCGAGATTGCCGCGGTCCTGCGGTGGCGCGCCGTCGAGGCAACATCGGCCAGTTCGAAGAACTTGCGCCTGGCATGCGCCCAGCAGGCCGCTTCGGTGATCGGGCCCGGCTTGCGGTCCGTCTGGTAGAGCGCGTTTAAGCCGGCACAGGCGTCGGCCTGCAGGATGCCCGCATCGCCGACCAGATGCCGCTCAGGATGCACGCTCGTCCGGTCCGGCGAATAGAAGAACACTGCCGCCGGCGGCGCCTCGCCGCTAAAGGGACGACCGTCACGGACATAGGTCCAGATCCGCCCGGTGCGGGTCTGCATCTTGGCCAGCACCAGCACGGTGGTGTCGTCGCGGTGGATGCGCTCGGCAGCGAACACGTGCGCCTTGATCAGCTCGTGGAGCGTCGACAGCGTTGCCGCACAGGCGCCCACATGGTCGGCCATGGTCGAGACCGAAAGCTCGATCCCTTCGCAGGCGAATTTTTCGCTCTGCCGGTTGAGTGGCTGATGGTTGGCGTACTTGTCCACCAAGATCATCGCCAGCAGGCTCGGCCGGCAAAGCCCCGCGCGATCGCATGGAACGGCGCCGGCGGCTGGCTGATCCTCTCGCAGGAGCGGCAGCTGAACTTCTCGCGCACGTGCTCGGTTACG
>JADGGK010000101.1 GCA_019689975.1 Pseudolabrys sp.
GGGCGGGCGGGCCCGCGATGACGGCGGACGGGTAGGACGAATGGTCACTCGGCGGTCCAGCCGCCGTCGAGGACGAGCGCCGCCCCGGTCATCAACGAGGAGGCGTCGGAGGCCAGGAACAGGATGGCGCCGGTCAGTTCCTCGAGCCGGCCGAGCCGGCCGAGCTTGATCTTGGACAGCACTTCGTCGCGGAAGGCCTTGTTCGCGAAGAACGGCCGCGTCATCGGCGTCTCGAGAAAAGTGGGGCCGAGCGAGTTGACGCGGATGTTGTGCGCGGCAAGCTCGATCGCCATGGCCTTGGTGAAGCCCTCCATGGCGTGCTTGGAGGCGCAATAGACCGTGCGCCGCGCCGCGCCGACATGGCCCATCTGCGAGGAGATGTTGATGATCGAACCGGGCAGCCCGGCCTCGATCAGCCGCAGCGCGACGGCCTGCGCCACGAAGAAGGCGGCGCGCACATTGAGTCCCATGATGACGTCGAAATCCTCGAGCGTCACCTCGGGGAGCAGCTTCGGCCGGTTGGTGCCGGCATTGTTGACCAGCACCTGGTAGGGCGGACGTGCGGCAAGCGCCTTGCGCACGGCGTCGATGTCGGTGACGTCGAGCGTGAGCGCGTCGGCCTTGCCGCCGCGCGCGCGGATTGCCGCCGCGGCCGCGTCGATCTCGCGCGTGGTGCGCGCGACGAGCGTCACCTCGGCGCCCGCTTCGGCCAACGCCGCCGCCGCGGCAAGCCCGATGCCGCGCCCCGCGCCGGTCACCAGCGCGCGCCGGCCGTCGAGGCGGAACGAGGGGGTCTTGGCGAGCTCGAGGGTCATGGCCGCTTCTTCACCATCCTCCGCAGGACACGCCGACGGAGGGGAACGGGAAGAGCGCGCGCCAAATCCGCGCTCATTCCGCCGCCCGTCCGTAGGGGACGTTGCGGCCGCCGTAGCGGCGCACGCGCACATTGGCCTGCTCGGCATGGGCGACGAAGCCCTCCAGCATGCACAGTCGCGAACAGATCTCGCCGATCTTGGCGCTCGCCTGGTCGGTCAGCACCTTCTGGTAGGTGCAGGTCTTGAGGAATTTTCCCACCCACAGACCGCCGGTGAAGCGCGCGTTCCGCCGCGTCGGCAGAGTGTGATTGGTGCCGATCACCTTGTCGCCATAGGCGACATTGGTGCGCGGACCGAGGAACAGCGAGCCGTAGTTCCTCATATTGGCAAGGAAATAATCGGGGTCGCGCGTCATCACCTGCACGTGCTCGGAGGCGATGCGGTCGGCCTCGCGCACCATCTCTTCCTCGCTGTCGCAGACGATGACCTCGCCGTAGTCCTTCCAGGCCTGGCCGGCGAGATCGGCGCTGGGGAGTACCTGCAGCAGCCGCTCGATCTCGCGCATGGTCTCGCGCGCAAGCTTCTCCGAATTGGTGATGAGGACGGCGGGAGAGGTCGGACCGTGCTCGGCCTGGCCGAGCAGGTCGGTGGCGCAGATTTCGCCGTCGACGCTGTCGTCGGCGATGATCAGCGTCTCGGTCGGCCCGGCGAGCAGGTCGATGCCCACGCGGCCGAAGAGCTGGCGCTTGGCCTCCGCCACATAGGCATTGCCGGGCCCCACCAGCATGTCGACGGGCGCGATGGTCTCGGTGCCGAGCGCCATGGCGGCGACCGCCTGCACGCCGCCCAGGACGTAGATCTCGTCGGCGCCGCCGAAATGCATGGCGGCGACGATCGCCGGATGCGGCCCGCCCTTGTAGGGCGGCGCGCAGGCGATGATGCGTCTTACGCCGGCGACCCGCGCGGTCACGATCGACATGTGCGCGGAGGCCACCATCGGATAACGCCCGCCCGGCACGTAACAGCCGATCGAATCGACCGGGATGTGACGATGGCCGAGCACGACGCCCGGCAGCGTCTCGACCTCGAGATCGCGCAGCGTCTCCTTCTGTTTCTGCGCGAAATTGCGCACCTGCGCCTGCGCGAATTTGATGTCGTCGAGGTCGCGCTTGGCGACCTGCGCGACGGCGCGCTCGATATCCTGCGCGGATAGCTTGAACGAGGCCGGCGACCACTTGTCGAACCGCTCCGACAGTTCGCGGACCGCGGCATCCTTGCGCGCCTCGACCGCAGCCAGGATGTTCTCGACCGTCTCGCGCACCTTGGCATCGGCCGCCCGGATCGCGCTCGCGTCCATTCCGCGCTTGAGCCAGCGGGGCATGAGGTTCCTCCGTATGTCCGTTCACCCTTTCCCGGCAAGGCCGGGTCGCGCCCGCGCCGTCATTTGATCGCCTGCGGGTTGATCGGGCTGCCGGTGCCGCCGGTAATGATCAAAGGCGGGCCGCAGAAGAAGAACTCGTAGATGCCGTCCTCGGCGCAGTCGTCGGCCAATTCCTTGAGATAGAAGATTTCCCCCATGCACAGCCCCATGGCCGGGATCACCACCCAGTGCCACGGCTGGTTGGCCTCCGTCGTCTCGTTCGGCCGCACTTCCACGCCCCAGGTGTCGCTGCAGATGGCCGCGATCTGCTTTTCCTGGCACCAATAGCAGTTCTCGAACTTGACGCCCGGCGCATCGCCACCGGCATAGCCGCCCCAGTTCTTCTCGGCGAGGCATCGCTCCATCTGCCCGGTGCGGATGATGACGAAGTCGCCTTTGCGGATCTCGACGTTCTGTTCCTTGGCGCAACGGTCAAGCTCGTCGTTGGAAATGCCCTCGCCGTCCTGCAGCCATTTGACGCCGCGAAAACGGGCGATGTCGAGCAGCACGCCGCGGCCGACCATCTTGTTCTTGGAGTGCTCGATGCCGAGTACCGACAGGCCGCGCGAGTCGATGAGCTTGGCGTCGTAGCCGTTATAGGCTTTGTCCTCGTAGAAGACGTGTCCGAGCGCGTCCCAGTGGGTGGCGCCCTGCACGCACAGGGTCAAGGTGTCGTCGGCATAGCGAAGCTTGTTCCAATCCTGCTGGCCGGCCACCGCGTCGGTGCCCGTGGCGAGCATCTGGTGGATCGGGTTGAAACGCCCCCCGAACAGACCGGTCTGCGGACCCGTGCGATCGAGCGGTATGCCGAGCGCGAACACCTTGCCGGTGCGGATGAGGCTTGCCGCCTTGACGATGTCTTCCGGGGTGACGTGGTTCAAGGTACCGATCTGGTCGTCCTTGCCCCAGCGCCCCCAGTTGCACAGCTTCTGCGAGGCCTCGGCAATCGCCTGTCTGCCGACCTTGATGTCCATTGAGCCTATCCCTCTTTGCGATACGATGATCCCTGCCTGCGGCGCGCGCCGCGCGCGCGCAATAGTGCGCCACGCGCCGGTGTTTCAGCAAGCGGTGGGCGACCTTGACGGGAAACGCCGGCCTACGCATGACGCAAGTTGCAGGGCCGGCCGCGGAAGGAGGAGGTGCATGAGACGCGAACTGATTGCGGCCGCGCTCGCGGCCATGATCCCGGCGCTGCCGGCGTTGGCAAGCGACATCGTCGAGGAGTGGGCAGGCGTGAAGGCGCCGCCGCCGCCGCAGCTCAAGCCGGTGACGGTCGATCCGAAGACCACGGCGCTGTTGATGCTCGATTTCATGACGCAGAACTGCGGCAAGCGGCCGCGCTGCCTGGCGACGATCCCCGCCATGAACAAGCTGCTGAGCCGGGCGCGCGCCGCCAAGGCGACCGTCGTCTATTCGATCATCGCCAATTCGACGACCGGCGACGTGCTCCCGGACGTGGCGCCGCGGCCCGACGAGCCGCATGTGCTCTCGGGGCCGGACAAATTCCTGAACACCGACCTCGAGCGGATCCTGAAGGAAAGAGGCATCAGGACGGTCATCACCGTCGGCACCGCGTCGAACGGTGCGGTGCTCTTTACCGCGGCCGGCGCCGCGTTCCGCGGCATGAACGTCGTCGTGCCCGTCGACGGTCTCTCGGCGGTCGACGCCTATGCCGATTACAGCACGGTGTACACGTTCACGAGCGCGCCGCTGCTGGCGCCGAAGACGACGCTCACGCGCAGCGACATGATCACGTTCTGACGCATGGCGGAGTTTTCTCGGGCGGGGAAAACGCGCGGCCGTCGCGGCCGCGCGTTGGCGCCGCGGGCGCCGAGGCGGCTCAGACTTTCCCCAGGGCGCGCAGGATCTTATCCGGCGTGAAGGGCATGTCGGTGAGGGGCTTCGCCCCGAGCGGGCGCAGCGCGTCGTTGATGGCGTTCATCACCGCGCCGGGCGCGCCGGCGGTGCCCGCCTCGCCCGCGCCCTTGGCGCCGAGCGTGCTGTCGGCGGTCGGCGAGGCCACGTGGCCGCATTCGATGTCCGGCATCTCCGCCGCCATCGGCACCAGGTAGTCGGCCATGTTGCCGTTGAGCAATTGGCCGCGTTCGTCGTAGAGGCAGTGCTCGAACAACGCCGCGCCGATGCCCTGCACGACGCCGCCGCGGATCTGTTCGTCGACAAGCTGCGGGTTGATGACCGTGCCGCAGTCCTCGACGCACCAATGCTTCAGCAGCGTGACGAAGCCGGTCTCGATGTCGACCTCGAGATAGCTCGCCTGCACGCCGTTGGTGAAGGCGAAGGGCCAGGCGCGGGGAACGTAGTGGCGCGTGGCCACGAGCTCGGCTTGGACACCGGAGGGCAGCGTGTCGGGACGGAAATAGACGACGCGCGCGAGTTCCTCCAGGGACAGTCGTTCGTTGCCGGTTGCCCGGTCGACCACGATGCCGCTGCGGATGTCCAGATCCTCGGGCCGTGCCTGCAGCATCGCACCGGCGACGGCAAGCACGTTGGCGCGCAGCGCCACGCCGGCCCGCCAGGCCGCCTCGCCGCCGATCCCGGCGGCGCGCGAGGCCCAGGTGCCGCCGCCATAGGGAGTATTGTCGGTGTCGCCGGTGATCACGCGCACGCGCTCGATCGGTACGCCGAAGGCCGTCGCCGCAACCTGCGCCACCACGGCCTCCGCGCCCTGGCCCTGCTCCGTGACGCCGGTGTGCACGCTGATATTGCCCTGGGCGTCGAGCTTCACGGTGGCACCGTCCTGCGAGGAGATGCGCGCGCCCCCCACGCCGTAGAACGCGGCCGACGGATTGGTGACCTCGATGAAGCTCGCAAAGCCGATGCCGCGATAGATGCCGCGCTCGCGCAGCCGCTTCTGCTCGGCGCGCAGGCCGGCATAGTTCATCATGGCGTCGAGATGCGCCAGCGCCTGGTGATGCGACAGCTTCTCGAACTTGAGCCCCGATGCCGATTGCGCCGGATAGGCGTCGTCGGCAATGAGGTTGCGCCGCCTGATCTCGAGCGGATCCATTCCGATCCTGGCCGCCGCCAGTTCGACGAGGCCCTCCGTCACCGCGGTGGCAATGGGATGGCCGACCGCGCGGTATTGGCACATGACGTTCTTGTTCTGGAACACGACGCGCGCCCGCGCGCGATAATTGGCGCAGGCATAGGGCCCGCCGACAAGATTGACGATCTGGTTGGCTTCAATGCCCGAGGTGCGCGGATAGACCGAATAGGGTCCGATGCCGGTGAGGTCGTCGATCTCGAACGCGGTGATGGTTCCGTCCTTCTTCACCCCGATCCTCGCCTTGACGCGGTGGTCGCGCGCGTGGATGTCGGTCACGAAGCTCTCGACGCGGTCGGCGACGAATTTCACGGGGCGCTTGAGCAGCTTGGACAGCGCAACCGTCGCCATCTCATCGGCATAGGTGTGCACCTTTATGCCGAACGAGCCGCCGACATCCTTGGTGAGGACGCGCACCTGCTGCTCGGCAATGCCGAGATGCTTGGCGAACAGGTTCTGCATCATGTGCGGCGCCTGCGTGCCCTGGTAGACGGTGAGCTTCTGCTCGCCCTCGTTCCAATCGGCGACGATCGCGCGCGGCTCGAGCGTGACGCCGGTGTGGCGGCCGAACCGGAACGTGGCCTCAACGACCGCGTCCGCCTCGGCAAAGGCCGCATCCACCCTGCCCACGTCGAGCGTGCGCTCGAAGCACAGGTTGTCGCCGAGCGAGGGATGGATGACCGGGGTCGCCGGATCGAGCGCGGTCTCCGGATCGGTGATCGCGGGGAGCGGCTCGTAGTCGACCTCGACCTGCGCGACGCCGTCCTCGGCTTCGGCACGCGTGCGCGCGACCACGGCGCAGACCGCTTCGCCCTGCCAGCAGGCGCGGTCGATGGCGATCGGCGGCTGCGGCGCCGATTTCAGGCCCTTGAGATGCGTGAGCACGCCGACCCAGGGCGTCATGACCGCGGCGAGTTCGGCGCCCGTGACCACGGCGATGACGCCGGCCGCGCGCCGCGCCGCCTCCGTCCTGATTTTGAGGATGCGCGCGTGCGCGTGCGGCGAGCGCACATAGGCGACATGCGCCATGCGCGGAAGCACGACGTCGCTGACGAATTGGCCTCGTCCCTGCACCAGGCGGGTGATGTTCGGTCGCGGCACCGAGCGGCCGATATAGGAGTTCGGCCGGTCGAGGGCGCTCAGGATCGGCGGTTCGTCGTCGGCGATCTTCATCGTGTCATCGTGTCGTGGCTATCTTTGGCGCGCCGCTTGCCGCAGGCGGACCGGACGGTTCCGCCCGCTCACAGGAACCGCGTCGGCCACAGGATCGTCCGCCACATGTGCGCGGACGGGCTGTTGTCGAGCCCGAGGCCTTCCTTGGGCTGGCGGAAGTTGCGGCCGATGATGTCGACGAAATCATCGAGATTGACCTTGGCGTCGGGGTCGAACGAATAGATGTCGTTCACGCAGATGAGCCGCGCGGTCATGTACCATTTGTGCTTGCGCGCGCGCTTGTACTCCTCGACGATGTACGGCTCGGGCCGATAGTCGGGTCCGAACAGTTCCTTGTAAAGATCGGGATATCCATAGCCGACCGACTCGTCCGGGAAGAAGCGCAGCGCCTGATGCGTCTTCACCGCCCAGGCGACTTCCTCGTCCACATAGGGTTCGATCATCTGCGCGCCCCAGTAGCCGTGATCGCAGCGGATGAAGCTGACGATGGCGATGTCGTGCAACAGGCAGGCGAGCACGACCTTCTCCGGCTGGCCGGCCTTCAGCGCATGCGTGGCGCTTTGCAGCAGGTGGGCGGTGGAGGCGAAGCGATGCCGGAAATAATCCACGAGCGTCGGCTTCTCCGGCATCGGCGGCAGCCGCGGATCCGCGCCCATCAGGAAATACCGGCCGGGATACTTCGCCTTCATTTCCGGGCTCGTGTCCATCTTCAGTTCGCCGTCCATCAAATGCGCAATGGTCGACTTGGTGATGATGCGTTCCATTTCGTGCATCTTCGCTTCTTCCAGCGCATCCGCGCGCTCGGACATCGACAGCGGACGGTGATGGTCGTGCATGGGCTACCTCCCTTTCGCGCGTTCTCCGCGCATCGCCGAGCGCAGGGCAAGGACACGCGCCGGCCTGCGCGCCCCGCTCATCGGGACTCTCCCGCCCGCGCGCGCGCGACCGCTTCGATCGCGTCGATGATGGCGTGATATCCGGTGCAGCGGCAATAGTTGCCGGACAGATGCGTGCGGATGGCCGCGCGACTGGGGATCCCGCCGTGCTGCAGCAGATCTTGCGCCGTTAGAATCATGCCCGGCGTGCAATAGCCGCACTGCAGGGCGTTGCGCCGCCGGAAGGCATCCTGCAGATCGGCGATTTCGCCGCTATCGGACAGGCCTTCAATGGTCTCGACCGTGGCGCCGTCGCATTGCACCGCGAGCATCAGGCATCCGCGCACGATCGCGCCGTTGACGCGCACGGTGCAGGCGCCGCACACCCCGTGTTCGCAACCCACGTGGCTGCCGGTGAGCGCCAGATCCTCGCGCAGGAAATCGACCAGCGTCTTGCGCGGTTCGACGCGTGCGGCCACGCGCTCGCCGTTGACGGTCAGCGCGATGTCGTGTGCGTGCTCGCTCATGCATGCGTCTCCGTCAATTGCCGCGCGACGCGCCGCAGCAGCACGCCCGCAAGATGCCTCTTGACCGCTCCCGCCGCCTGCGCGTCGTCGGGCGGATCGAGGTCGAGCGCCTCGACCGCGGCCTCGACGTCGCCGTCGGCGAGCGCCGCCTCCGCCTTCCTTGCGCGCACCGGCCTTGGGCCGACGCCGAAGAAGGCGAGCCGCAGGTCGGCAAGCCGGCCTCCGTCCGCGCGCGCGCTGGCCGCGAGGCCGACCAGGGCGTAATCGCCGTGGCGTCGAGACAATTCGGCAAAGCCGATCCGCGCGTCCCGGCCCGCCGCCGGCACGCGGATCGCGGTCAGCATTTCGTCCGGCGCCAGCGCGGTCTCGAACAGCCCGGTGAAGAACTCCTCGGCTCCGATCCGGCGCGCACCGTTCGGGCCGCGCACGTCCACCTCGCCGCCGAGCGCGAGCAGGCAGGCGGGCAGTTCCGCGGCCGGATCGGCAAGCGCGAGCGAGCCGCCGACGGTGCCGCGATTGCGGATGGCGACGTGACCGATATGCGGTATGGCGCGCGCGAGGAGCGGCGCCCGCGCGGCGATGATCGCGGAGCGCTCGGCCTCGGCGTGCCGCACGAGCGCGCCGATCTCGACCATGCCGTCCCGCTCGCCGATGCCGCCGAGACCGTCGATGCCGTTGATGTCGACAAGCAGCGCCGGCGCGGCAAGCCGCATGTTGAGCATGGCGATCAGGCTTTGCCCGCCCGCGAGCAGGCGCGCCTCGCGCGTGCCGAGCAACGCGATCGCCTCCTCGACCGAACGCGCTTTCTTATAGGCAAACGGCGCCGGCTTCACGCGCGCTCCCCAGCATGGTGCTGTCGCTCGTTATTGTGACCGAGAACGCGGCGCGGTCAATGCGGGCCGCGCCGGGGCCGGCCGGGATGGACGCGCCTTCCTCTTCGCCGCCGCGAGGCGGCGCCCGGTCGTCTTCCCCGAGGTGAGGCAGCGCTCGGTCATCGCGGATCGGCCGCTTTCGGATTGCTTCGCCCTCGCTGTCGCTCGGGCTCGCAATGACGATGCCGTCATTGCGAGGCGGCGCAAGCCGCCGAAGCAATCCAGTCACACCCCGTGCCCAGTCTCTTATACACAACTGACG
>JADGGK010000102.1 GCA_019689975.1 Pseudolabrys sp.
GGAACGCGGAAGGGTGGCCGAGCGGTTTAAGGCACCGGTCTTGAAAACCGGCAGGGGGCGCAAGCTCCCTCGTGAGTTCGAATCTCACCCCTTCCGCCACGCCGGAATGGAACGGTGCCGGGCCGCCGAGGCCCGGAACCGACCAGGAGGCCGGCGAGCACGATCAACGACAGCGCGAGCAACGATCAAGGCGTCGAGGGGATCAGAAATCGAGTGGAAGGAGCGGCCCGCCGCGGCGGCGGCATTGGCGCTGGCAGAGGCGGTCGCAGCGCTCGGCGAGCGAGAGGCATTGTCCTTGCCGGCGCGGTCCGAGACAAGCGGCAAGGCGCGCCTCGCACAGAGCCTCGCAGGATGTCCAGCAGCCGTCACCTGCCCACACGGCCGCGGCGCGCCGGCTGCGCAGAAATGTCGGCGCGGCGTCGGCCGGAGGCAGCGCGCGCATCGAGCCTGCTTCGTTTGCCGATGCGTTTCCTTCCGGCAAAGCAAGGACGCCGAGCATGAGGACGAGCGAGAACAGGATCGACGCCATGGGGTCCCCGCGACGGCACGAGAGGCGATCGCGCCAGGATAGCGCCGGCTGCCGCGCGTTGCTATTGTGGCGATCGAGCATGGTGGAACAGTCGAGCCAAGGTGAGGAACTTCCGTGAGTACCGCCGCACAGACCGAAACCGCCAACCGACCGGTTCAGCGCTTCGGCACCGAAGGCATCAAGCCGCTCGAGCGTCCGAGCCTGGTCACGCGCATCTTCATGCGCATCGTGGCGTTCGTGGAAAAGCTCAACCTGAAATACAGCGCGGTCGGCAATCCGCCCATCTACGACAAGTCGGTTTTCCCCTGGGCGCGCGAGATCGAAGCCGAATGGCGCGTGATCCGCGCCGAGCTCGAGCGCGTGCTCACCCGCAAGGACGATCTGCCCGGTTTCCATGAGATCGCCTCCGACGTGTCTACCATCAGCCAGGACCGCGGCTGGAAGACCTTCCTTCTCGCGGGTTACGGCTTCAGGTCGGAGAACAACATCCGTCTGTGTCCGGAAACATGGCGCATCTGCCAGAAGATTCCTGGCCTGATCACCGTGATGTTCTCGATCCTCGAGCCGGGCAAGCACCTGCCCCCGCATCGCGGACCCTATAACGGCGTGCTGCGTCTGCATCTCGGATTGATCGTTCCGGAACCGCGCGAACAGCTCGGCATCCGCGTCGAGAACGAAATCTATCGCTGGAAGGAAGGCGAAGCGGTGATCTTCGACGACGCCTACGAGCACGAGGCCTGGAACAGGACCCCGTTCACCCGCGTGGTGCTGTTCGTCGATTTCGTCAAGCCGACGCGTCAGCCGGCCCGCTTCCTCAACTGGCTGCTCCTGCACCTTGCCGTGTTCACGCCTTTCATCCGCGAGGGCATGGACAACCAGAAGGCCTGGGAAAAGAAGTTCTACCGCGAGGCCGAGGCGCTGCGAAACCGGTGATCCGTCGGGACCCCGGCGCATGTCGCCGTCGCCGGGCTTGACCCGGCGCACGCCCGCGTGCTTCGGCAGGACGGCAGCAGAGGCGGGAGGCTCGGGCAGGCTCGGCTCCGATCCGAGCGCCGCAGGGCCTCCGTCCGCATTCGAGGCGCAACCATGTCCGCTCGACCACACGCCCGCAGCCCGGCGCGCCGCGGCAGGACCCTAGTCCGCCCCCTCGCCGCCCTCCTCCCTCGGGCGAAAGCCGCGAGGCGCACTGCCGGCCGCGAGCGGGCGGGAAACCAATACCCCTCGCGCCATTCCCTCTTTCTTGACGGAGAGGGAACGCGAATAGATCCATGACGCGTCGATCAATGACCGCGGATGGCCGTCCCGCGCCCACGGTGAGCTTCGTCTCGCTCGGTTGTCCCAAGGCGCTTGTCGACTCCGAGCGCATCGTCACGCGCCTGCGCGCCGAAGGCTATGCGCTCGCGCGCGATCATACCGATGCCGACCTTGTCATCGTCAACACCTGCGGCTTTCTCGACAGCGCCAAGGCCGAGTCGCTCGAGGCAATCGGCAAGGCGCTCAAGGAAAACGGCAAGGTGATCGTCACCGGCTGCATGGGTGCGGAGCCGGAGCAGATCGTCTCGGCCCATCCCAACGTGCTCGCGGTCACCGGGCCGCAGCAGTACGAACGCGTGGTCGAGGCCGTGCACCGCGTGTTGCCGCCCCGGCACGACCCCTTTCTCGACCTCGTGCCCCCGGAAGGCATCAAGCTCACGCCGCGCCACTATGCCTATTTGAAAATCTCCGAGGGCTGCAACAACCGGTGCACCTTCTGCATCATCCCCAAGCTGCGCGGCGATTTGGTCTCGCGGCCGGCCGCCGATGTCTTGCGCGAGGCCGAGCGGCTCGTGAAGGCCGGCGTGAAGGAGCTGTTGGTGATCTCACAGGATACGTCCGCCTACGGCGTCGATCTCGGCTATGCGGCGAGCCGCTGGCGCGACCGGGAGGTGCGCGCGCGTTTCGTGGATCTTGCGCGCGCTCTCGGCGAACTCGGCGTGTGGGTGAGGATGCATTATGTCTATCCCTACCCGCATGTCGACGAGATCATCCCGCTGATGGCGGAGCGCAAGGTGCTGCCCTATCTCGACATCCCGTTCCAGCATGCCGCGCCTGCCGTCCTCAAGCGCATGCGGCGGCCGGCGGCGCAGGAGAAGACGCTGGCGCGCATCGCGCGCTGGCGCGCCGACTGTCCTGAGCTCACCTTGCGTTCGACCTTCATCGTCGGCTTTCCGGGCGAGACCGAGGAGGATTTCGAACGATTGCTGCAATGGCTCGAGGAAGCCTCGCTCGACCGCGTCGGCTGCTTCAAATATGAAGCCGTGCGCGGAGCCGCGGCCAACGAGCTTGCCCCGCCCGTGCCCGAGGCGGTCAAGGACGAGCGCTGGCATCGGCTGATGCGCACGCAGCAGGCCATTTCCGCGCGCCGCCTCAGACGCAAGATCGGAACGCGTCAGCCGGTTCTCATTGATGCGGTCGGTGCGCCGTCCGCCAGGGGTCGCACCATGGCCGACGCGCCAGAGATCGACGGCGTGGTCCATGTCACGAGCCGTCGGCCGCTGCGCGTCGGCGAGATCGCGACCGTCAAGATCGAACGCGCCGACGCTTATGACCTATACGGCTCCGTCGTCGGCTTTTGACGGCGACGCTACTCGGCCGCCTTGAGTGCCGCGGCGCGTTCATGTCCGCGCACGGCATCGAGGCTCCACGGTCCGCCGCCTGCGAAGACGATGTACAGGAAAATGAAGCAATAGAGAATGGCCGCGTCGCCGCGGTTGAGGATGGGGAAGAAGCCGTGCGGCGCGTGGCTGATGAAATAGCCGACGGCCATCTCGCCGGACATGATGAAGGCGGCGAGACGCGAGGCCATGCCGAGCGTCAACAAGGCCCCGCCGACCAGCTCGATAAGGCCGGCAAACCATGACAGCGTGAACGCCGCGGGCATCGGCTGCGGCGCGGGAAACCCGAACAATTTCGACAGGCCGTGCTCGAAAAACAACAGCGCCGTCATGATGCGGACGATGCTCAACACATATGGCGAAAGCCGCTCGAGCTCCGCCAGCGTCAGCGTGCGTGTCGATCTTGGGCTCATGAATCCGTTCACGATCAGGGAAGAGCGGCGCCTCAAACAATGCAAATTTGGCAGCAATTTGGAATTGGCGCGGGCGCCGCGGTCGCCCGTTCAAAGCCGCGTGAAGTCGGGTCGCAACGCTGCTCGTGCCGAGGCGGCAGGACGGCTTCGCCATGCATGCCGAACTTCCGCCTCGCGCCGGGTCGCGGAGGTCGACTTTGCCGCGCGAACGAATCGGGACCGCGCCCCGCCTTGCGGCCGGCGCGGCGTGCAAGCGCGGCCGGGAGCGCCTCAGGCGCGGCCGCGGACCACCGTGACGACGGCCTCGGTCAGCCGTCCGAGCTCGTCCGGCGTGATCGTGAAGGCGGGCGTGAGATAGATGACGTTCTCGAGGGGGCGGATGAACACGCCGAGTTCGAGAAACCGCGCGCGCAGGGCGTGCAGATCGCGGATCTCGGCGAGCTCCACGACGCCGACCGCGCCCCTCACCCGCACGTCGCGCACGCCGGGCAGGCCGCGGCAGACGCCGAGCTCCCGGTCCAGCTGCGCGGCGATGGCGGCGACCTGCTCAAGCCGCGCTTCGCGCGCAAACAGATCGAGTGAGGCGTTTGCCGCCGCGCAGGCCAGCGCATTGGCCATGTAGGTCGGGCCATGCATCAGCGCCTTGGCGGGATCCTCCGACCAGAAGGCCCGGAAGACCCTGTCGCTCGCGACGGTCGCGGCGAGCGGAAGCGTGCCGCCGGTGAGCGCCTTGGACAGCGTGACGATGTCCGGCGCCACGCCCGCGGCCTCGCACGCGAACATCGTGCCGGTGCGGCCGAAGCCGGTGAAGATCTCGTCGCAGATCAGCAACAGGCCGTGTTTGTCGGCGAGCGCGCGCAGGCGGCGGAGCACGTCTTCCTCATGGAAGCGCATCCCGCCGGCCCCCTGCACCAGCGGCTCGACGATGATGGCGGCGATCTCGTCGGCATGCCGTTCGAGCAGCGCCTCAAGCGCCGCCGCCGCGCCCGCGTCGCGCGGCAAGTCGGCCCGGAAATGTCGCGGCAGCACGCCGGAAAAAGCCGCGTGCATGCCGGCATCGAGATCGCTCACCGCCATGGCGCCCAGAGTGTCGCCGTGATAAGCGCCGCTGAAGGCGACGAACCTGCTTTTGCCGCGCAGGCCGGCGTTGAGCCAATATTGCACCGCCATTTTCAACGCGACTTCGACCGCGACCGAGCCCGAGTCGGAGAAAAAGACGCGGCTCAGCGGACGCGGGAGCATCGCGGCCAGCCGTTGCGCGAGTCGCAGCGCCTGTTCATGCACGAGACCGCCGAACATGACGTGCGGCATGACCGCAAGCTGGCGCTCCACCGCCTGTCGGATGTAGGGATGGTTGTAACCGTGGCATGCCGTCCACCAGCTCGCGATGCCGTCGATCAGCTCGCGTCCGTCCGCGAGCACGATGCGGCTGCCCTGGGTTCGCACCACCGGCGCGGGCGGCGGCGTCGTCTTCATTTGCGTGTAGGGCAGCCAGACGTGATCGATGCCGCCGGCATACCACTCCGGCATCGGCGACCGTCGTGTCTCGTCCTTCGCCATTGGCTGCCAACCCTCGCCCGCGCTACATTTGCTCCTTGATGCATACCCTTGATCGTTTCGCGCAAGACAAGCTCGACGAGCTTGCGCGGCGCAACCTGCGCCGTTCGCTCGCCGCCACCATACGCGAGGACGGGATCTGGGTCGAACGCAACGGCAGGCGACTCCTCTCGTTCTCCTGTAACGACTACCTCAACCTGAGCCAGCACCCGCGCGTCAAGCAGGCGGCCAAGGAGGCGATCGACCGCTATGGCGCCGGCTCGGGCGCCTCGCGGCTCGTCACCGGCAACCATCCGCTCTACGCTGCGCTGGAAGCGCGCCTGGCGAAGATCAAAGACACCGAGGACGCCGTCGTGTTCGGTTCCGGTTATCTCGCCAATACCGGCATCATTCCGGCGCTGATCGGACGCGACGGCCTCGTGCTGCTCGACGAGCTGTCGCACGCCTGCATCCATGCCGGCGCACGGCTCTCGCGCGGGCGCGTGCTCACCTTCCGCCACAACGATGTCGCGCATGCGCGTGCGCTGCTCGCGGCCCATCGCGCCGAACACGACCGCGCGCTCATCGTGACCGACGGCGTGTTCTCGATGGACGGAGATCTTGCGCCGCTGCAGGCTCTCTACGATCTCGCCAACGAGCATGATGCCTGGCTCATGTCCGACGACGCCCACGGGCTCGGCGTCGTCGGCGGCGGGCGCGGATCGGCGTTCGTCGGCGACGCGCATGTGCCGGTGCCCCTGCAGATGGGCACGCTGTCGAAGGCGGTGGGCGCCTATGGCGGCTATCTCTGCGCCTCCCGGCGCGTGATCGAGTTGATGCGCAATCGCGCGCGCACGCTCATTTATTCGACCGGGCTGCCGCCCTCGGTCGTGGCCGCGGCGATCGCCGCGATCGATTTGATCGAAAACGATCCCGACTACGCCTCCCTGCCGCTGCGCAAGGCGCGCGCCTTCACCCGCCTTGCCGGCCTGCCCGAGGCGCAGAGCCCGATCGTGCCGGTGGTGCTCGGCGAGGAGGACTCCGCTCTTGCCGCCTCGCGTCGGCTTGAGGCGGAAGGCTTTCTTGCCGTCGCCATCCGTCCGCCGACCGTGCCGGCCGGTACCGCGCGGCTGCGGCTCACCTTCACCGCTCAACACCCCGACGAAGCGGTCGCGCGGCTTGCGAGGCTCGTGCGCGACGATATCCTCGCGCATTGAGCCGGTCCCGTGCCCGCCTATTTCGTCACCTCGACGGGAACCGACATCGGCAAGACCTTCGTCACCGCCGGGCTGATCCGCACGCTGCGAGCGACCAGGCGCCCGGTGGCCGCCTTCAAGCCGGTGGTCAGTGGCTACGATTCCTCCGTTGCGGCGACGAGCGATCCGGCGGTGCTCCTGCGCGCCTTGGGCCGCAGGGTGACGGCCGAGGCCATCGCCGCGATCGCGCCGTGGCGATTCCGCGCGCCGCTTGCGCCCGACCTTGCCGCGGCGCGCGAGGCCCGTGCCATCGATTTTGACGCCCTCGTCGCCTTCAGCCGCGAGATGATCGCGATCGCGGGGACCACCGTGTTCATCGAAGGCGTCGGGGGCATCATGGTGCCGCTCGATGACGAGCGGACGGTGCTCGACTGGATGACGGCGCTCGGCATTCCGCTGCTTTTGGTCGTCGGCGGCTATCTCGGCACCATCAGCCACACATTGACCGCCCTCGACGTGTTGCGGCGGCGCGGTTTGCGCGTCGTGGCGATCGTCGTCTCCGAGAGCGAGCGCAACCCCGTCGAGCTCCACGAAACGGTGGCCAGCATTGCGCGCTTCAGCGGCGAGACGGCGGTCATCGGTGTGCCGCGCCTGCCGCCCGGCATCGACACGCACCCGGCCTTCGATCGGATCGCGGCGCTGCTGTGAACGCGACCTCAACCGTGCGCGATGAAGGCGGTCTCGAGCATGCCCTCGGCATTGACCAGGGCGTGCAAGAGCATGGTCAGCAGCGTCGAGCCGGTCGCCCAGCGGAACCAGCCGAGAATGAGACCGCAGACGAAGACCTGCGCGATGACGAAATAATCATATTGCACGTGGATGATCGCCCAGAGCAGCGCCGTCGCGACGATGACCGGCCAGGTATCGCCCGGCTTGCGGAGCCAGCCGCGGAACAGGAATCCGCGGAACAAGGCTTCCTCATTGATCGGCGTCACGACCACCACCGCCAGCCACAGCAGCGGGAGCGCGCCGGCCGCGCGCGCGGTGCGATAAATGTCGTACTGGAACGCGGTGACCAGTGTCTTGCCGGCGATCCAGCTCACGGCGTCGCCGATGACGATGAAAAGCAGGATTGCGAGCACGCCGAGCACGACATCGGCGCGGCGCGGCACGATCAGGGCGAGATAATCCACCGCCGTCGCACCGGTCTGCCGCGCCATGAACGCGAGCAGCGTGAGCTGCACCGGCGTGGCGACCAGCATCACCACGATGATCGCGACGCCGTCGCCGGAAAGGTCCGGCATTTCGTCGAGACCGATGTGGTACCACCAGGTCAGCGCCATCAGCGCCGCCGCCTGACCGGCAAACAGCGCGCCCGCCCCGAGCGCAAGCGTGGCGCCGCGTCCCCACGGCGTGCCGTCCTGCGGCCCGCGCGGGATCACGGCCGCGCCTTCTTCCGCGTCGCTCGATCCGCAACGCGCGGACTTGGCGCGGCCAAACAGGTCCCGGTACAGCGCGTGGCGGCGGCGCCGTTTCCCGTCATGGTGACGTCGGTGTCGCCGCTTCGTGCCGCTTGATCACGGCGCCGCAAGCGATCGCTCAGGGCACCAGGATCGAGGCGCCGGTCGTGCCTCGACTTTCCAGATCGCGATGCGCCTGTTGGGCGTCCTTGAGCTTGTAGGTCTGATTGACCGGGATCTTGACCGCACCGGAGCCGACCTTCTCGAACAGGTCCTGCGCGCAGGCGAGAAGATCTTCGCGCTTGGCGACATAGTGGTTGAGCGTGGGCCGGGTCGCGAACAGCGAGCCTTTGGCCTGCAGGATATTGATGTTGAAGGCATCGATCTGCCCGGAGGCGCTGCCGAAGGAGACGAAATAGCCGAGCGGTCTCAGACAATCGAGCGACGCCGGAAAGGTCGCCTTGCCGACGCCGTCATAGACCACATCGCACAACTTGCCGCCGGTGATCTCCTTCACCTTCGCCACGAAGTCTTCGTCACGATAAAGGATCACATGATGCGCGCCGTTCTTGCGGGCGATCTCGGCTTTCTCCTTCGAGCCGACGGTACCGATGACGGTAGCGCCGAGATGGTTCGCCCATTGGCAGGCGATGAGGCCGACGCCGCCGGCCGCGGCGTGGATGAGACAGATGGTTCCCTTGCCCACCTTGTAGGTGCGGTTGAGGAGATATTGCACCGTCATGCCCTTGAGCATCATGCCGGCGGCCTGCTCGTAGCTGATGTTGCTCGGCAGTTTCACGGCGCGGTCCGCCGGTACGATGCGCTCGGCCGCATAGCCGCCGAGCGGACCGACATAGGCGACGCGATCGCCGATCCTGATGTCGGTCACGCCGGGGCCCACCGCCACCACCTCGCCCGCGCTTTCATTGCCGGCGATGAACGGCATGCCGACCGGCGACGGATACAATCCCATGCGGAAATAGCAGTCGATGAAATTGATGCCGCAGGCGTGCTGCTTGATCTTGATCTGTCCCTGCCCGGGCGGCGGGATGTCGACATCCTCATAGGTCAATACCTCGGGACCGCCATGTTTGTGAACGCGCACTGCCGCGACCATGTCTCACTCCCTCGAAACGAATGAAAGACCGGAACCGCCGGCGATCATAGGCAGGCCGACGCCGATGACAAGGCGGTGGCGCGCGG
>JADGGK010000103.1 GCA_019689975.1 Pseudolabrys sp.
GGCCGGCAAGGGTTTCGCGGTGGTGGCGTCGGAGGTGAAATCCCTTGCGGTTCAGACCGCCGCGGCGACCGAGGAAATCGCCAAACTCATCCTGGCCGTGCAGCAGTCGACGACGGGCGCGGTCGAGGCGATCCGACAGATCGCGGAGCGGATGCAGGACATCAACAAACATACGGCAGCGGTGGCCACCGCCATTGAGCAGCAGAACGCGGCGACAGGCGAAATCTCGCACAACGTGACGAGCGCCGCCAAGAGCACCGGACATGTGGTGTCGGTGCTCGGGCAGGTGACCGGCGCGGCCAACGAGACGCGCGCTTCCGCCGAGGTGGTACGCGACGCATCGGAGGCGGTCGAACGAGCGGTCGCCAATCTGCGCGGCGAGGTCGAAGACTTTCTTGCCAAGGTGGCGGTCTGAAGCTTCGCGGCCGATCGCGCCGCGACCGAGCCCAGCACCCCGTCGACGACCGTCACGCCGTGCTCGACGCGGTGCGACCGAGGGCCGCCTGGGCCGCCGCCAGCCGCGCGATCGGAACGCGGAAGGGCGAGCAGGAGACGTAGTCGAGCTTGGCTTCGTGGCAGAATGCGACCGAGGCGGGATCGCCGCCATGCTCACCGCAGATGCCGACCTTGAGCTGTGGCCTCGTCTTGCGTCCGCGCGCAACACCGATCTTGACCAATTCGCCGACCCCGTCGCGATCGATCGAGACGAACGGATCTTTCGGCAGGATCCCGCGGCCGGTATAGATGGCCAGAAAACTCGCGGCATCGTCGCGCGAAATGCCGAAGGTCGTTTGGGTCAGATCATTGGTGCCGAATGAGAAAAACTCGGCGCTTTCGGCTATCTCTCCCGCCAACAGGGCGGCGCGCGGCAGTTCGATCATCGTACCGACGCTGTAATCGAACTTCGCGCCGGTTTCCCTGCGTACCGCTTCCGCCGTTTCGTCGATCCGCGCCTTGACGATATCGAGCTCCGCCTTGCTCGCAATCAGCGGTACCATCACCTCCGGATTCACCTTCTTGCCGATGCGTCTTTGTGCCTCCACGGCGGCTTCGAAGATCGCGCGCGCCTGCATCTCCGCAATCTCCGGATAGGCTATCGCAATGCGACAGCCGCGGAAGCCGAGCATCGGGTTGAACTCGGCAAGCTCCTGCGCGCGAGCGGCAAGCTTTTTGGGGTCGGCGGCCATGGCGGCGGCGACTTCTTTGATCTCCGCCTCGCCGTGCGGCAGGAATTCATGCAACGGCGGATCGAGCAGACGGATCGTCACCGGGCGGCTGCCCATGATCTCGAACAATGCGATGAAGTCCGCGCGCTGCATCGGCAACAGCTTATCGAGCGCGGCGCGGCGCGATTTTTCGTCGTCCGACAGGATCATTTCGCGCACCGCGGCGATGCGTCCCTCGTTGAAAAACATGTGCTCGGTGCGGCAAAGACCGATCCCCTCCGCGCCGAAGCGTACCGCGGCCTTGGCATCGGCCGGCGTATCCGCATTCGCGCGCACGCCAAGCTTGCGCACCTTGTCGGCCCAGCCGATCAAGGTGGCGAATTCGCCCGCAAGTTGCGGCTCGATCATTTCGACCCTGCCGGCGAGCACCTGGCCGGTCGCGCCGTCGATGGTGATGAACTCACCTTTCTTGAAAACCTGGCCCCCCGCGCTCATGGTGCCGGACGCATAATCCACGCGGATCGCGCCGGCGCCGGAAACGCAGGGCTTGCCCATGCCGCGTGCCACCACCGCGGCGTGGGAGGTCATGCCGCCGCGCGTCGTCAGGATGCCCTCGGCGGCGTGCATGCCGTGGATGTCCTCCGGAGAGGTTTCCACGCGTACCAGAATGACCTTCCTGCCCGCGGCCTTGAGCTCCGCCGCCTCATCGGGGGAGAAGACGATCTCGCCGCAGGCCGCTCCCGGCGAGGCGGGCAAGCCGGTCGCAATCACCTTGCGGTGCGCGCGGGGATCGATGGTCGGATGCAGAAGCTGCTCGAGCGTCAGCGGATCGACGCGCAGAACGGCCTCGTTCCTGGAAATGAGGCGCTCCCGCGCAAGGTCGACCGCGATGCGGAGCGCGGCCTGCGCCGTGCGCTTGCCGGAGCGCGTCTGCAGCATCCAAAGCTTGCCCTGCTCGACGGTGAACTCGAGGTCCTGCATGTCGCGGTAGTGGCGCTCGAGGATGCCGCATATGCGTTTCAGTTCCGCATAGGCCTCCGGCAGCGCTTTCTCCATCGACGGCTTGTCCGAACCGGCCTCGATGCGCGCCGCCTCGCTGATCTCCTGGGGCGTGCGGATGCCGGCCACGACATCCTCGCCCTGCGCATTGATCAGAAATTCGCCGTAGAGCTTCTTCTCCCCGGTGGACGGGTTGCGCGTGAAGGCGACCCCCGTAGCGGACGTATCGCCCATATTGCCGAACACCATAGCCTGCACGTTGACCGCCGTGCCCCAGCTCTCCGGAATATTGTGCAGTTTGCGATAGGTGATGGCGCGCTGGTTCATCCAGGAGCCGAAAACCGCGCCGATTGCGCCCCATAACTGCTCATGCGGATCCTGCGGGAAGGGCCGGCCCAGTTCGTCCCGCACCCGCTTCTTGTAACGTTCGACGAGCTCGGCCCAATCGTCCGCCGTGAGATCGGTATCGAGGTTATAGCCCTGGCGCTCCTTGTGTTGGTCGAGCAGTTCCTCGAAGTGTTCGTGGCCGAGCCCGAGCACCACATCCGCATACATGGTGATGAAGCGCCGGTAGCTGTCATAGGCGAATCGCCGGTTGCCCGACTTGCGCGCGAGCGCCTCCACCGTCTCGTCATTGAGACCGAGATTGAGCACCGTGTCCATCATGCCCGGCATCGAGGCGCGCGCGCCCGAACGCACCGACAACAGCAGCGGATTCTCTTTGTCCCCGAAAACCTTGCCGGTGAGGCGGCCGACCTCGGCGAGCGCCCTTTCCACCTGCGGCTTCAGATCCGCCGGATAGTGTTTATCGTGCTGGTAATAGTAGGTGCAGACCTCGGTGGTGATGGTGAAACCGGGCGGGACAGGAAGGCCGAGATTGGCCATTTCCGCAAGGCCTGCACCCTTGCCGCCGAGCAGGTCGCGCATCGACGCGCGTCCCTCGGCGCGGCCGCCGCCGAAGGCATAGACCCATTTGCGCTGGCGCGGATTGGCGCGCACGCGTGCCGAACTCGCCGGGGTCGTCCTGCTGCGAATGGCCGCGGCGCGGCCTTTGCCGCGGCTCTTGGTGCGGATTGCTGTGCGTCGGGCCATGAGTCGCTGCGTCGCCCTGCCTGCGGACATGTTCCCACAGATCACGGTCGTCATCGGCGCGCAACCCCATCCTCCGGCTAGTGGATAATGTTGAGGCCGATGAGACCGATGACGATCAGATAGATCGCGACGATATAGTTGAGCAACCGCGGCACGAACAGAATGAGAATGCCCGCCACCAATGCCACAACGGGCTGCAAATTGGCGATGCCGACGGTCATGGCCGTCTCCTTTTGCTGCAAACGTCTGAAAACCGCCGGACGCGGCAAAGAGTTCCGTGCCGCCGCCGGTCGCGGGAGACGGGAGGGCACGCCGACAGGTCACGGCTGGGCCGGCTTCGCGTCATGCCCAACACAGAACGATCGCCTCCCGCGCGGCCCGTGCCGGGCCGGTCGCGAAAGGTCGGCGAGCGGCAGGACGATCGCGACCGCAGCGATCCTCGACGCGGCGTCATGGCCTGCCGACCGCAGCCCCGGCAAATCAGGGCCTGCCGTCCTCTCCGGCCGGTGACCGTCCGGGGCCGCGGCACCGGCACATCGCCCCCGGCGGCGCCCGCGGACGGCCCGTTCTGCGGCCTTGTGCGGGCCGCCCCCGCATGGCCGCCTTAGCCCTCGATCCGGGAGAAATCCGCGACCACGCGCGTTGCCTCGCGGATCTGATTCAGAAGCTTGAGTCGATTCTCGCGCAACCGAGCATCGTCGACATTGACGGTGACCTTGTCGAAAAATGCGTCAACCTCGGGACGGAGCTTCGCCATGGCCCGCATGGCGCCGGCGAAATCGTCGCTCGCCACGGCGGCCGACGCCTCGTGCTTGGCCGCATCGATCGCAGCGGCAAGCGCCCGCTCCTCCGGCAACCGATAAAGCGCGGCATCCGGCTCGCCGGCATAGGCGCGCTTGTCCTTGCGTTCTTCGATGCGGATGATACTGGTCGCGCGCTTAAAGCCCGCGAGCAGGTTCTTGCCGTCGTCGCCGTCGAGAAATCGGCCGAGCGCTTCGACACGGCGAACGATGAGGAGCAGTTGATGGCCGGCGACGAGCGAGGCGTTGCTGAGCACCGAGTCGACCAGGTCATGGCGAGCCTTTTGCTCGCGAAGCTGGACCGCCAAACGGTCTTCGAAAAACGCCATGAGACCGTCGAGCGCCCGCGCCGTCTCCGGGCCTTTTACCCGCATCGCATGCTCGGCATGCCATTCGGCGACCGCGCGAAGGCTGATCGGCAGGGCGTTCTCCAGGATCAGTCTGATCACCCCCAGCGCCGCGCGTCGCAACGCATAGGGATCTTTTGATCCCGTCGGTGTCTCGCCGGCGATCCAGAAACCGACCAAGGTGTCGATCTTGTCGGCGAGCGCAACCGCGACCGAGACCGGCTCGCGCGGAACGGGATCCTCGGGACCGCGCGGCTTGTAGTGATCCTCGATCGCGCGCGCGACCGATGCGTCCTCCCCTTGCGCCTCGGCATAGTAACGCCCCATCAGTCCCTGCAGTTCGGGAAATTCGCCGACCACTTCGGTAAGCAGATCGGCCTTGCAAAGCCGAGCCGCCCGTTCCGTCTTGGCGGGATCGGCACCGACCAGCGGCGCGATCCGGCCGGCGAGCGCGACGATACGGGCGACGCGCTCGGCCTGCGTGCCGAGCCGCTCGTGAAAGATGATGTGCTCGAATCGCGGCAGCCGATCCTCCAAGCGAAGCTTGAGATCGGACTCGTAGAAGAACTTGGCGTCAGCCAGACGCGCGCGGATCACGCGTTCGTTGCCGGCGATGATCGCCCGGCCGCCATCGCTTGCCTCCTCGTTGGCGACCACGACGAACTTGTTGACGAGCTTGCCGGTTTCCGGATCGCGCAGCACGAAACATTTCTGGTTGTTGCGAATGGTGGCGCGGATCACTTCATTCGGAATGGAAAGGAAGGCCGGGTCGAAGCAGCCCATCAGCACCACGGGCCATTCCACCAGGCCGGTGACCTCGGAAAGAAGCCACGCATCCTCAACCAGCTCGCACCCCTGCGCGAAGGCCAGATTTCGGGCATCGGCGAGGATCGTTTGCGCGCGACGCGCCGGATCGAGCATCACCTTGGCCGCGTCGAGCTTGGCCACATAGTCGTCGAAGCGGCGCACCGTGAAAGCCGCCGGCGCCATGAACCGATGACCGCGCGTCTCGTTGCCCGCGGCGATGCCGTCCACGGCAAAGCTCACGATTTCCGGTTCCTCCGTCTCGGGCCCGAAAGTGGCAAGGATCGAGTGTAACGGCCGCACCCAGCTCAGCGTGCCATCACCCCAGCGCATCGATTTCGGCCAGGGAAACCCGCGCACGACATCGCGAAGTATTTCGGCGATCACCTCGATGGCCGGCCGGCCTTTCTTCTCGATCACCGCGACGTAGAAATCGCCTTTCTTGTCGGGTCGCACCTTGGCCTCGGCGATCGAGCGCAGGCCTGCGGCACGCAGGAATCCGGCGATCGCCGGCGCCGGCGCGTCGACCTTCGGCCCCTTGCGCTCCTCCCTGCGGTCGGGTTGACGTGCGGGAATGCCGTGCACGGACAGCGTCAGGCGCCGCGGTGTGACGAAGACCCTCGCCCCCTCATGGCTCAAGCCGGCCTCGGCCATCCTCTGGGTGACCAGCCGGCGCAGGTCCTCGGCCGCTTGCGCCTGCATGCGGGCGGGAATTTCCTCGGACAGCAATTCGAGCAGCAGATCGGGCATCGTCGCTTCGCTTGATCTTCCGGCACAACAGGCAGAGCTATCGCACGGAGCGCCGCGCCACGGCAAATTCCCTGCGCCCGCGACAGCGGCGCGGGCAAGGCGTCGACGGCATTCACGGCACCCGCCTCGCGGCGAGCGACGCTAGCAAGTTGCTCCGCCGCCTTCGGTTGCAAGCCATGCCTCGCCGCAGGCCTTGGCAAGCTCGCGCACGCGGAGAATATAGCTTTGTCGCTCGGTCACCGAGATCACGCCGCGGGCATCGAGCAGGTTGAAGATGTGGCTCGCCTTGATGCACTGGTCGTAGGCGGGCAACGCCATCAGGTGCCGCTTGCGGTCCGCGCTCCAGCCCAGGTCGAGATATCGTCTGCAGGCGGCCTCCGCCATCTTGAACTGCTCGAACAACATCGCGGTGTCCGCGAATTCGAAATTGTGGCGCGAGTATTCCTGCTCGGCCTGCAGGAACACGTCGCCGTAAGTGACTTTCTTGTCGTCGTCCCGGCCGTTGAAATTCAGGTCGAACACGCGGTCGACGCCCTGCACATACATGGCGAGGCGTTCGAGCCCGTAGGTGAGCTCGCCGGAAACCGGCGCGCATTCGAATCCCGCGACCTGCTGGAAATAGGTGAACTGCGAGACCTCCATGCCGTCGCACCAGCATTCCCAGCCCAGCCCCCAGGCACCGAGGGTCGGGCTCTCCCAATCGTCCTCGACAAAACGGATGTCGTGGATTTTCGGATCGATGCCGATCGCCACCAGGGAGTTGAGGTAGAGGTCCTGGATGTCGGGCGGCGACGGCTTCAGGATCACCTGGAATTGATAATAGTGCTGGAGCCGGTTGGGATTTTCGCCGTAGCGGCCGTCCTTGGGACGGCGCGAGGGCTGCACGTAGGCCGCGTTCCACGGCCTCGGCCCGAGCGCGCGCAGCGTGGTGGCGGGATGGAAGGTCCCTGCCCCGACCTCCATGTCATAGGGCTGCAGGATGACGCAGCCCCATTCCGCCCAATAGCGCTGCAGGGCGAGGATCAACCCCTGGAACGAACGGGCGGGATCGAGGGGGTTCATCGACGTGCAATCCTCGGAATGAAAGGGCGCGGAGCCACATGCGCCTTAAAGCAGATTCCGCGCAAGCGGAGCCAGTCTTCAGTTCCGGGTTGAGGAAAACGGGCGCTGCCCAACGGCGGTCGGAATCCCGCTCCCTGCGATCCCGCAGCGCGCTCGCGCGGCCGTGCCGCCGTCCAAGGCAAGCTCTGCGCGCCGGCGGCGGGCGGGCGGCACGTCGTCAGCCCGTGGCGCAACCGGAGCCGCGGACGGATCCGCAAACGTCAAGGCGGCGGCTTCTTTCGCCTTTGAACCGTTTCGCACCTTGCCGCGACAGAGCCAATGAACCCGGCGGGGGCGCCGGATCAGCCGCAGAAAGGGAATCGGACCATGCTGGCTTTTCAATTGCTCGGGCTTGCCTTCGCGGTGCTGTTCCTGGCGCCGATCATGACCGGCGGCCGCCGGCCGGCGCGGTAAACGGCGTCCCGGCCGCGGTCCCTACAGGCGATATTCACCTGAAACCGGGTCGCGGCGCAGCGTGGGCCGGCATTCCTGGTCCCGCAGCCGGGCCCGGGCGCGCTGGGCTTCCAGTTCCTCGTTGGCCCGCCGCACCTCTTTGACCACCCAGTGGACGACCATGGCGCCGCCCAGCACCATCAAAGACCATTTGACGAAGGGCGACAAGAGAAGATGCGGCATGACAACCTCCGGCAAGCGTGGGCCAAGTCCGCTCCTCACTCGACGCCGAAGACGGCATTTTCACGACCGCCGGAGCCGCCGACATCGGGCCGCTTGGGGCTTCAAACATCCGGGGAATAAGCTAGGCTGAACTTGGTTCTACGCCACGGCGGGCGGATCGGCTTCCGCGCCCCTGCCGCGTCGCGAGGAATGTCCTTCCCGAGGCCAAAGTCCCGATGATTTTCTCCATGAGAGTCCGCCGCCCGCGCGCACCGGCCTTGCTGCCGCTGCCGATTGTGCACGCCCTGCCGGCGCTGCTGATCCTGTCGTCGCTTGCCGCAACACCCGCCGCGGCGGCCTGGCCCGAACGGCCCGTCCGCTTCATCGTGACGCTGGGTGTCGGTTCCGGCGTCGATATCGGCGCGCGCATGTTCGCCGACAAGCTGGCGCAGAAATGGAAGCAGCCGGTGGTGGTCGAGAACAAGCCGGGCGGCGACGGCATGCTTGCCATCACCACCATGCTCGCGGCCAAGGACGATCACGTGCTGTTGGTCACGCCGGTCAGTTCGTTCACCGCGCATCCCTATTTCCACGATCGCCTGCCCTATGATCCGAAGGACCTGATCCCCATCGCGCGCATCTCCAAGACGGTGGTCGCGGTGAGCGTGCCGAGCTCGCTCGGGGTCAATTCGCTCAAGGAACTCGAAGCGCTGGCGCGCGCCAAGCCGGGGCAGTTGAACTGGACCACCGCAACGGGGTTCACCGACTTCGTCTTCGCCGGCTTTCTGCACACGGTCGGACTCAAGATGGAAAAGGTGCCGTACAAGAACCCCGTCTCCGCGGTGAGCGATCTCGCCGAAGGCCGCATCCAGGTCTACATGCCCGCCTATGCGATCGTGCGTCCGCAGGTGGAAGCGGGCAAGGTCAAGGTGCTCGCGGTCACCAATCACGAACGCGCGCCGGCGCTGCCCAACATTCCGACAGCGATCGAAGCAGGCTATCCATCGCTTGAATTCGACGGGCTGGTCGGCCTGTTCGGTCCGCCCGGCATTTCCGACACCGTGCGCAGGACGATCGCGGAAGACGTGCGCGCGGTTGCGAGCGATCCGATCATCGTCGAGAAGATGACCGCGACCGGTCAGATTGTTGCGCCGGGCGATGCGGCAGAATTCGCGGCGTCGATCGCCCAACAGCGCGCGCAGGTCGCGGCCGTCGCCAAGCTGTTCGGCAACAAGCCGGTGAAATGAGGCGCGCAGGAGGCCGCGCCGGCTCTTAAAGTCCGAAACGCGCC
>JADGGK010000104.1 GCA_019689975.1 Pseudolabrys sp.
GTCGGGTCGCGCCGCCCCTTCGCGCCGCCTCGCAATGACGGCGGAAATGCCGTGCCGCAATGAGGGCGCCTCGCGATGCGGGGCTTGCCCGCCGTGACGGTGCCGGCGTCAGTCGGATTGCAACCCGCTCTCGAGCCGGTCGACCGGCTCGGGGTGTCCCAGGCGCCTGTTCAACGACGTCAGGAGTTTCTCCGCGGCTTCCGCGATCACGGTGCCCGGCGGGAAGATCGCCGCGACGCCCGCCTTCTCCAACGCCGCATAGTCCTGCGGCGGCACCACGCCGCCGACCACGATCATGATGTCGTCGCGTCCCTGCCGTGCGAGCTCGGCCACGAGTTCCGGCACCAGGGTCAGATGCGCGGCGGCGAGCGAGGAGATGCCGAGGATGTGCACGTCGTTCTCGACCGCCTGGCGCGCCGCTTCCGCGGGAGTGGCAAACAGCGGGCCGATGTCCACGTCGAAGCCGAGATCGGCGAAGGCCGAGGCGATCACCTTTTGTCCGCGGTCGTGGCCGTCCTGTCCGATCTTGGCCACGAGCAGGCGCGGCCTGCGGCCCTCGGCCTGCTCGAAGGCCTCGACCGCCCTGCGCACGCGTTCGACCGCCTCGCTCATGCCGATCTCCCGTTTGTAGACGCCGGTAATGGCCTTGGTCTCGGCGCGATGGCGGCCGAACACTTTCTCCAGCGCCAGGGACATCTCGCCGACCGTCGCCTTGGCCCGCGCGGCGTCGATGGCGAGCGCGAGAAGGTTGCCGTTGCCGCGGTCGGCGGCGCGGGTGAGCGCGTCGAGCGCGGCCTGCACCGCCTGCGGATCGCGCTCGGCCCGCAGCCGCGCGAGCTTCTCGATCTGCCGCGCCCGCACCGCCGAATTGTCGATCTTCAGCACCTCGACCGGCGCGTCCTCCGCCGGCGGATATTTGTTGACGCCGATCACCGCTTGCTGTCCCGAGTCGATGCGCGCCTGCGTTCGCGCGGCGGCCTCCTCGATGCGCAGCTTGGGCAGGCCGGCTTCGATCGCCTTGGCCATGCCGCCGAGCGCCTCCACCTCCTCGATATGACCCCATGCTCTGCGCGCGAGCTCGTAGGTGAGGCGTTCGACAAAATAGGAGCCTCCCCAGGGATCGATGATGCGGGTCGCGCCGGCTTCCTGCTGCAGGACGATCTGCGTGTTGCGCGCAATGCGCGCGGAGAAATCGGTCGGCAGCGCCAGCGCCTCGTCGAGCGCATTGGTGTGCAGCGACTGGGTCTGTCCCTGCGTCGCCGCCATGGCCTCGATCATCGTGCGCGCGACATTGTTGAACACGTCCTGCGCCGCAAGCGACCAGCCCGAGGTCTGGCAATGCGTGCGCAGGGAAAGCGAGCGCTCGTCTTCGGGCTTGAACTGCTTCATCAGCTTGGCCCACAGCATGCGCGCGGCGCGCAGCTTGGCGATCTCCATGAAATAATTCATGCCCACCGCCCAGAAGAACGAGATGCGCGGGGCGAAACGGTCGACGGGCAGGCCGGCGCGGATGCCGGTGCGCACATATTCGACGCCGTCGGCGAGCGTGTAGGCGAGCTCGAGATCCTGCGTCGCGCCCGCCTCCTGCATGTGATAGCCGGAAACGGAGATCGAATTGAATTTCGGCATGCGCTCCGCCGTATAGGCGAAGATGTCGGAAATGATGCGCAAGGACGGCCCCGGCGGATAGATATAGGTGTTGCGCACCATGAACTCTTTCAGGATGTCGTTCTGGATCGTGCCGGACAGTTTCTCCTGCGGCACGCCTTGCTCTTCCGCGGCCACGATATAGAGCGCCAATACCGGCAGCACCGCGCCGTTCATGGTCATCGACACGCTGATCTGATCGAGCGGGATGCCGGAGAACAGCGTGCGCATGTCGTAGATCGAGTCGATCGCGACGCCCGCCATGCCGACATCGCCGGCCACGCGGGGATGATCCGAATCATAGCCGCGATGGGTCGCGAGATCGAAGGCGACCGAGAGGCCCTTCTGGCCGGCGGCGAGATTGCGCCGGTAGAAGGCGTTGGAGTCCTCGGCGGTGGAGAAACCGGCATATTGGCGGATGGTCCAGGGCCGTGCCGGGTACATGGCCGGATAGGGACCGCGCAGGAAGGGCGGTTTGCCGGGATAGGTGTCGAGGAAGTCGAGGCCTTCGAGGTCGGCCTCCCCGTAGCGGGGCTGCACCACGATGCCTTCCGGGGTCTGCCAGGGCGCGGCCGCCGCGGCAGGCAGCGGTGCCGCGGTGTCGGCGAAGGCAATCTCGGCGAAATTGGGGATCCGGCTCATCGAGCTCCTCCGTCACGGCCGACTTGTTCCGGCCACGCGGTCGGCAGGACGGCGCGCGACCGCGCGGACAGGATTGGGCCCTCGCCCAGCGCGGCGGCCACCGCGCAGGCGGGGCCGGCCATGACTATCGCCGCAGAATATCATGCGCCTCGCGCAAGGTCGAAAGCGCGTCGCAGCCCGTATAGATAAAGTGCCGCACGCCCGCCGCGCGCCAGATCGCCTCGTTCTCGCCCGGACGTCCGGCAAGGTGAACCACGGCGCCGGCGGCGGCGAGCGCCCTGGCCGCGTCGGCGGCTTGCGTCGCATAGACCCGGTCCGACGAGCAGAGACAGGCAAGCTTGGCGCCGGAGGCGCCGAAGGCGGCCGCCATCGCGGCGTGATCCCCGAAACCGTCCTTGATCACGGACTCGATGCCGCCGGCCTCGTAGAAGTTCTTGGCGAAGGTCGCACGCGCGGTGAAATCGGAAGGGCTGCCGAGCGTGGCGAGGAACACTCTCGGCCGCCGGCCGGTTTTCTCGAACAGCGCGTCGGAGGCCTCGCGCAGCGCCTCGTAAGGCGCGGCGAGGCGGATGCTGGGCAACGGCTCGACCGCGACTTTGCCGAGCGCCGGCCGCGGCGGCACGCGCGGCGCCTCGAGCACGCGCGGGGCCTCCTCCTGCAGGTTCGGGTAGTCGCTGGTGCCGGTAATCGCGTCCGTGCGGTGCGCCACCGCCGCCTCGCGCCGCGCGCGCACGGCGGCGACGTCGCGCTGGACCAGCCCTTGTTCGAGCGCGGCCCAGGCGCCGCCCGCCTTGTCATAGGCCTGGAACAGGCCCCAGGCCGCGCCGCAGAGCCGGTCGGTCAAATCTTCGATGGCGCCGGAGCCGGCGGCCGGATCGGCCACTTTGGCGAGACTCGATTCTTCGAGCAGCACGAGCTGCGTGTTGCGCGCGAGGCGCCGCGCGAAGGCATCGGGCAGGCCGAGGGCGGCGGTGTAGGGCAGCGCGGCGATGTCGTCGGCGCCGCCGAGGCCCGCCGCGGCGACGGCGATGGTGGCGCGCAGCATGTTCACATGGACGTCGCGCTTCGTCATCATGCGCCAGGCGGTCTCGGCGCTGACAATTGTCGGTTGCGGCGCGAGCCCGCAGGCCGCCTGCACGCGCGCCCACAATTTGCGGACGGCGCGGAACTTGGCGATGGTGAGGAACTGGTCGGCGTCCGCCGCCAGGCGGAAATAGATCATCGCGCGCGCCGCCTCGAGCGGTATGCCCGCGCTTTCGAGCGCGCGCAGGTAATCGACCGCGGCGGCGAGCACGAAGGCGAGTTCCTGCGCCTCCGAGCCGCCGGCATTGTGGATGAGGCGGCCGTCGGCCACGGCGAAGGGACCGCGGTAGCCCTCCGCGGCGCGCGCGCGGATCGCGGCCGCGACGCGCGCCGACAATTCCCTCCACGGCGCGGGCGCCACGCCCGAGGCGGCGAGGCCGCCGATGGGATCGATGCCCGCGCGCATGCCGATTGTCGCCGGCGCAAGCCCGCGGCGTTTCGCCAGCTCGGCCAGCAGATCGGCGGCATCGGCCATTGCCGGGCTCGGATTGAGGTCGACGGTGACGGCCTCGAGCGCGATGCCGTCGAGCACCTGCGCCAGCGCCTGCGGCGTTGCCGGCAGCCCGTAGCCGTTGGCGTTGAGCGAGTCCGCGAACACCAGCGTGAGCCCCGTCGCGCCGTTCTCGAGATCCTCGCGCGCCTGCCGGTTCGCCGCCTTGGGATCGGGGTGATCGATGCGCTGCATCACCGTCCAGGCGGCGCCGGGAGCCCGCCCGGCGATGGGCCGGGCACCCGCCGCGCGCGGATAAAGCGGCTCGATGCGCAGCCCGTCATAGGTCGTGCTCACCAGCCGCTTGTCGAAGGCAGCGCCCTTGAGCGCGGCCTCCACCAGCCGGCGCCACTCGGCATATGACGTCGGCGGGAATTCGGCGGCAAGGCTCAAGGCGGCATCGGTCATGGCGGCAAAGTGGCATGTTGCCGAAAGCGTGGCAAAACCCGCGGCCTCTATAACAGGTTCTATAACAGGTTCCGCTGCGGTGCGAACATCGCCGCCGTTCATTCTAGGCGCGCGGCGGCAGCTTTTCGATGCCGGTGGTGTCGAGACCATCGAGCGCCTCGCTCACCTTGCGGCCGGCGATGATCTTGTCGGGCGCGATTTCGGCGAGCGGAACGAGGACGAAGGCGCGTTCGAACAGGCGCGGATGCGGCAGCGTCAGGGCAGGGGTTGCGAGCGTCACCTCGTCATAGGCGATGAGGTCGATATCAGCGGTGCGCGGGCCGTTGCGCGTCTCGCGCGCGCGGTCGCGGCCGAGCCTCAATTCGACGGCCTGCGCGCGCGCGAGCAAGGCGGCGGGATCGAGGGTCGTCTCGACCGCGATGCAGAGATTGACGAAGGGCGGCTGACATTCGCAACCCCAGGGCGGCGTGCGGTAGTCGGAGGAACGGGCGGTCAGCTTGATCTCGCGGCCGTCGCAGAGCATGGCGACGGCGCGGTCGAGAATGGCGCGGCTGTCGCCGATATTGCCGCCGAGCGCGAGCAGCGCCTGCGTCATTTGCGGTTTCGCACCAGGGTCACGCCGACGTCGCTGAAGGTGGCGGCGATCGGCGCGTGCGGCTTGTGAATGGTGACGCTCACGCGCGTCACGCGCGGGAAGGCGGCCAGCACGGCGTCGGCCACTTTGCCGGCCGCGGCCTCGATCAGGCGGTATCTCTGCGCGACGAAGGCCGCGCTCACGCAATCCACCACCTTGTCATAGGAGACCGTATCGGCGACCTTGTCGCTGTGCGCCGCGGCGGAAAGGTCGATGTCGAGCGCAAGGTCGATGGTGAAGGTCTGACCCACCTTGCCCTCATAGGGCATCACGCCGTGATAGGCGTGCAGCGACAATCCGGTGATGAAGACGCGGTCGCTCATCGCGCGGCCTCGATGGCGGCGGCGACCCTGAGCGCCTGCACCGTTTCGGCGACGTCGTGTACGCGCAGGATCGCCGCGCCGCGCGCGGCCGCCGCCAGATGTGCGGCGATCGAACCGCCGATCCGCCGATCGGGCGGCGACGGCGACACCGCGTTGATGAATCGCTTGCGCGAAGCGCCGATCAGGATCGGCCGGCCGAAACGCTGGAGCTCGCCCAGCCGGGAAAGACAGACGATGCTCTGCTCCGGCGTCTTGCCGAAGCCGATGCCGGGATCGAGCACGATGCGGTCGACCGCAATACCCTTGCGCGCCGCGATGTCCAGCGAGCGCTCGAAGAAGGCGGCGACATCGGCCATGATGTCGACGGTCGGATCCGCGGCATCGCGATTGTGCATGATCACCACCGGCCAGCCGTGTTCGGCGACGACGTCGGCCATCATCGGGTCGCGTTGCAGACCCCACACGTCGTTGGCCATGACGGCGCCGCGGGCAAAGGCCCAACGGGCGACGTCGGCCTTCATCGTGTCGATCGAGACCGGCGTCCCGAGCTTGACGACCTCGGCCAGGACCGGCTCGAGCCGCGCGATCTCCTCGGCGCGGTCGACCGGCCTCGCATCGCCGTAGGGGCGGGTCGACTCCGCGCCGATGTCGATGATGTCGGCGCCCTCGTCGATCATGCGCCGGGCATGGGCGAGGGCGCGCCCGGGATCAAGGAAGCGTCCCCCGTCGGAGAAGGAATCCGGCGTGACGTTGAGCACGCCCATGACGAGCGGACGGCCGCGTGCCAGGAGGCCCGCAAGCCACGACGTCGGGGGATCGGCGATCAGGTCCGCGGCCGTTTCGCGACCGCCTTGCGCACTCATGCGCGAGGCTTTGCGCGCCCGGCCGGGGCCTGTCAAGCGCGCCGAAGGCTGGCGTTCTCAATAGCTTATCTTCAGCGGCAGGCGCTTGGCCTCTTCGATCCAGCGCGCCACCGTCTTCTCCGACGGCAGCACGCGCACGAGCTTGCGCTGCTTGTTGGCAGCGGCCATGGCGGCGGCGAGCTTGGCGGGGCTGCGGTGCGTCAGCTCGCGCACGGTGTCGACGCCGGCGGCCTGGAGCAGCTCGGCATAGCCTTTGCTCACCCCCTTGATGCGCATGCGGTCGGCCATGTTGGCCCAGCAGAGGAGCTGTTTCGCACTGATCCCGGTCTTGTCGGCAAGCGTCTTGCGGCCTTTCGGCGAGGAAGCGGCCTCGAGCAGGCGCGCGGTCGATCTGATCTTCACCGATTTGAGAATCGCGGCGATTTCGCCGTCGATCCCCTCGAGAGCTGTGATGGGATAGGACATCGGCACGGCTCCTCGCCCTCCACGATCGGTCGCCTGACCACCCCGGGCGGTTCAAACAAACTGGCTCAAACCGGGAATTGCGCCCACGATCTCGCCGACGGTGTCTTCGCCGGCCTTTTCGCGCGCATAGGCAATGACTTCCTTGGTGACCCCCTGCACCTGCGCCATGGTCAAGCCGACACCCATCAAGCGGGTGCCGGCACCCATGATGCCGCCGATTGCCGCCGTCGCATCGCCGCCGGCGCCGGAGCCCGTCCGCCCACGCACGAGCTCCCGCGCGCCCGGCAGACGCGCCATCAAGGTTTCCACTTTGTCCGGCGGCCCCTCCTCATGGAGAAACTCGAGGATGATGCCGACCGCCTTTTCCGCGGCCGTTCGGTCGACACCGACAGTGGCGACGAGACGCGCGATCAGCTCATCCATTATTCCTCGAGCCCCAAGCCGATGGCCGCATATTGAACCGCGGTCGCGGTGATGACAAGCACGACTCGCCATTGCCTGGCGCATGACGCGGACGTGCGGGAGAGGCGCGAGGTAAAGCCATGACAGGTCGAGGGGTGTCAAGGGATTTCCGACGCACACCGGCGACGATTTGAATAAATCTTCGCTTCCGGACCGCGCCCGCAGGAATTGCGCGCAATTTGCTTGAAAAAATCTGCCTGAAAAGACACGCGCCGAGGCGACGAGAGGCCGGCTGCGCGCGCCGCGCGAGCATGTCTGCCGTCGGCGCATCGAGCGCGTAAAAAAACCGCCTCCTTTTGCGGCAAGGCCGTCTTTCGGGTGCAAATCGTCGCGGCCTCGCCATGACGCGGCGGTCGGCGCCGGCTTCGCGGCCGGATCGCGAGTTGCCAGCCTTCGGTTTTGCGATAAGGTGGAGCGGGACGGCGCGCGGCACCGCGCCATTGCCGCGGCGCCGCCGCAGGGGTCGTGGACGATCGTCACGCCGTGACGGCGGATGACCGGTTGCCGTCGGCATCAAAGGGTTTTTCGGCAATGGATACGCTCGAGGCGGTGCTGCGTCACATTGACCGCGATATCGATCGGGCGGTGGAGCGGCTGTTCGCCCTGCTCCGCATCCCCTCGATCTCCACCGATCCCGCGTACAAGGACCAATGCCGCGCCGCGGCCGAGCATGTTGCCGCCGATCTGCGTTCGATCGGCTTCGAGGCCGGCCTGCGCGCGACCGAGGGCCATCCGGTGGTGGTGGCGCGATCGAACGGCGCGGGCGGACCGCGCGTGCTTTTCTACGGCCATTACGACGTCCAGCCGGTCGACCCGCTCGATTTATGGAAAACGCCGCCGTTCGAGCCCCGGATCGAGACGCTGCCGGACGGCCGCAAGATCATCGTCGCCCGCGGTGCCTGCGACGACAAGGGGCAGGCCATGACCTTCATCGAGGCCTGCCGCGCCTTCAGGGCGGTCACCGGCCGCTTGCCGCTGCCGATCACCGCCATGATCGAGGGCGAAGAGGAATGCGGCTCGCGGCACCTGTTCAAGTTCGTCCGCGACAATGCCGACGAGTTCCGGCTCGACCTCGCGCTCGTCTGCGATACCGCCATGTGGAATGCGCAAACGCCGGCGGTGACCACGTCGTTGCGCGGGCTCGTCTACGAGGAGGTGAAGGTCGTCTGTGCCGACCGCGATCTGCATTCCGGCCTGTTCGGCGGCGCGGCGCAGAATCCGCTGCGGGTGCTCGCCACGATTCTCGGCAGCCTGTGGGACGACCAGGGCCGGGTGGTCATTCCCGGATTCTATGAGGGAGTGAGAGAACTGCCGCCCGACGTCAAAGCCGAGCTCGCGGCGCTCGACCTGACGCCGCAGGAGTTCCTCGGCCAGGTGGGATTGAAGGAACCGGCGGGCGAGAAGGATCGCATGCTGATCGAGCAGATCACCACGCGGCCGACCGCCGAGATCAACGGAATTGTCGGCGGCTATACCGGCGAGGGCGCCAAGACCGTGATACCCGGCGAGGCGAGGGCCAAGATCTCCTTTCGGCTCGTCGGCGACCAGGATCCGCAGAAGATTTCCGACGCGTTCCGCGCCTTCGTGCGCGCGCGCCTGCCCCCGGACGCCAAGGTCGAATTCACCAATTTCGGTCTCGCGCCGGCGCTGCAGCTGTCGTTCGACAGTCCCTCGCTGGCCAAGGCGCGTCGCGCGCTCGCCGACGAATGGGGGCGCCCGGCGGTCACGATCGGCGGCGGCGGCTCGATCCCGATCGTCGCCGACTTCAAGCACGTGCTCGGCATGGATTCGCTCATGGTCGGATTTGCGCTCGACGATGATCGCGTGCATTCGCCCAATGAGAAGTTCGACCTCGCATGCTTCCACAAGGGCATCCGCAGCTGGGCGCGCATCCTGCACGCGCTGGCGGCCTGAGCGGCATTGCGCGCCCG
>JADGGK010000105.1 GCA_019689975.1 Pseudolabrys sp.
CGTTGCGATGGTGCCGATTCACCACTTGTTGTTCACCTGCCGTTATTGCGGGAACGGGGAAACGGTGAAGCGCCGCCAGCGCGAGGCCCGGCCGCAGTGACTCTCGACGTCAACACCCTTTTCGTGGTCACGATATATATCGAGGCCATTCTCGGCTTGTTGATGCTGTTCGCCTGGGTTCAGGACACGGCGATCACCGCCGTCGCGTGGTGGGGATTTGCGCACCTGCTCCGTGCCGTCTCGATCATGCTGTTCGGCATGTACGGCGCGGCGCCGCAGTTGGTCACCATCGATCTGGCAAATGCGCTGCTATTCACCTCCTTCGCCACGACGTGGACGGGCGCGCGCGTGTTCGACGGACGACCGGTCGAGCCGGTCTATCTCGTCGGCGGGGCCGTGATTTGGCTCTTGATCTGCCGCCTGCCGGTCATCATCGACTTCGCCGAATTGCGTGCGCTCGCCGCCGCGGCCATCATCACCGCCTATGCATGGCTCACCGCATTCGAATTCTGGCGCGGCCGGAGCGAACCGTTGCTGTCGCGATGGCCAGCCATTTTCATGCTTTTTGCCTATGGCGCCCTGTTCCTGTTGCGCCTGCCGTTGGCCGCCATGCCGCCATGGGCGCGGATCGCCGGCGACCTCTCGCGCAGCGTGTGGCTGACCGCGATCAGCTTTCAGGCCGTGCTGCTCACCATTTCCGTCGCCTTCATCCTTCTTGCCATGGCGAAGGGGCGAACCGAACTCCGTCATCGTACCGCCGCCATGATGGATCCGCTGACGGGGATCGCCAATCGACGCTCGTTCCTGCACGAGGCGGGCCTGCTCGCCAAACGTCATTCGGTCGATCCCCGCCCAACCGCCGTGCTGCTCATCGATCTCGATCATTTCAAGTCGATCAATGATCGCTTCGGCCATGCCGTCGGCGACCGGGTGCTGGAAATTTTCGCCGCCTCCGCGCGCGCCGCGCTGCGCCCCGGCGATCTCATCGGCCGCCTCGGCGGCGAGGAATTTGCCGCGGTTCTCGCCGACGTCAGCCGGGACAAGGCGCTGGTCGCGGCCGAGCGCATCCGTCAATCCTTCGCCGAGGCGGCGCAATGCGTCGATGACCGACCGATCGGCGCAACGGTCAGTATCGGCCTTGCCTATTGCGAGAGCCGCTCATTGGATGTCGCCGATCTTCTCGCCGAGGCCGATCAGGCGCTCTACCATGCCAAGGAGCGCGGGCGTAACCGGGTCGAAGTCGCGACGCTTTCGCGCGCCATCCCGCATCGTGATCCAGTTCCCGTCGCGGGCATAGCCCGGCCCGCCGCCTGACGCGCGCGTCTTTGGCGGCGGCAGTCGCTGCCGCGGGGCACCGCCTCGTGCCGCGATGCGGTGCGGGACGGGGCGGCCGTGGCGTCATTGCCGATTGACCTTCGACTTCAAATTGAGCCACTTTAGACGCGAGACGTCGGTTTTCGCCGCGGCGATCGATAGGATCGCACAGCATTTCAACGGAGTACGGGAGGGACCTGATGCATCTTCTGCGATGGTTGGGCATGGCCGCCGTGGCTCTGGCCATGGGCGGATATGCCCACGCCGCCACGGTCAAGATCGGCGTGGTGCTGCCCTATAGCGGTGCCAATGCCGATCTCGGCCATCAGATCGACAAGGCGTTCGATCTCTACGTCAAACTGCACGCCAACGATATCGCGCCGCACAAGGTCGAGATCATCAAGCGCGACGAGGGGCCGCCGACCGGAGCCCAGGCCAAGACCGTCACCACCGAACTCATCACCAATGACAAGGTGCAGGTCGTCACCGGCTTCGTGTTCTCGCCGTCGGCGATCGCGCTCGCGCCGGTGATCACGCAGGCCAAGGTGCCGATGATCATCGCCAATGCCGGCACCGCTTGGATCACCAATCTGTCGCCGTACATCGTGCGGCTGTCCTTCTCCATGTGGCATCCGGCCTATCCCATGGGCGCCTATGCCTATGACAAGATCGGCTGCAAGACCGTCGCCATGGCCTATACGGATTTTCCGCCCGGCAAGGATTCCACGGAAGCGTTCCGTACGGGCTATGAAAAGGCCGGCGGCAAGATCGTCGACTCCATTCCGATGGGCAGCCCGGTGCAGGTGCCGGACTTCACGCCCTTCTTCCAGAAGATCAAGGACGAGCATCCGGATTGCATGTATGTCTTCATCCCCTCCGGTGCGCATGCGGCCGGCGTGATGAAGGCCTATGGCGAGCTCGGCATGCGGAAGGCCGGCATCAAGCTGATCGGACCGATGGATCTCATTCCCGACAACAAGCTGCAGGACATGGGCGAGGCGGCGATCGGCACGATCGTGATGGGTCACTATGCGCGTGACCTCGACAATCCGCAGAACAAGGCCTTCGTCGCCGAATGGCACAAGGCCTATGGTCCCGATTCCTACCCCGATTTCATGTCGGCGGCGGGTTGGGATACGATGCATGCCATTTTCGACACCATCAAGAAGCTGAATGGCGACCTCTCCGACGGCGCCAAGGTGGTGGATGCGCTGAAGGGATGGTCGACGAACGGCCCTCGCGGCCACGTCATGATCGATCCGGCGACGCGTGACATCGTGCAGGACGAGCACGCCATGGAGGTCTATCGCCAGCCGGACGGCAAGCTCGGCGAGCGGGTGCTCGGGACCGTCAAGGCGGTCAAGGACGAGTGCAAGGTGCTCAAGGTCGGCCGCTGCGCCTCCTGACGACGCGGATGTTTGACACGAAAGGGCGCCGCCGCGCATAACAGGCGCGGCGGCGTTCTCGTACCGAGGTGGGGCTCGTGCCGCATATTGTGAGCATCGCCGTCAGCATCCTGTTCGACGGCCTGGCTTATGCCATGTTCCTGTTCATCACCTCCGTCGGCCTTTCGGTCACGATGGGGCTGATGAATTTCGTCAACCTCGCGCATGGCGCCTTCGCCATGGCGGGAGGCTATATCGTCGTGACGCTCACGCGTTCCTCCGGCGTCGATTTCGTGCCGGCGCTGATCATCGCCGCCGTGACGGTGGGGGCGGCGAGCGTGCCCTTCGAGCGCTATCTCTATCGCCGCCTGTACAAGGCAACCGACCTCGAGCAGGTGCTGTTGACCATCGGGCTCGCGTTCATGGCGATCGCCGTCTTTACCTATTTCTACGGGCCGATCCCGAAATCGGTGCCCTTGCCTCGCTGGCTGCAGGGCGACGTCAATCTCGGGTTTCGCGCCTTTCCGAGTTACCGCGCCTTCCTGATCGTGCTCGGTGCGGCGCTGATCGCGGTCCTTTGGTATGCCTTCGAGCGCACCAATATCGGCGCCAAGATCCGCGCGGCCGTGGACAACCGGCGCATGGCGGAATCGGTGGGGATCAACGTCGACCGGTTGTTCACGCTGACCTTCGCGCTCGGATCCGCGCTCGCGGCGCTCGGCGGCGGTCTCGCGATCCAGCTTTTCGGGCTGACGCCGAGCTTTGCCGTCATTTATCTCGTGCTCTTCCTGATCGTCGTTGCCGTCGGCGGCCTCGGCAGCCTGAAGGGGACGCTGCTCGCGGCGCTGATACTCGGCGTCTTCGATACGGCGGGAAAATATCTGCTCGCGGACGCCGGCGGATTCTTCATCTACGCGGTCACGGTGCTGGTGCTGCTGGTCAAGCCTGCGGGGTTCTATGGACGCGAGTGAAACGCAAGCGGTTCTTTCCGCCCGCAGCGCCGCGCGCGCACGCGCGGCCGATTATCTTGCACGCCGTCACCGGTTTCGCTGGCCGGAATGCCTGCCATGGCTGCTCGCGATCGCGGCTTTCTTCCTGCTGCCGGATCGCATGACCTTCGGCGCCCAGGTGCTGATCATGGTCATGTTCGCGCTGTCGCTCGATCTCATCCTCGGCTATGCGGGCATCGTCACGCTCGGCCATGCCGCATTCTTCGGCGTCGGGGCCTATACGGTCGGCCTGCTCATCGCGCGTCTCGGCTATACCGAGCCGATTTCGAGCCTATGCGCCGCGGCGATGGTGGCCGCGCTCATCGGTTTCGGCACCGGATGGTTCCTGCTGCGCTATCGCGGCCTGACGCTGCTGATGCTGACGCTCGCAACCGCCATCATGCTGCAGGAGACCGGCAATCTGCGGTCGGACATTTCCGGCGGTTATGACGGGCTGCCGGGCCTCACCATCGCGCCGCTGTTCGGCATCTTCCAGTACGACCTCTACGGCCACGTCAATTATCTATACGTGCTCGGCGTGCTGGGGCTGATCTTCTTCTTCGTCCGCCGCATCGTCTATTCCCCCTTCGGGCAGGCACTCACCGGAATCCGCGAGAACGTGCGCCGCATGCACGCGATCGGTTCGCCGGTGCATCGACGGCTGGTGACGGTCTACACCATCGCGGCGGCGATCGCGGGGGTCGCCGGCGCGCTGTTCACCCAGACCAACGCCTATGTGACGCTCGCGGTTTTCGATTTCGACGTGTCGGCCAAGGTGATGGTGATGCTCATCCTCGGCGGCACGGGGCGACTTTACGGCGCGTTTGCGGGCGCCGTGGTCTACATGGTGCTGGAGGACTATTTCTCAAAGATGAGCCCGACATTCTGGCAATTCGGCATCGGCCTGCTGCTCGTGCTGACCGTGCTGTTTGCGCCGCGCGGCATTCTCGGTCTCATCGAAGGCGCGAGCGGACGCGCCGCGCGCAGGGCCGGGCCATGACCGTTCCCGTGCTCGAAGTGAAGGGGCTGAACCGCGCCTTCGGCGCCCTGCCGGTGACGCGCAACGTCGATCTTGCGCTCGAGAAGGGCGCCCGTCGCGCGCTCATCGGGCCCAACGGCGCGGGCAAGACCACGCTGGTCAATCTGATCACCGGCGCGCTCAAGCCGTCGTCCGGTCGGGTTCTGCTCGACGGCGAGGATATCACCGCGCTCAGCCAGGCGGAGCGCGCGCGCCGCGGACTCGCGCGCACCTTTCAGATCAACACCCTGTTCCGCGGGCTCACCGTGCTGGAAAACATCTGCATGACCATCGGCGAGCGCGACGGCGAGTGCAACAATCTCTGGCGCGCGGCCGGCGCGAAGCGCAGCGTGATCGACGAAGCGCTCGACTATCTCGATGCCCTGCGCCTCACCGACGACGCCCTCAAGCTGGTGCGCGAACTGCCCTATGGGCGTCAGCGCCTCGTCGAGATTGCGGTCGCGCTCGCGCAGCGGCCGCGCGTGCTTCTGCTCGACGAGCCGGCCGCCGGCGTTCCGAGCTCGGAAACCCACCTCATCCTCGACGTCGTGGCGTCGCTCGATCCCGATATCGCCATCCTGATCATCGAGCACGACATGGAGGTGGTGTTCCGCTTCGCAAGACAGATCACGGTGCTGGTCGCCGGCGCCGTGTTCACCGAGGGCACGCCGGAGGAGATCATGGCCAATGCCGACGTGCGTGCGGTCTACCTCGGCGAGGCGATTCCCGGTGGGGGCCGTCATGACTGAGCCCGCGCTGGCGCTCGACGACGTGTCGGCAGGCTATGGCGAGACGGTGGTGCTGGAACGGGTGCGGCTGAGTCTTGCCGCCGGCGAGACCCTGTCGATCATCGGACGCAACGGCGTCGGCAAGTCGACTTTGCTGCTGACCGCGATGGGACATACGACCTTGCATGGCGGCGTCATTCGCCTGCACGGCGCCGACATTTCCCGCTTGCCGACCTATCGACGCGTCGCGAGCGGCCTCGGCTTCGTCCCGCAGGAGCGCGAGATCTTTCCCTCCTTGACGCTGCGCGAAAATCTGCAGGTCGCGGCCCGGCCGGGCCCGTGGACCGAACGCGCGGTGTTCGAGCTGTTCCCGCGGCTCGCCGAACGGGCCGAGAATCGCGGCAACCAGCTCTCCGGCGGCGAGCAGCAGATGCTCGCGATCGCCCGCGCGCTCGTCGGCAATCCGAGCGTGCTGCTGATGGACGAGCCGTCGGAGGGACTGGCGCCGGTGATCGTGGAGGAACTCGCGCGCGCGGTGAAGCGGCTGACCGAGGAGGGCGGGCTCGCGCTCGTCCTGGTCGAGCAGAACTCGCGGCTCGCGCTCGCCATGGCGCCGCGCGCGGTGGTGATGGACCGCGGCCGGATCGTCTATGACGGGCCGAGCGAAACCTTGCGCAACGATCCGGTCAAGCTCGAGCAGTTGATCGGCGTGGTGAAGGGCTAGCGCGGATCGCGGCGGCGGGGCGGGTCCTTGCGAGCGCAGCGGCGCAATCCGCAATCGTCGCTCGTTGCGAACGCCGCGAAAGCGAATCAATCCGGGCGGCGGTGCCGCGGTCGCATGCATTGTGCATGAGGCGCACCGAGGACGTGATGGCGCCGTCGCTCGTTCGGGCTCCTCGCCATCACGGCGGCAGGTCGGCTCGCCGCTTGCGCGGACCGCTCGCCATCGCGGTACCGGATCAATCCGTTTGCAGCCCGCTCTCGCCGGCCCACGCGGCCGCGACGCGGCGACGCCCGGTCATTGGGGCGCGGCCCACGGATTGCGTTTCGCGTCCGCGGCGGGCATAGAGCCGCGCATGAAGCGCAGCAGCAAACGCATTCTCACCACGCATGTGGGCAGCCTGATCCGCCCGCAGAGATTACAGGATTTCTTGCGCCTGAAGCAGGCCGGCAGGCCCTACGACGAGGCGGCCTATCGGCAATGTCTCGCCGAGTCGGTCGCCGAGGTCGTGCGCGCGCAGGCGAGAATCGGCATCGACGTGGTCAGCGACGGCGAATTCGGCAAGTCGATCAGTTGGTCGCAATACGCGCTGGAACGCCTGTCGGGCTTCGAGCGGCGGCCGATAACGAGCGAAGCGGCCAATCCCTTCAAACGCGGCGCCGACCGCACGCGGTTTGCGGAGTTCTACGCCGAACTTGACGCCCGCGAGGGCGTGGCCACCACCAGCGATGCGGTCTGCGTCGGTCCGATCCGCTATACCGGCGAAGCCGAACTTGCGCGCGACATCGCCAACTTCAAGGCCGCGCTCGCCGGCGTGACGGTGGCCGAGGCCTTCATGCCGGTCGCCGCGCCCGCGAGCGTCATCCCGGACCGCAAGAACGAATACTACCGGAGCGAGGAGGAGCTGCAGGTCGCGATCGCGGAAGCGATGCGGACGGAATATCGGACCATTCTCGACGCCGGCTTCCTGCTTCAGCTCGACGACGCGCGCAGCGCCGTGACCTATGATCGCATGGTGCCGCCGGCGTCCTTCGCGGACTACCGGCGCTGGCTCGCGCGGCAAGTCGAGATCATCAATCATGCCATCGAAGGCCTGCCGAGCGAACGCATCCGCTACCACGTCTGCTGGGGCTCGTGGCCCGGGCCGCACGTCAGCGACGTGCCGCTCAAGGACATCGTCGACCTCATTCTCAAGGTGAAGGTCGGCGCTTACGTCATCGAAAGCGCCAATCCACGCCACGAGCACGAATGGCGGGTATGGGAGGGCGTCAGGCTGGCGCCCGGACAGGTGCTCATTCCGGGCGTCATCAGCCATGCCACCAATGTCGTCGAACATCCCGAACTCGTCGCCGAACGCATCGTGCGGCTGGCGCGGGTCGTCGGGCGCGAACAAGTCATTGCCGGCACCGATTGCGGCTTCGCGCAGGGGCCGTTCCACCGGCGCGTGCATCCCTCCATCATGTGGGCGAAGCTCGAGGCGCTCGTCGCGGGTGCCCGGCTTGCGAGCAGGGAACTCTGGTCCTAGTCTTGCGGTTGACCGTTCGCCCGTCCTCAGCGGCAAGCCGGAGCCGGTGCCATGAATGTCAACGTGCAACCCGCAAGGAGTTTTACGATTCCCTTCGATGCGGCGCGTCTCGATCGGCTGATGGATGCAGCCGGCATCGACGTCGTGATCGCGACCTCCAAGCACAACGTGCAGTACCTGCTCGGCGGCCATCGCGCCGCCTTCTTCGACTACATGGACGCGACCGGCGTGAGCCGGTACCTGCCGGTGCTGGTCTATCCCAAGGGCCAGCCGGAGCGGGCCGCCTATTTCGGCCATCGCCTGGAGAAATTCCAGCGCGAGGTGGCGCCGATGTGGACGCCCGAGGCGCAGACCACGACATCGGGCTCGGTCGATGCCATGCAGAAGGCGGTCGACCACATCCGCAGGACCGGCATTGCGAGGCGGCGGATTGCCGTCGAGTTCGGCTTTTTGCCTTACGATGCCGCAAGCGTGCTGCGCGAGGCTTTTCCCGATGCCCAGTGGGTCGACGCGCTGTTCGTTCTCGAGCGCCAGCGCGCCAAGAAAAGCGCGCAAGAGCTCAAGATGCTGAAATATGCGTCGGAAGCCGTCATCGACTCGATGCGGGCCGTCATCGCCGCTGCCAGGCCGGGCATCACCAAGGCCGAGGTCGTCGAGGCCTTGCGGCGGGAGGAGACCAGCCGCGGCCTCACCTTCGAATATTGCCTGATCACCGCCGGCACGAGCTTCAACCGCGCCGCGTCCGACCAGCGGTGGGAGCGGGGCGACATCCTGTCGCTCGACAGCGGCGGAAACTACAAGGGCTATATCGGCGATGTCTGCCGTATGGCGATCCAGGGCGAGCCCGATGCGGAACTCGAGGATCTGCTGGCCGAAATCGAGCAGATCCAGCGCGCCGGCATGAGGCCGATCCGGGCCGGCGTCCTGGGCCGCGAGATCTATGCCGCGGCCGAGCCGCTGGTGCACAAGTCGAAGCACCACAACCACATGGAATTCCTCGCCCACGGCATGGGCCTCGTCAGCCACGAGGCGCCGCGCTTGACCGACCGCGGACCGGTGCCTTACGCGAACGAATATGCCGCCGAGCCGCTCGAAGCGGGGATGGTGATCTCGGTCGAGACGACGCTCATGCATCCGACCCGCGGTTTCATCAAGCTCGAGGATACCGTCGCCGTCACCGACAGCGGTCATGAAATCTACGGCGCGGGCGCGCGCGGGTGGAACCGGGCAGGCGTGTCCTAGCCTGCGTCGC